>JBAQZI010000001.1:0-1995 GCA_049790835.1 Solirubrobacterales bacterium
CACGTCCACCGTGGGTTCCGAACCGCGGACTGAAAGACTCCGGGCATGCAGCGCTCGCGCCTGGCCCTCGCCGCCTTCTTCAGCTTGATGGGCACGCTGCACTTCGTGATGCCGCGCAGCTTCGAAGCGATCGTGCCGCCCGCGATCGCCGCTCGCAAGCGCGAGGCGGTGATCGTCAGCGGCATCGCCGAGATCGCCGGCGGGCTCGCGGTCCTCCACCCCCGCAGCCGCCGCCTCGCTCGCTGGTGGCTGCTGGGCCTGCTGCTGGCCGTCCTCCCCGCCAACGTCCACATGGCGGTCAGCCCCGAGCAGGTCAAGGGCCTCGACCTGAACAAGATTCCCCGCTGGACGCTCTGGGCGCGGCTGCCGCTGCAGCCGCTGGCGATGCTCTGGGTCTGGCGCGCGACCCGCGGCTAATCGGCGGTCGCCGCCGCGGCCGCAGCCCTACGACTCCGTTAAGGGAGCAGTTCTTCCAGCAGGTCCCCCGCCGGACCGAGGAAGGACTGAACGTTGCCGAGCAGGGAGTCGGCGTTGTTGATCAGTTCGATCGCTCGATCGAGCGGGATTTCCTCGATCGTGCCCCGCAGGGGATCGGCGATCAAGGGACTGAGAGCCCCTGCCTCTTCGGCGTCGTCGATCGCCCGCAGCAGGCCGGCTCGCACCGCCCGCGCCAGCTTCTCTTCGTCGACCCCGTAGCGCTCGCGGAAGCGCTCGCGCGCCTCCGGGGTCGCCAGCGCCCGCGCCAGCGTCTCCCGCGTCACCCCGAGCTGGCAGGCCGCCCCGTCGAGGGCCGAGATCGAGAACTGGTTGGCGATTTCGCTGAGCCCTTCGGGATTGGTCCAGGGCCGCTGCTCGCACGGGTCCTGGCTCTTCTCGGGCGTGTAGGAGGCGCCGCCCGCCGCCAGGTAGACGCCGACCAGCGCCAGCGAGAGGACGATCGCGGTCCCGACCAGCACCTGTGCCCGCAAGCCCGGGTTCATCGCCCAACCCCTCGGTCGATGGGCCGGAAAGTCGCCTCGGGCTCGACAAATCGGCCCATCGGCCTCATAGCTCGACCCTCCGCGCTAGAGCTATGGGGATGAGCGCCAGCAGGCCGAGCAGAGCCGCGAGCCCGAACGAGGCGCTGAAGGCGTGGGTGGCGCCACGGTTGAGCTGCTCCTGCAGTTCGTCGCGCAGCTCTTCCACCGCGGCGCGATCGTCGGGGTCGCTCGGCAGCGGCTCGAAGGCGGGGCCCAGGGTCGGGACCTTCCCCGTCTCCCCTTCCAGGCGCACCTCGATCTTCTGCGCCAAATCGATCTTGAGCAGCGGATTGACCTTGGAGTCGAGGATGACCGCGGTGCCCGCGTTGATCGCGTCGTCGCGCTGCTCGGCGATGTCGGCGGTGAAGATCGGGGTCAGGGCGAGGAGGCCGATCACGACCCCGGCGTGGCGGGCCGAGATCGTCCAGCCGCCGTGGATCGCCTGCGGGGCGCGGCCGCCGAGCGCCGTCTCGGTCAGCGCCGAGAGAACCAGCGAAAGGCCGACGCCGACCAGGATCTGCGGCGGCAGGGTCAGCGCCACCTCCGCCTGAGGCAGCAGCGCCAGCCCGGCGAGGCCGCCGGAGACGAGGATCGCTCCGGCCGCCGCTCTCGCCTTGGCGCTCGGCACCAGCGGGCCGAGACGGCTGCCGAGGATCGCGGCGAGGGGCATCGCGGTGACCACGATCGCGGCGCCGATCGGGGTCAGGCGCCAGCCTTCGATCAAGAGCAGGACCAGGAGGAAGAGCGCCGCCGCGATCGCCGCCGAGACCATCGCCAGGGCGATATTGGCCGCGACATGAGGGCGACCGGTCCGCCGCAGCTCGGTCTGCAGGATCCCGGTCGCCGCCTCGTGCTTGGCAACGGCCAGGATCGGCACGGCGGCGGCGAGGGCAACCGGCACCTGGATCAGGAAGATCGACTGCCAGGAGACCAGCTCGGTGAGGATGCCGCCGACCGCGGGCCCCAGCGCCGCCCC
>JBAQZI010000002.1:0-10173 GCA_049790835.1 Solirubrobacterales bacterium
GCCCCGTGCTGCTCGCTGAGCGCCGAGTCGGGAACGACGGTGGCCGCGCCGGCCCGCCGCATCCAGGCCGCGTTGGCGCTCTGATGGTCGGCCGTGGCGTAGGGATAGGGAACCAGGACCGCCGGCCGCCCCGCCGCGGTCAGCTCGAAGATCGAGCCGCCGGAGCGGCCGAGGACGAGGTCGGCGGCGGCGAGGAAGTCGCCGAGGCCGGCGGGGTCGTAGCCGACCAGCGTGTAGCCGTCGCGGTTGGGAGCCGCGGCGAGGCGGCGCTCCAGCTCCTCGTGGTCCCGTCGCCCGCTCAGATGCAGAACCTGGAAGTCGCGCCCGTCGCGCTCGGCGAAGGCTTCGACGGCGGCGAAGTTGACCGAGCGCGCGCCCTGGCTGCCGCCGACGACGAAGAGGCAGCGTGCATCGGCCGGGATCCCGAAGCGGCGGCGCGCCGCCCCGCGGTCGGCGCCGAGAATCTCAGCCGGCACCGGCCGGCCGGTGACCAGGTAGCGCTCGTCCTCGCGTCCCGCGATCGGGAAGGCGAGGCAGACCCGCCGCGCCCGCCGCGCCAGCAGCCGGTTGGCGAGCCCCATGTGGCTGTCGGCCTCGCACAGGACCAGCGGCGTCCCGGTCAGCGTCGCCGCCAGTCCGGCCGGGCCGGCGACGTAGCCACCGCCGCCCATCACCACGTCGGCGCCGCGCTCGCGCAGCACCCGCCGGGCCACTCCGACGGCCCCCAGGCCCTTGAACCCGGCCCGAGCCGCGCGCAGCGGGTTCCTGCGGTCGATGCCGCGGACCTTGAGGAAATCGATCGCATAGCCGGCGGCCGGGACCAGCTCGGCCTCGACTTTCTCCCGCGTCCCCAGGAAGGAGACCTCGGCGCCGCTAGCCCGAAGCTCGGCGGCGACCGCCATGGCGGGGACCACGTGACCCGCGGTTCCCCCCGCTGCCACCACGACCTTTGGCTTTCCTGGCACCGCTCGCTCGGCTCCTTTCACGGCTGGGCGTGCGCCCGCCTTCGACGACGCGCAGTTTGCCAGCGCGGGACCCCGTCGCGGCCCGCGCCGCCTTGGCGCTGCCGCCGCGGGCGACGTTGAGGATCAGGCCGACCGCGAACAAGCTCGTCATCAGGCTGCTGTTGCCGTAGGAGACGAAGGGCAGCGGCACGCCGGTCAGCGGCGCCAGCCCCATCACCGCGAAGAGGTTGATCGTCGCCTGGACGAGAATCAAGGAGGTAAGGCCGGCGACCAGCAGGCGGCCGTAGGTGTCCTTGGCTTTCTGGGCGACTTTGAGCCCGGCGTAGCCGAACATCGCGAAGAGGCCGACGACGCCGACGATCCCGACCAGGCCGAGCTCCTCGCCGATCACGGCCGAGATCATGTCGGTGTGGGCCTCGGGCAGGTAGAAGGCCTTCTGGACGCCGTTGCCGATGCCGACCCCGAACAGGCCGCCGGAGCCCAACGCGATCTTCGCCTGCGCCGCCTGGAACCCCGCCCCGGCGGCGTCGGCGCCGGGGTTGAGGAAGCCGGTCAGGCGGGCCATCCGGTAGGGCTCGATGACCGTCATCAGCAAGGCCAGGACGCCGATGCAGAGGGCGATCAGGCCGAGGTCGCGGGGACGGGCGCCAGCGGCGACGAGGGTGGCGCCGACGGCGAAGGCGAGGACCATCGTCGTCCCCATGTCGGGCTCCAGCATGATCAGGACGCAGGCGGCGCCGACGACGAGCAGGAAGGGCATGAAGCCCTCGATCGAGCGGGCCCGCTTCGGTTTGCGGGCGAGCAGGTCGGCGCCGTAGAGGACCAGCGCCACCTTGGCGATCTCCGAGGGCTGGATCTGCAGGAAGCCGGAGCCGATCCAGCGACTGGCGCCGTTGACGGTGGTGCCGATCGCGAGCACGGCGAGGAGCAGGAAGAAGCAGCCGCCGACGATCGCCGGGGTCAGGTTGCGGACCGCCTGCAGCCCGTGGCGGGCGGTCATGTGCATGATCAGCAGGCCGATGGCGCCGAACATCAGCGTCCGCTTCAGGTAGAAGGCGCTGTCGGAGAGGCCGCCGTCCTGGAGGATCCGCGTCGTCGAGCTGGCCGAGAAGACCATCACCGCGCCCAGCGCCAGCAGGCAGAGGGTCGCGGTCAGCAGCATGTTGTACTCGGCGCTGACGGCCTTGGCCCGCGAGCGCCTCGTCGCTTTCTTCCTTCCCTTCCCCTTGGCGGGCTTGCCGAAGCGACCGAGGGCGATCGGGAAGGCGCTCACTTCAAGCCCCCGACGATCTCGCGGAAGCGCTCTCCGCGCCGTTCGAAGCTCTCGAAGGCGTCGAAGCTGGCGCAGGCGGGCGAGAGTAGGACCACCTCGCCCGGGGTGGCCGCGGCGGCGGCGCGGCGAACGGCGCCCTCGAGGTCGGCGTCGCGGTGCAGTTCGACGCCGGCCGCCGTGGCGAGCGCCAGCTCCTCGGCGAGGCGATCGGCGGTGGCGCCGATCAGATAGCAGGCGGCGCAACGCTCGACGATCGGGTCGAGCAGGGGCGCGAACGGCTCGCCCTTCTCGCTGCCGCCGAGAATCGCGTGGACGCCGCCCTCGAAGGCGCCGATGCCGACCACGGCGGAGGCGACGTTGGTCGCCTTGGAGTCGTTGACGAAGCGCACGCCGCCGATCTCCGCGACCAGCTCGAGGCGGTGCGGCACGCCGGCGAAGCCGCGCAGGCCCTCGCGCACCGCCTCGCGGTCGAGCCCCATCGCCAGCGCCGCCGCCGCGGCGGCCATCGCGTTGGCGACGTTGTGCTCGCCGAACAGCCCCAGCTCGTCGACCGCGAGCAGCGGCTCGCCGTCGTAGAAGATCGTTCCCGCGGCGACCGCGACCTCGCAGTCGGGGGCGGCGCCGGTGCAGAAGGCGAGGCGGCGGGCGCAGCCACCGAGATCGGTGCCGGCCAGCGCCGGGTCGTCGGCGTTGTAGACGGCGACGTCGTCGTTGCCCTGGTTGGCGAAGATCCGCAGCTTCGCCGCCAGGTAGGACTCGAGGTCGTGGTGGCGGTCGAGGTGGTCGGGAGCGAGGTTGAGGAAGACGGCGCACTCGGGCGCGAAGAAGTGGGTGTCCTCGAGCTGGAAGCTGGAGGCCTCGCAGACGACGGTGGCGTCCGGCTCGATCTGACCGGCCAGCTCCGAGAGCGGCGTGCCGACGTTGCCGGCGACCGCGACCGGCTCACCGGCGGCGCGGTAGACGTGGCCGAGCAGCTCGACCGTGGTCGTCTTGCCGTTGGTCCCGGTCACGGCGACGAAGCGGTTGGGAATCGCCCGCCAGGCCAGCTCGAGCTCCCCGACGACGTCGATCCCCCGCTCCAGAGCCGCCGCGATCACCGCCGCCTCCCGGGGCACGCCCGGGCTCTTGACGACAGTCCGCGTCCCCTCGAGCAGTGCAAGTCCATCCGTATCCAAGAACACTTCGACGCCCGCCTGCGAAAGCCTTTTCGCCTCTTTCGGGCTGCCTGCATCGACCCCCCGCACGCTCTCCCCGCGCTCTCTCAGCAGCCGCGCGACGGCGCAGCCGGAGCGCGCCAGCCCCACCACCAGAAACGGGCCCGCCGGCAGCGGCGGACGCAGTCGTCTGGTCGCAGGCGCACCCATCCAGGACAGGTTCGCGCTCGGGGCGGCTGAACCTGTCGGCGAATGCCCTAGCGGTCGCCTGCCACGGCCCGATACAGCACGTGCCGGGCCAGAGGATGGCCGGGTGGCAGGCGCGGGTGGTCGAAGTCGCCGGCGGGGTCCCGCTCCATGCCGATCCGCTCCATCACCGCTCGCGAGCGCAGATTGCCGGGAACGGCGAAGGAGACGATCTCCCCCAAGCCGGCCTCGTCGAAGCCGAAGGCGAGCGCGGCGCCGGCGGCCTCGGTCGCGTAGCCCCGGCCCCAGGCCGCCCGCGACAGGCGCCAGCCGATCTCGACCGCCGGCGTGAAGTGGGCCTGGAAGGGGACCGCGGCCAGGCCGGTGAAACCGATGAACTCGCCGCCCGCTCGGGTCTCGAGCGCCCAGAGCCCATGGCCGCTGCGCTCGAACTCGGCCTCGATCCGCTCGATCAGGCGGTCGCTCTGCTCACCGGTCAGAGCCTCCGGGAAGTACTCCATGACCTCCGGGTCGGCGTTGAGGGCGGCGAAGGGCTCGCGGTCGGCGACCCGCCAGCGGCGCAGCAGCAGGCGGGCGGTGCTGAGCTCGGTGCGCTCGCCCATCCCGCGCCCGGGGCTAGCGCCCGATCGACTGCTGGTACAGCGTGAAGCCGATCCCCGAGCAGACCGCGGCGATGATCCAGAAGCGCAGCATGATCTTGGTCTCCGACCAGGCCATCATCTCGAAGTGGTGGTGCAGCGGCGCCATCAGCAGGACGCGGCGGCGGAAGGTCTTGAAGGAGAAGACCTGGATCGCGACCGAGAGCGCCTCGATCACGAAGATGCCGCCGATGATGACCAGCAGCACCTCGGTCTGGGTCATCACCGCCAGGGCCCCGATGGCCCCGCCTAAGCCGAGCGAGCCGGTGTCCCCCATGAAGATCGAGGCCGGGAAGGCGTTGAACCAGAGGAAGCCGATGCAGCCGCCGACCAGGCAGGCGGAGAGCAGGGCCAGGTCCTGCTGCTGGTTGGCGACGAAGGCGATCGCCGTGTAGGCGAGCAGGACGATCGCGCAGGAGCCGGCGGCGAGGCCGTCGAGGCCGTCGGTCAGGTTGACGCCGTTGGAGGTGCCGGCGATGACGAGGAAGACGAGCACGAAGTAGAGGACCGGGCCGAGGTCGATGCTGGCGTCACCGATGCGGAAATAGAGGATCGGCTCGAGGCCGACCTTGTGGCGGGCCACCCACCAGAGGCCCAGCGCCAGGATCAGCTGGCCGAGCAGCTTCCAGCGCCCCGCCAGGCCGAGCGAGCGGCGTTTGATGATCTTGATGTAGTCGTCGGCGAAGCCCAGTGCCGCGCAGCCGAGGGCGACGCCGAAGACGGCCATGCTCTGCGGGTCGCGGTCGGAGAGGACGAGGAAGGGGACGCAGATCGCCGCGAAGACGATCAGCCCGCCCATCGTCGGCGTGCCGGCCTTGGCGTGGTGCTCCTGCGGCCCGTCCTCGCGGATGTGCTGGCCGAACTCGCGCACCCGCAGGTACTCGATGAATTTGGGGCCGAGGAAGATGCAGATCAGCATCGCCGCCATTCCCGCGATCAGGACTTCGCCCATCAGACCAGCTCCGCCAGCTCGGTGGCGACGGCCTCGAGGCCGGCCGAGCGCGAGCCCTTGACGAGGACGGCGTCGCCGGGCTCGAGTTTGGCCGCCAGCAGCTCCGCCGCCTCGGCCGGGTCGGCGACCAGCTCGTCGGGCCCGTAGTCGCGGGCCGGCAGGCCGACCCCGAGCAGCAGGTCGACGCCGGCGGCACGGGCGTGCTCGCCGACCTCGCGGTGGAAGCCGGGCGCGCCGGGGCCGAGCTCGCCCATCTCGCCGAGCACGGCGACGGTGCGCGGCGCGCCGAGCGTCGCGAGATGATCGAGCGCCGCGCGCATCGACACCGGGTTGGCGTTGTAGCAGTCGTTCACGAGGACGATCCCGTCGCCGAGCTCGATGCGCTCGCCACGGAAGCGGGAGAATCCTATGTCCGCGGCGCGGTCGGCCATCCGCGCCAGCGGCGCCCCGAGCGCGACGCCGGCCGCTATGGCCGCGAGGGCGTTGGTCAGGTTGTGCGCCTCGGCGAAGGGAAAGTGGAAGCGCTGGCTGCCTGACGGGGTGGAGATGAGTGCCGCGGTGACGCCATCGGCGACCCTGACCTCGGTCGCCTCGACATCGCCCCCGGGCCCGAAGCGCAGCAGGCGCGGCGCCCGCTCCAGGTGCGGCTCCAACTCCCCGGCTTCGGCCGGGACGACGGCGACCCCGCCGGGCGGGAGCCTGTCGAGCACCTCCGCCTTGGCGGCCGCGATCGCCGCCACCGAGCCCAGCAACTCGACGTGAACCGGGCCGACGTTGGTGATCACCGCCACCTCGGGCTCAGCGATCGCCGCCAGCTCGTCAATCTGACCGCGGCCGCGCATCGCCATCTCGAGCACTAGGAGGTCGGTGTCGTCGGGGGCTTCGAGCACGGTCAGTGGCAGCCCGATCTCGGTGTTGAGGTTCTCGCGGTTGGCGTGGACCCGGCCCGGCAGCAGGGCCCGCGCGATGTCCTTGACCGAGGTCTTGCCGACCGAGCCGGTGACCCCGACGACGCGGGCGCCGAGGGCGCGGCGGTTGGCCCGGGCCAGCGCCTGCATCGCCGCCAGCGGATCGGGAACGGCGAAGACCCAGGCACCTCCTCCATTGCGGCAGTCCCTTGGTCCGAATAGCGGACCAAAGGACTGCCGCAACTCGTCGCGGACGACTACGCCCCAGGCGCCGGCCGCGATCGCCGCCGTCGCGAACTCGCCGCCGTCGCGATTGGCGCCGCGCAGGCCGAAGAAGAGGTCGCCGGGACCGCTGGCGCCGGAGTCGATCGTGGCTCGGATCGGCGCCTCCGGGCTGCCCTCGGAAACGACCTGGGCCCCCAGCGCCGTCGCGATCTCCTTGGCACTCAGGTTCACGCCGGGCTGCCCAGCTTCCGCAGCTCCTCGCGGGCGACCTGACGATCGTCGAAGGGGACCTTGCGCCCGCCCTCGAACTCCTGACCCTGCTCGTGGCCCTTGCCGGCGATGACAACAGTGTCCCCCGCCTCCGCCCGTCCCAGCGCCAGGGCGATCGCGGCGCGGCGGTCGACCTCGACCTCGACCTCGCCGGCGCCGGTCCCGGCGACCACTTCGGCGACGATCGCCTCCGGGTCCTCGGAGCGCGGGTTGTCGGAAGTGACGATCGCCAGGTCGGAGAGCTCGGCCCCGGCACGCCCCATCTTCGGCCGCTTGTCGCGGTCGCGGTCGCCGCCGGCGCCGAAGACTGAGATCAACCGCCCCGCGGTCAGCCGCCGCGCCGCCCGCAGCACGTTCTCCAGCGAGTCCGGCGTGTGCGCGTAGTCGACCAGGACCGAGAACCCCTGCCCCTCGTCGATCGGCTCGAAGCGCCCCGGCACCCGCGCGGCGGCGGCCAGGCCCTTCGCCGCGGTCTCGGCGTCGATCCCCATCGCCTCCGCGACAGCGAACGCCCCCAAGGCATTCGCCACGTTGAAATGCCCCGGCAACCCGGTCCGCACCCGAACCTCGCCGCCGACGGGCCGATTTGTCGACTCAGACTCGACATTTCGGCCCATCGACCCGCGGTTTAGGGTGAATCGGGCGCCGCCGGCGTCGAAGGAGACGTCCTGGGCGACGTAGTCGGCGTTGACGCCCTCGGCGGAGAAGGTCAGGCAGTCGAATTCCTCAGCGAGCCGGCGGCCGTAGGGGTCGTCGACGTTGACGACCGCCGTTCCCACCCCGGCCTCGAGCAGCTTGCGCTTGGCGAGGAAGTAATCCTCCATATCGGCGTGGAAATCGAGGTGATCCTGGGTCAGGTTCGTGAACAGCGCCACCTCGAAATGGATCGCATCCGCCCGCCGCAGCGACATCGCATGCGAGGACACCTCCATCGCGCAGGCCGCATCCCCCGCCTCGAGCATCTGCCTGAACGTCCCCTGCAGATCGATCGCCTCGGGCGTCGTCCGCTCCACGCTCTCCTCCACCCCACCCACGACCTGCTTGACCGTCCCCAGCAGCCCGGTCGAGACCCCCGCCCCCTCGAGAATCTCCCGAATCAAGAACGCCGTCGTCGTCTTCCCGTTCGTCCCCGTAACCCCCACGACCCGTAGCTCCGAAGTCGGGTCCCCATAGAACCGCGCCGCCACCGGAGCCATCGCCGCCCGCGGGTCTGGGACCACCACCTGCGCCACATCGACCTCCAGTTCCCGCTCAACCACCAGAGCCACCGCCCCAGCCTCAATCACCTGAGCGGCAAAGTCATGCCCATCGACCTTCTCCCCCACCACACAGAAGAACAACGTCCCGGGCCCAGCTTTTCGACTGTCATACGCAAGAGCCGCGACCTCGACGGACCCCTCGCCCACGATCCGGGCCCCCTCAACCTCGCCGGCAAGCTCATCAACCCTCATCGGTCCCCGAGTCTAGATCGGGAGTCGGGGGCACCCGATTCCCGATCCGCTATTCGGGCGCTACGCCCAAATACGGCAGCGAGTAAGCCGCGATGGACCCAAACGCCGGCCCCGCCACCGTCCCGCCGTAGTAATCCCCCTGCGGCTGATCCACGATCACCGCCGCCAGGAACCTCGGATCGTCCGCCGGCGCAAAGCCAATGAACGACGCCACAAACTTGGTCTCCGAGTAAGTCCCGTTTTCCGCCACCTCAGCCGTTCCGGTCTTCCCCGCCAGCGTGTACCCCGGCACGCTGACCTCCGATGCCGTGCCGCCCGGCGCCAGCACCCCCTCGAGCATTTCCCGCACCTGCGCCGCCACCTCGGGTTTGACCACCCGCCGCCCCTCGGGCTCCTCGCTCGTCTCGTCGCCGACCCGCTTGATCAGCTGCGGCTGCCTGAGGATGCCGCCGTTGGCGATCGCCGCATAGCCGGCCATCATCTGCATCGGCGTCACCGCCAGGCCCTGGCCGATCGGCAGGTTGCCCATCGTCGAGCCCGAGTACTCGTCGAGCTCGGGCACGATCCCCTGTTCCTCGTTCGGGAACTGGACCCCGGTCGGCCGGCCGAAGCCGAAGCGGTTGATCCAGCGGCTGAATCTCTCGTCGCCGAGCTCGAGCCCGATCGTCACCGCACCGACGTTGGAGGAGTGGGCGAGGATCGTGGCGACGCTCATCGTTTCGGTGCCGCGCGGATGCGAGTCTTCGATCGTGCGATCGGCGACCTGGATGCTGGGTTCGAGCGTGAATTCGGAGGCCGGCGTGACCAGTTTCTCCTCGAGCGCGGCGGCGACCGTGAACGCCTTGAAGGTCGACCCCGGCTCGTAGTTGAAGGCGGTGGCCCTGTTGACGAGGTCGTCGTTGCTGGCGTTGGAGAGGTCGTTGGGGTCGACCGGCGGCCAGTTGGCCATCGCCAGGACCTGGGCGCTCTGGGGGTCCATGACGATCGCCGTCGCCCCTTTCGGCGAGTAGCTTTCGCCGACTTCGGCCAGCACCCGCTCGGTCTTCTCCTGGATCTGCGGGTCCAGCGTCAGCTGGATGTCTTCGCCGTCCTCGGCTTCCTCCACGGTTTCCAGCCGGATCGGGTCGCCGAGCGCGTCGCGGACGATGCGCCGCTCGCCGTCGCTGGCGCTGAGGATCTCTTCCTCACCCGCCTCGAGCCCGGTCAGCCCCTGGTTCTCGGAGCCGACGGCGCCGACCACCTGTCCCGCCATTTCGCCCTGCGGGTAGGTGCGGCGGCTGTCGGGCAGCTCACCGATCCCTTCCAGCTCCAGCCGTTCGACCCGGCCCGCCTGTTCGAGGCTGACTTTCTGGGCGATGTAGGAGAAGCCGCTGTCGGCGGTCAGGCTTTCGAGCACGTCCGCCTTGTCGAGTTCGAGGATCGAGGCCAGTTTCTTCGCCGCGTAGGGCGGGTTCTTCACCTGGTAGGGCGTGGCGAAGATCGTCGCCGCGTTCTCGGAGGCGGCGAGCTGGTTGCCGCTGCGGTCGAGCAGGCTGCCGCGCAGCCCCGGCACCGTCACCGTCTCCGTCTGCTGCGAGAGCGCCTCGGAGGCGAGGGCGCCGCCCTGCACCCCCTGCAGCCAGAAGGCTCGCCCGACGATGACCAGGAAGCAGAGCAGGAAGGCGGCGAAGAGGAGGCCGATCCGGCGCTCGATCAAGCGCATCCGCGCCCGCTCCTACCCGCCGGCGGCGGCGAGGCGCGCCGCCGCTGTGGCGACGTCGTCGGGACCCGCGTCCGTGAAGTGGATCTCTTCGTTGGGGGGCATCGCCAGCCCCAGCGGCACCGCCGCCTGGCGGATCGGGCCGCCGCTGGTCAGCCGGTCGTCCCGAGCGCGCAGGATCGGGTTCTCCTGATCGAGGGCGGTGATCGCCGCGTCGACGTTGCTCGCCGAGGCGGCGAGGCTGAGGGTGACCACGTTGAGCCCGACGATTCCCGCGAGCAGCAGGCCGAGGACCGCGATCCAGGCGCGGCCGCGGGTCAGTCGCACCACCAGGCCGGAATCGGGCAGGTGCCCGACCGCGACCGCGGTGCGGCCGGCGAAGGGGATCAGCTGGCCGCCGACAGCGGCCGCGCGGCTCGTCGGCCGAGCCC
>JBAQZI010000003.1:0-13253 GCA_049790835.1 Solirubrobacterales bacterium
CGCTGGCGCCGCTCACCGGGCGCCCTCCGGTCCTGGCATCGTCGCCGTCCGAGCCTCCATCAGCTCGTCCTCCTCCTTGCAGGTGGCGGCGATCAGCAGATCGAAGAGGTCGCCACTGAAATCGGCCGGGAGGCCGGCCTCGGCGCCGCGGGCGAGGTAGCGGGCGCGGACCTCGACGACCCGCTCGGGCTGCATCATCGGCATCCCGTGGGCGCTCTTGTAGAGCGCCACTTCGCGGCAGATCTCGAAGCGGTCGCCGAGCAGGCGGGCGATCTCGTCGTCGATCACGTCGAGGCGGCGGCGGAACGGCTCCAGCCCGTTCATTCAGTTCCTCCTCCGAGCAGGCCGGTGGCGAAGGCGTGGCTGCAAGCGGCCAGCGCCGGCAGCGAGTAGCCGCCCTCCTGGACGACGCAGACCGGCCGGCCGGACTCGGCCAGCAGACGGCCGATCGCGGTGAAGATCTCCGGTGCGAAGCCCCAGGACCCGTGCGGGTCTCCCGCGACCGTGTCGTAACCGAGCGAGACGACGAGGGCGGCGGCGCTCACGGCCAGCTCCTCGATCGAGGCCGCGACCTCGTCCAGGTAGGCGGCGGCGTCGGGGCTGGCGCTGAAGGCGACGACCCGTTCGCCCCGCGCCTGCGGCAGCACGGTGTCGGCGGCGACGTTGGTGACCGGCGAGGCGTGCAGCGAATGCAGGGTGGCGCCGTCCATCCGCGCGACCAGGGCGGCGGTCCCGTTCGGGTAGTGGAGGTCGAGGTCGAGGATCCCGACCGGCCTGACTCCGGCCTCGTAGAGGGTCCGCACCGCGGCGGCGGCGTTGTTGAGGTAGCAGTAGCCGCCGAGGAAGTCGGGGCCGGCGTGGTGGCCCGGCGGGCGACAGACGGCGTAGGTGAAGCGGGCGCCGCAGGCAAGCCGCTCGGCCGCCGTGATCGCGGTGCGGACGCCCTCGTGGGCGGCGGCGACGATCGCGGCGGTGACCGGGATGTCGGGCTCCAGCCCGGGCGGGGCAAGCTCGGCCAGGACCGTCGGCTCGCCGTTGACGCCGCGCAGGGCCTCGAGGTAGGCGGGCTCGTGCATCGCGTCCAGGGTTCGGCGCAGCTCCCCGTCGCCGGCGTCGGCGACGATCGCCCGGACGCCGGCGTGGCGGACCAGGCCGGCCCGCAGCTCGTCAAGGCGCAGGTTGCTGTCCTGGCCGGGGATCGTGCGGCCGCCTTCGCGGATCCAGTGGGCGGCGTCGTCGCTGCCGCGGCGCTGCTCGATCATCAGCAGCCGTCTCATGCGATCAACCTGCGCATGCGCGGCCCCAGCTGCTCGAACCCGTTGTCGACATAGAAGGCCTCGGTGGCGCGGATCGCGTCGAAGCTCTCCCGTGGGAGGCCGACCTCGATCCGTGCCACCCCCTGCTTCCCACACAGGGCCGCAAGCTCGTCGACCAGGGCGGCGCCGATCCCGCGGCTGCGCCAGTCCGGAGCCGCCCAGAGGTCCTGGATCGTCGCGTAGCGCCCGGGCACGTGCAGCGCCCGCTGCCAGCTGGCGCTGAGCACGCCGACGATCTCCCCCTCCGCCTCGGCGACCAGCAGCACCCCCACCCCGCGGTCCGCCAGCACCGCCCGGATCTCGGCCTCGAGCTCCCCCCGGGCCGGCCGCCGGCCGCCGAGCTCGCGCAGCAGCTCCTCGACCGCGAGCGCGACCGCGGCGACATCGCCGTCCCCCGCCGCGCGAACAGTCGCCGGCGCCGTCACCGTCGGCTTGCTCATACCGCCTCGGCCGTCCGTGCTCGGGACTGAGGTTCCGGCTCCAGCTCGACGCTCCAGGCGTCGGGATCGTCGCGGCCGGCGGCGACGCGCGCCACCGCCGCCATCGGCGCCCGCGCCTTGAGCAGGATCTCGTCGAACTCGTCGACCGGGTCGGACTGCATGACGATCGCGCCGCCGGCGCCGATCGTGGTCTTGCCCGGGCGCATGACGATCGTGCGGATGACGATGCTGAGGTCGGTGCTGCCGTCGAAGCCGAAGTAGCCGATCGCCCCGGAGTAGACGCCACGCGCCTCGTCCTCGATCCCGTCGATGATCTCCATCGTCCGCAGCTTCGGCGCCCCGGTCATCGAGCCGCCCGGGAAGCAGGAGTGGACGCACTCGACCGGGCTGCGATCGGGTTCCAGGTAGCCCTGGATCGTCGAGACCATCTGGTGCACGGTCGCGTAGGGCTCGATCACCATCAGCTCCGGAACGCTGACGCTGTCGACGTCGCAGACCCGGCCGACGTCGTTGCGCAGCAGGTCGACGATCATCAGGTGCTCGGCCATGGTCTTTTCGTCCTCGGCCAGCTCGGCGCGACGGGCGGCGTCGACGACCGGGTCGTCGCTGCGCGAGATCGTCCCCTTGATCGGGCGCGCCTCGACCCGGCGCTGGCGGTCGACCGAGAGGAAGCGCTCCGGCGAGGAGCTGACGATCGCGCGCTCGCCGAACCTGAGGTAGGCGGCGAAGGGAGCCGGGTTGCTGCGCCGCAGGTGGCGGTAGAGCACGAAGGGGTCGGGACTGGCGTCGGTCGAGAACTGGTCGGTGAGGCAGACCTCGTAGGACTCGCCCGCCGCCAGTTCGGACTGGCTGTGGGCGATGTCGGCGAGGTACTGCTCGCGGCCGCGGCCGCTCTGGAAGCTGACCTGCGGCGCCGGGTCGTCGGGGTCGGGCGTCGGCACCGGCTCGGGCGGGTCGGCGAGCGTCGCGGCGACAGCATTGACCGCCAGCTCGACCCAGGTGTCGGCCTCGGCGTCCTGCTCGCGGCCGACCGCGCAGACGTAGGTGCGACGGCGCACGTGGTCGACCGCGATGACACGGTTGGCGAGCATCATCAGCGCATCCGGCATGTCGGAGCTGTGGACGTTGGGCGAGCCGCAGTCGGCCTTGAGCTCGTAGCCGAGGTAGCCGACGAAGCCGCCGACCAGCCCCCGCGCCAGCTCTGGCGGCGGCGTCACCGCGTGCTTGGCGATTTCGCGGTCGAGCAGGTCGAAGATCGACCTGTGCTCGACCGTGCTGCGGCGGGCGCGCTCGATCGCGACCTCGCCGGCATCGACGTCGTAGGAGAGCAGGCAGCGGTCGCGCCCGGCGCTGGTCCCCATGTAAGAGCTCTGCGCGAGCCGCGTCGGCGCATCGACGCTGTCGAGCCAAAACGAGTTCTCCGCGTCGGCAAAGAGCCCTTCGAACAAAGCCTCAGTAGGAGCCTCCCCCTCAATAGTCCGCAGCCGCAACCGCATCGGCCCCTCCACCGCTTCCCTGGGGGTCGATGGGCCGATTCGTCGAGCCTGCGACGACTTATCGGCCCGTCGGCCGGCTTTTCCGGCGAGGGGCTTGTTGCGGAGGCGGCTGGCCAGGCTGTAGAAGTTTTCGGCGATCGCGCGGCCGTGCTCGGTGGCGATCGACTCGGGGTGGAACTGGACGCCCCAGATCGGCCGCTTTGTGTGTTCGATCCCCATCACCACGCCGTCGTCGGCCCAGGCGGTGACGTGGCCTTCGGGGCCGGGCGGGCCGGTGATCGCCAGCGAGTGGTAGCGGACGACCGAGAAGTCCTGCGGGATCCCCTCGAAGATGCCGCTGTCGGAGTGGCGCACGTGGCTGAGCCGGCCGTGCATCGCCATCGGCGCCGTGCTGACGCCGCCCTCGAGCAGGTTGCCGATTCCCTGGTGGCCGAGGCAGATGCCGAGCACGGGGATCTCGCTGTAGCGGAGGATGTCGCGGCAGACGCCGAAGTCGTGCCAGCGCTCCGGCCGTCCCGGCCCCGGCGAGAGCACGATCGCGTCGAAGTCCGAGCGCGAGAGCACCCGCCAGGAGACGGCGTCGTTGTTGACCACGACCGGCTCCTCGCCCGCGGCCGCGGCCAGCAGATGGAAGACGTTGTAGGTGTAGGAGTCGTGGTTGTCGACCAGCAGCGTTCTCATCTCACGCCCCCTCCAGCCCGAGGCCGCGGACGCCCTGGTCGAGCACCGTCCGCGCCACCCGCTCGACCTCGGGCGAGCGCTCCTCCTCGCGGTACCAGCGGGCGAAGTGGGAGACGTAGCGGGCCAGTGGAATCACATCGAGGCCCTCGACCGAGCTGCGCAGGTGACGGCGGTAGAGCTCGGACTGGACGACAGCGAAGCGGTAGTCGGCGTCCTCGGCGGCGCGCTCGGCCTCGAGCGGCGCGGTGCCATGGTGCGCCTGCGCCCGCGCCAGGTCCCAGCCGAGGCTCCCCTTCTGCTCGCGCAGCAGCTTCCCCGGCTCGAAGTCGACCCGCTTGGCGGTCGGCTGCAGGAGGAAGTAGGCGAGCGCGATCCGCGAGGGTAAGCGGTCGGCCTCGGCGTGCGAGCGCCAGACCTCACCGCGCTCGGGGTCGGACTCGATCTCCCGCTCCAGCCAGTCGGCGAGGTCGTCGATCAAGAGCGCGCCTTCCTTGCTCGAGGTGATCGAGGTGCGGTCGCGAGCGACCATGCCGTGGAAGACGTCGTAGGTCGGCGGGCCGCCGCCCTTGGCGCTGCCGCTGCCGTTGCCGTTGACGACGCCGAGCTCGTCGATCAGCTTGCGGCGGCAGGTGACGTGGGAGACCCACTCGTTGCCGCAGACCTGCAGCGAGATGAAGTCGTCGAGCTCCGGCGCCGCCGACCAGTAGGCGAGCGCCCGCATGTGCTGGGTCGGCAGCCCGTCGGAGCGGACCAGCGGCATCTCCTCCAGCTCCTCGCGTTCGGTCTCGTACATGACCATGTCGTCGCCGTAGCGCTTGGTCAGCTTGCCCTCGCTGAGGCCGAGATTGGTCAGCTCCAGCACCTCGGGCAGGAAGTCGGACTCGAAGATCACCTTGTCGAAGGCGATCCCGAGCCGGGCCAGGGTCTTGCGCTGGCCGGAGATCACCCAGGCGCGGGTCTTCGACCACAGTTCGAGCGCTTCCTGGTCGCCGCGCAGCACCCGCAGCATCAGCTCGTCGGCCTTGTCGTTGTACATCGAGGACTCGCGCGCGACCGAGTCCTCGGCGCCGTCGTCGGCGTCCTCGCCCCCGACCACGCCGGCAGCCCTCCCGGCGGTGACGTAGTCGGCGTAACAGGCACCGACGAAGTGGTCGCTCTTCTCTTCGCCCTCGGGCCAGACCTGCTGGTCGCGGCCGCTGTGGACGACGCCGGCCATCGCCTCGCCCATGCTGCGGCCGACGTCGCAGATCAGGCTGCGGCGCTCGACCCGGGCGCCCGCCTGCTCGAGCGCGGCGCCGAGCGCGTGGCCGACGGCGAGGTTGCGCAGGTGGCCGATGTGCAGCGCCTTGGTCGTGTTGGCGCCCCAGAAGTAGACGGCGTAGCGGCGCCCCTCGGCGAGGTCGGCGTTGGCGCCCTCGATCCCCTCGCCGCTCTCCAGCTGGGTGCCCTTCTGCTCGATCCAGGAGCTGTCCAGCCGCAGCAGCACCTCATCGGTCCGCGGGGAGATCGCCTCGACCCACGGCTCCGCCTCGATCCGCTCGAGCGCCCTGCGCGAGTCCTCGTCATGGCTCCAGTCCGGCGTCCGCGGGACCAGCATCAGGTCGTAATCCACGCGGGGCCGAAACGGCGAGCGCGCCGACCAGCGGGCCTGCTCCCCCTGCACCGCCCCGTCCTCGATGTGGTCGAAAATGTTCATCACTAGCCCATTCGTAATCCCGATTTACGAATGCACCAGCCGGGGCTCGAACCCGGATCTACGGCTTACAACGCCGTCCCTTTAACCGATTAAGGCACTGGTGCTGGCTATGTGAGCGATCAATCAAAAAGTTTGACTGATCGACCGGGCGCGAGCATAACAGCATTCCTGTCTGCCGACAAATTTCCTGATCGAAGGCGCGAGAAGCGCATCAGAGCGCCATTTACAGCCATCGGGGGCCTGCCGACCGGCCTACTCAGGCGATCTGGCGCTCGAAGACGCAGTCCAGGTGACGCTCCTCGTCCTCCCCCGGAGCGGTCTTGTCCAGCTTCATCCGGGCTTCGCGCCCGTCGAGCCGCAGGGTCGCCACCTGGTTGTCGAAGTAGGGGCCCTCGGCGAGGCGCCAGCGCATTCCCGGGTCCGGAGTGTCGGCCGTGGTGGCCAGGGCGCGCATGGCGGCGATGAAGGGGCGCGAGAAGCCGATCCTGATCGCCCGCCGCTCGTTGCGCTCGAGCGGGTTGCGGTAGGGCGAGCAGACCGCCTGGTAGATCGCGCTCTCGACCCCGGTGGGGAAGGCGGTCTCAGCCAGGTAGGCGTGGTGGACGTCGCCGGAGATGACGACGATCGAGGCGGGCGGCTTGCCGCGCTTGCCCGATCCGACCTCTTCCAGCAGCTCCCGCAGCAGGTGGAACGACCTGCCGAACGAGGCCCAGTGGTCGAAGTCGAGGCCGCGGCGCAGCCTCTCGGCCGCGCGTGCGGCCAGTCCCCCCCAGGCGCCGTCGCAGACCCGCTCGTTCCAGGCCTCGAGGTGGTGGAAGCCGGGCGAGAGCAGCCAGGGAACGGTGGTCGCGAGCAGCAGGTGGTCGAAGTCGCCGCTGGCGTGGTCGACGATCCATCTCCACTCCTCCTCGTCGACCATCGAGCGTTCGCCATCGTCCAGGACCCGGCCGGCCCGCGAGTCCATGAAGATCACCCGGGTCCGGCCGAGATCGCGGCAGAAGCTCCAGCGACTGCCGTCGCCGCTCGAGTGCACCTTTGTCGCGAACTCGCGCAGGACCGAGGTGGCGTGGACGTTGCCGCGGACCCGCCGGTAGAGGTCGTCCTCGTCGAGTGCCCGCGGCGAGAGGTTGCCGAGGTGCTGGTGGACCCAATAGCTCATGATCCCCGCCGTGGCGCGACCGTGCCACCAGGACTTTTGCCGCACTTCCTCCAGCCAGGCGCGGGAGATGTTCCAGTCGTCGCTCATGTCGTGGTCGTCCCACTGCATCGAGACCGAGACGGTCGACAGCAGCCAGCGGATCAACGGGTCGCTCCAGGACTCTTCGTAGAGCCAGGAGTACTCCTCGTAGTCGGTCACCTCCTCGCCGGGTGGGGTCTCCGTACCGCGACGCCGGCGGATCCTTTCGCGCGTTCGCGGCGAGCCCTCGTCGACGTAGACCTGATCGCCGAGCAGGAAGAGGAACTCCGGCCACTGGCTGTGCTCGCCGCGGATCATCTCCGTCGCCAGCACCCGCAGGGCGTCGTACTCCTTGCCGTCCTCGTGGCGGTCTTTCGTCTGGGTATAGGGCTCCTCGTGCGGGAGGGCGACCCGGCAGGAGCCGAAGCAGACGTCGATCGGGTCGTCGCCGCCGAGCGTGCGGATCGCGCTTGGCGGCAGCTCCGAGTCGGCGGGCGGCCAGTGCCGCCGGCCGTCCAGGTGGACCTCGTACTCGTTGAAGCTGGCCGGCTCCAGGCCTTCGATCCGGACCAGCGCGTAATGGTGCTCCTCGACCGTGAAGGTCGGCTCGCGGCGCCCGAGGATCTCGACCTCGCAGGGGGCGTCGGCCTCGACCCAGACCGTCGCCTCCGTCTCGCCGACGTAGCGCAGCAGCGGGCCGAGCACGAGCTTTGGATCGGAATCCTCGTCGGGCACGGGAACCGTCTGCCCGTAACCCTCCCGCCTAAACCCGTCGGCCCGCCCAGGTATCAATGCCGGCATGAGCCCGAGCCTGGCGCGGACGCTGCTGGTCCTGACCTTCGTCACCGGGATCGTCGACGCGGTCAGCTTCCTCGGCCTCGGCCAGGTCTTCGCGGCGATGCAAACCGGCAACGTGATCTTCCTCGGCTTTGGGGTCGCCGGCACCGCGGCAGCCCCTGTGCTGGCGCCGCTGGTAGCGCTCATGGCCTTCGTCGCCGGTGGCGGCCTGGCGGCGTCGCTGGCTCGGCACGGGGCGCTCGGCGGAGCCAGAGCGGGCCTCGGTCCGGCGCTCGCGCTCGAGGTCGGCCTGCTCGCCGTCGCGGCGCTGGTCGCGGCGAGCACCGCGGTCAGCCCGGGCGAGCTCCCGGCCTACCTCGCGATCGCCCTGCTCTCCCTGGCCATGGGCCTGCGCAACACGGCGGTGCGGGGCTTCGGCGGTCCCAACCTGGCGACGACCGTGCTGAACCTGACGATGACGGCCCTCACCTCTCCCGCCCCGCTCAGCGTCGCCTCCGGCAGCGACATGGCACAGCGCGCCGCCGCCTTCGCCGCGATCCTCGCCGGCGCCGCCACCGGCGCCCTGCTGCTGAAGGCGAGCCTCACCCTCCCCCTCGCGACGGCCGCCGCGATAACTCTCGCCGCCGGCCTCACTCAGCTGCGCCTACGGCCGGCCGCCCCCTGATCGCCCGGGCCGCCGCCGAACCGCATCAAATTTCACGCCTCGTGGGCTGGAAAATTGATGCAGTTCGAGAGGGATTTGCACTTCGAGTAGCTGTGGCCTGTAATGCGTCGCATGGATAGAGAGATGCTGCGCGCCACCCAGGCCCCGCTGAAGGAGCACTACGAGCACGAGCCCGAGGCGGCCGTTGTGACGCTGCGGGCCACCGGCAACCTCGGCGAGGGGATCTCCTGCTCGGTGAACACCGGCCGCAGCCTGGCCGAGGCCGGCCTCCACCCCGCCACCGGCGGCGACGGCTCCCTGCTCTGCTCCGGCGACATGCTGCTCGAGGCGCTCGCCGCCTGCGCCGGCGTCACCCTGCGGGCCGTCTCGACCTCGCTCGGGATTGCCGTCGAGTCCGGCACCGTTCGCGCCGAGGGCGACCTCGACTTCCGCGGCACCCTCGCCGTCGACCGCGATGCCCCGGTCGGGTTCCGCGCCATCCGCCTCGATTTCGAGCTCGAGACCGAGGCCAGCGAGGAGGAGCTCGCCACCCTGCTGAAGCTGACCGAGCGCTACTGCGTGGTGCTGCAGACGCTGTCCAGCCCACCGCAGCTCTCGGCCAGCCTCAGCTCCTGATCACATCGGGCTGCTCGGCGACCGTAGCGCCCGTATGACGAGGGGCTTCTAGTGCTCGGCGGCCTTCTCGCGAGCCTCGCCCTTCTCCTCGAGGGTCATCGCCCCGGGGTGGCCGTCTCCCGGCCAAGGGCTGAGGATCAGCAGTAGGCGCGAGTCGGATCGCGCCGCGACCGTGCGGCGCTCGCCCGGCGCGAACTCGAGCAGATGGCCCGGCCCTCCCGACACGCTCTCCCCGCTCGGCATCGAAACATCGACCTGCCCCTCGATGACGACGATTCGCGCCCGCTCATGCACCTCGTGCTCCTGCAGCTCCTCCCCGGCTGGGAGAAACAGCAGGATCGTTCGCGCATCGTCCGCCGAGGCGAGGATCTCCGGCTGATGCGGCTCGACCCCGACCGCCCTCAAGTCCCAATTTTGCATCTCCACCCTCCTTCGTGATGACTGAGCCCTCAGAGAATTAACCATGGGGCGGATTTTTGCGAAGCGTGGAGCGCCGGCGAAGCTAGGAGCCGCCAACCGGATTCCTCGCCGCGACCAGCCAAACGGACCCGCGGCCCACGATCGATCCGTCGGGCCGCTGCCAGGCGGCGTAGTGGTCGGCGAGGGCATCGGCGATCTCCGTACGACGGCTCTCGCCGTGCTCTCCGTTGAGGCGAATCAGCTCGGCTCCGGGACCGATCGCGAGCAGCGCGTCGACTGCCTCGGCCATGTCCTTGCCCATGAAGTAATCGAAGTCGCGCGGGTGCAGCTCGATCGCGACGAACCCGGCGGCCTCGAGAATGCCCCGCAGGGTGTCGGGATTGCCGAGCGAGAACGGCCCGGGGCCACAGGTATCGGCCTCGTACTCCTCCGGGCGCGTGAGGAAACGTTCGACCACCTGCTCGGTCTCCAGCCAAAAGGGACTGTCGACCTTGCGCCGCCAGCAGACCTTGCGCAGCCCGCCGCCGGGTTTCAGGGCTCCCCGGACCGCCCGCATCGCGGGGACTGGTGCGGCGAAGAACTGGGTTCCCATGCGTGAGAAGGCGTAGTCGTAGACGGGGTCCCATTTGGCCGCCTGGGCGTCGACGGTTTCGAACTCGACGTTCCCGACATCTGCTTCGACGGCCTCGAGACGGGCATCGTCGATGAAACGTGGCGAGGAGTCGGTGCCTAGCGCGAAGCCCTCGGGACCGACGAGCCCCGCCAGTTGCCGCGTCGTCTCGCCGAACCCGCAGCCGATGTCGATGCAGCTCCCACCCCGCGGTGGCGGAAAACGGTCGATCAGCTCCGCGGTGACCTCGTCCAGCGCGCCGACGAACACCGCGCGATTCTTCTTCCAGCGCTCATGGAGCACGGTGTCCCAAGCTCGGACCGCCTCCTCGTTGCCCGGTGCCGCTGGGCTTGACCCTCGCAGTTGAGCCATTCCGCACAGACTAGCCGCTACTCCCGGACTTACCATGGCCTCGTGCGGACGGCGAAGGAGCTGATGCGGGCGGCATTTGAACCAATTGCCGCTTCGTCACTCCGCGCCCTCTCAAGCCGATTGTGATTGTCGCCGACAAGATTGATGAACATTCGGATGATGGCCCCTGGTGAGCGCACCTATCAGTCGAAGGTCCCCATGGTCGGGGCAGCCATCGGCACGATCATCTTCTTCTTCATTGGGGCGTCTTGCATCATCGCCGCCCCGTCTCTCGGCCAGAAGCTTGGCTACGGGAGCATCTGCCTACTCACCAGCGCGGCGCTGTACCGGTACGGACAGTCAAGCCTGGTGGCGATGGAGGAGGGCGTCCGGGTTGGCAACCCGTGGTCCCACTACGAACTTCGCTGGGAGCAGATCGACCGCTTTGAACTTGGGCGGTGGCGGATCAACTCGGCGGTCTGCCTCATCCGCCAGGTCGACGACGGGATCAAGCCGGCTGTCGGCATTGCCGAAGGAAACCTTGCCAACGGCTCAGCTCAAAAGCTCATTGACGAGCTGAACGCCGAACTGGCGAAACGAACCGCGCGGCCCATTTCGAGCGGCCCAGGCTGAGCATTTTCTTGGCGAACCCTGAACCCGACCGGGCGCTTCGCCCGGGGCGGCGGCGCGATCAACTGCCGCAGCGCTTCGAAGATCTGACGAAGCTGCTCGTCGTGCTCGCTCAGACGCGCCCCAATGTCCAGTTCCATCTGATCGAGGCTCCCCTGCAGGCTCTCAAAGGAGCCCGCGACACGCCGCAGTTCGACGAACGCTCGCATGATCTCGATGTTCACGGCAACAGCTCGATCACTGCGAAGAACGCCCGAGAGCATCGCCACCCCTTGCTCGGTGAAGACCAGAGGACGCTTGCGGCGACCGCCGTGCCCGCCCTTGACATCACAAATTGTGATTTCAAGTTGCTGAACTCCTCGATCGACAGCTGGAACATGAAGTCCGCAGGGAAGCGCTTTTCGTTGCGCCGGACCTGCTGCACGAGCACGCGAGTTTCAACTCCGTAGAGATCAGCGAGATCCTCATCCAGCATCACCTGACGGCCCCGGACGACCAGGATCCGCTTCGATTGCCGGTGCCGCGACAACCGCCAATTCCGCCCTATCCCCTGCCAGCTCGGCCATGCCGACATGATGACAAACGGGCCGGAACTTATTGTCTGAGATCGGGGAGACAGGATTTGAACCTGCGACCGCTCGGCCCCCAGCCGAGTGCGCTACCAGACTGCGCCACTCCCCGTGGGGTTTGCATTTTGCCTTATCGGCAGCCTGGGGGCCTCACGGCAGAGCAGAGACAGGGCCTGGGCCTCGCCTCGCAGGCAGTGCGTCCTCGACGAGATCGCAAAGTGCGAGGTCGTTTGTGCAAACTGTCATAGGCGCCGCACCGCTCGTCGGGGTGGCTTCGCTCGCGCGGTGGTAGCTCAACGGTAGAGCCTCGCCCTTCCAAGGCGATGATGCGGGTTCAATTCCCGTCCGCCGCTTCGTCATCGAATCGTCGTCCGGAGTGCTCCGGGCCCGGGCGCAGATGCCGATACCCCTCCCTCGATGCAATCCAGCCTCAAACGACGACGCGCCGCCTGCCTACCGGCGGCCCTCGCGGCCCTGATCCTGGCTATCGCCGGCTGTGGCGGCTCCGACGACTCCTCCGCTGGCGAGGACGTCACCGCCGGCAAGAGCAACGCCGGCTCCGTCGACTGGCCGCTCTTCGGGCGGGTGCCGGAGCGGACGCACTACCTGCCGGCGGAGCCGGGGCGGCTGGATCCGCCGCTGAAGCAGGCCTGGCAGATCAACACGCACGCGCTGCTCGAGTTCCCGCCGGCGATACACGGCGGGATCGCCTACGTGATCAACAAGTACGGCAACGGCAAAGCGGTGCGGCTGCGGGATCGCAAGATCCTCTGGGAACTGAACATCCGGCCGAGCGACAAAGGCAATCCGAACTTCGTCACCGCGCCGGTCTACCACCAGGGCCGCGTCTACGGGGCCTTCCTCAACGGCAATCTCGCCGCGGGAGACGCGAAGACCGGCAAGAGGATCTGGGTGCGAAACCTCGGCGGCCACCTCGAATCCTCGCCGATGGCGGCCGAGGGGACGCTCTTCCTCGGTACCGACGCGACCGACGTCATCGCCCTGCGGGCCTCCGACGGCAAGCAGCGCTGGCGCTTCAACTCGCCGGCGGCGATCAAAGCGAGCCCGAGCCTTCACGACGGCCGCCTCTACGTCGCCGATTACCAGAGCGGGATGTTCGCCCTCGACGCCGCCAGCGGCAAGCCGCTCTGGCGCACCAACACCAGCAAGGTGCCGCCGTTCGGCAGGGGCGGCTTCTTCTCCTCGCCGGCGATCGGCTTCGGCCGCGTCGTCGCGGCCCGCGACGACGGCACCGTCTTCGCCCTCGACGAAAAGACCGGCAAGGTCGAGTGGTCGTTCGACACCGGCGGCCAGGTCTACGGCTCGCCGGCCCTGGCCCGGGTCCCCGGAACGCCGCCGACCGTCTACATCGGCGCCGAAAACGGCCGCTTCTTCGCGCTCGACGCCAGCACCGGCAAGCCGCGCTGGACCTACGACGTCGGCGGACCGGTCCCCGGCACCGCCACCGTGATCGGCCGCACCGTCTACACCTCGAGCTTCAAGACCGGCAGGACGATCGGGATCGACGCGCTCACCCACAGGAAGACCTTCGAGCTGAAGCAGGCCGGCTACACCCCTGTCGTCTCCGATGGCAGGCGGCTGTTCCTGGTCGGCTATTACGTCCTCGTCGGGCTCGAACCGACCGCCCGCTGAACCCGCCCGGCTAGGCTGCCACGTCACTGTCATCGTCGGCTCCAAGGTCGGCGGCAGCGTCCGACCGAGGAGGTTGGTTCTCGGGAAGGCGGCGAGCTGACTCCTAGGCTGGCTGTCGACCCGACAAGGGCCTGACC
>JBAQZI010000004.1:0-3922 GCA_049790835.1 Solirubrobacterales bacterium
GAGGACGACGTCGCGGGCGAGCAGCGCCTCCAGTGCCCCGAGGTCCCCCTGCCCGGCGGCGGCGAAGAAACGGTCGCCGAGCTCCTCGCGGCGCTCGCTCGAACCCTCGAAGCGATGCGGCCGGTCCGCGACGTGACGCCGCGCCCGCACAGCCAGCTGCCGCGTGTTGTCGACGCTCTTGCCGACGATCTCGGCCACCTCGCCGTAGCCGTAGTCGAAGACGTCATGGAGGATCAGCACCGCCCGCTCCTCCGGCGTCAGGCTCTCGAGCAGGATCAGGAAGGCGACCGAGAGCGAGTCGGCCATCTCCGCCTGCGCTGCTGGGTCCTCGCCCGACCCCTCGGTAAGCAGCGGCTCCGGCAACCAGTCGCCGACGTAGGACTCGCGCCGGGCCCGCGCCGAGCGCAGCTCGTCGATCGCCAGGCGGGTGGTGACGGTGGCGAGGTAAGCGCGCGGCGACTCGATTCGCTCGCCCCGCTCCAGCGCCTGGCTCAGGCGCAGCAGCGACTCCTGCACCACTTCCTCGGCTTCGGCGACGCTGCCGAGCATGCGATAGGCGATCGCCAGGGCGACTGGCCGCAGCTCGGCCAGCAGTTGCTCCTGGGAGTTGCTCACGCCGCTGCTCCGGCCAGCGCCTGACGCCAGCTCGGATGAGTCGGCCGCCAACCCAGCTCGTGCTTCGCCTTTGCGTTCGACGCCCCTCGCACCTCGGTCATCATGACCGCCGCCGCCTCGCCGGCCAGCAGACGGCCGAGCCAGCGGGGGACCCGGCGCGGCGGCTTCGCTCCCAAGCCCCCCGCCACGGCGGGCAGCCAGTCGGAGACCGGCGCGGGCTCGTCGTCGACGACGTTGTAGATGCCGCGGCGACCGTGACGGAGCGCGAGAGCGGTGGCCTCGGCGGCGTCCTCGATGTGGATGAAGGACCAGATTCCGGACCCATCGCCAACGACCGGGAACCTGCGCTTGCGGATCGCCTCGAGGTGCTCGCCGCCGGGGGCCATCGAGGTGCCGGGCCCGTAGAAGCCGCCGTAGCGCAGGACGATGCCATCGGTCCACTCGGCGCCGGTGACAGCGTCCTCGAGGTGGCGAATCGCCTCCAGCGTGCGGCGCATCGACTCGACCGGGGCCGGGTCAAGCGGATCCTCCTCGGTCTTGACCGGCCCGCCGCTGCGCGCGTAGGGCCAGCCGGCGTAGCTCTGGGCGAGGAAACGCCGCACGCCCACCGCGCGGCCGGCGGAGAGGAGATGGTCGGTCGCCTCCGTCCGCAGCCTGTTGGTCAGTTCGAAGTCACGGTCGAAGTGGCGCATGTCGAGTGAGCCCGCCAGCGCCGTCAGCTCGTGCACGATCGCCTCCGGCTCGGCCGCGGCGACGGCGGCGGCGACCTGGTCGGGGTCGAGCGCGTCGGCGACGACTGGCGTTGCCCCGAGCCCGCGCACCACCTCGGCGCTGCCAGCGCTCCGCGTCATCCCGAACACCTCATGCCCCGCGGCGGCGAGCCGCGGCACCAGCTGCTTTCCGATCGCGCCGGCGGCGCCGGCTACCAGGACCTTCATCACTGCTCCTCTCGTCGGGCTCACCAATGGAGACGAGATACGCGCCTCAACTGTGACAAGCCCGGTGGGACTGCGGCTAGACTCGGTCGCGTGGACTTCCGCCTCGAGTTGATGCAGGTCCCCGTCTCCGATGTGGACCGGGCCAAGGCCTTCTACGAGCAGGCCGGGTTCGTCGCCGAACACGACCACCGAGTCAGCGACGAGATCCGCTTCGTGCAGCTGACGCCGCCGGGCTCGCCGACCTCGATCGCGATCGGAACGGGGCTGACGGAGATGGCGCCGGGCTCGCTCGAGGGCCTGCAGCTGGTCGTCGACGACATCGAGGCCGCCCAGGCCGAGCTGAGCGAGCGCGGCATCGAGGTCGGCGAGGTCCAGGACTTCCCGTGGGGCTCGTTCCTCTTCTTCGGCGACCCGGACGGCAACCGCTGGGCCGTGCAGTCCCCACCGCGAGACGGCGCCCAGTGAGCGACACGATCGAAGGCTTCAAAGAGGGCGACAAGGTCTGGGTCCAGGACGCCGACGGCAAGCACCACCCGGGGGTCTTCGTCGGCGACAACGAAGCCGCCGGCTGGTTCGGCGGCGGCCCCAGCGCCTACGTCGCCCACCCCGAGGCGCACCAGGCCGAGGTCGTCTCGGTCTTCCGCATCACCCCCCGCGACGAGTAGGGCAGCGGGCTTCGAGGGTCCGGCGACCGCGAGTCAGTCGCGGCTGAGCCGCCGCATGCCGTCGACGTCGAGGCGGTGGGTGACCCAGTCGCCGAGCCGGGTGGCGCCGAGCTTCTCGTAGAAGCGCAGGGCGGGCTCGTTCCAGTCCAGCGCCGTCCACTCGAGGCGGACGTGTCCGCGCTCCAGCGCCAGCGCGGCGATGTGCTCCATCAGCTCGCGGCCGATGCCGCCGCGGCGCTCGTCGGGTCGGACGTAGATGTCCTCGATCCAGACCCCGGAGCGGCACTCGAAGCTGGAGAAGGTGGTGAAGAAGATCGCGTAGCCGATCGCCTCGCCGTCGAGCTCGATCATCAGCGCCTCCGCCGCCCGCTGCTCGAACAGGGTGCGGCGCAATACCTCGGGGTCGCCGGTCACCCTGGCGGCCAATTTCTCGTACGCCGCCAGCTCCAGGATCAAGCCGAAAAGCGGCTCCATGTCGGCTTCCGTCGCCGGCCGAATCGTCGTTTCCGCCACGCCCGCAGCCTAGGCGACCCCTGTCGCCTTTGTATCGCTATGCGGAGCAAAAGCGACAGGGAGGGAGCTCAGGCTTTGCCTTCGAACTCGTACTCGCGCAGGAAGCCCTCGAAGAGGCGGCGGTGACCCTGCTCGTCGCGCAGGATCGTGATCACCATGTCCTGGGTGACCGGGTCGACCTGGTCGGTCTCTTCGACGATCCGGGTGTAGTGCTCGATCGCCCCGGTCTCGGCTTTGATCACGCCGCGGATCACGTGGACGACGTCGGTCTGGTGCTCGGGCGGCTGCAGGAAGCTCTGTTCCGGCGCGAACCCCTCGGAGCCGGGAACGACGCCGTAGAGCTCCTTGATCCGGTCGGCGAACTGGCGGGCGTGCCCGAGCTCGTCTTCGACCTCGCCGGCCAGCGACTCCTTGATCTCCTGTGCCCGCACGCCATCGAGGTTGACCGACGCGGCGAGATAGCTCACCACCGTCTCGATCTCCATCCAGTACGCCTTGGTCAGCAGCTCGATCACGTCATCGCGGGTGCCGGAGCTGTCGCCGTCGAAGATTCCTTTGCTGGGGCTGCTCGCCTCCATCGTCGCTCACTCCTCTGGTTCGGTTCGCTTGGCCGGTACGGCATTCCCCTACCCCCGCACGCGGTCGGCAACCAGGTTGCCACCGGCCGTTACTGGTCGAGCTTGTCGCGCTTGGGGCCCTCCCAGCGATCGCCCGCCTCCGGGTCCTTGGAGGGGTGCGGCTCGCTGGTGCTGGTGCTGCCCGTCGCTGGGTGCGGCTCCTCGCCGAATGGCCTGCCGTCGGGGTCGGCGGGGTCCCTGGGGTCCTCGCGTTGCTCGTAGGGGTCCGGCCACTCGGTCGGGTCCGGCTCGCCGACTGGGTTGCTGAGAACGTGGTGCGAGGAGCGATCGCGGGAGATGTCGCCGGGGTCCTTGCCCGGAGGCTCGGGGAGGCCGCTGTCCGCTTCGTGGGGGTCGTCAGGACGCTCTTTCTCTTTCATGGAGGCGCTGTACCCCGGGGCCGGAGCCGAGAAACCGGCCTGGCGACCGCCCGACGGACCTCGCCCTCTAGGCTGCCACGTCACTGTCATCGTCGGCTCCAAGGTCGGCGGCAGCGTCCGACCGAGGAGGTTGGTTCTCGGGAAGGCGGCGAGCTGACTCCTAGGCTGGCTGTCGACCCGACAAGGGCCTGACC
>JBAQZI010000005.1:0-17990 GCA_049790835.1 Solirubrobacterales bacterium
GCGCAGGCCCCGCGCCAGCGCCTCGGCCTCGTCAAGGTCGTCGAAGCGGAGCTCGGCGACGATCCCGTCGCCCTTGCTCCGCACCACGACCTCGTGGCCAAGTGCCGCCTCGAGGGCATCCCCGGCCGCCTCCAGGGCCGCGGCCTCCTCCGGGTCCATCGGCGTCCGCTTCGGCTTAGTCTTTGGCTGGCCAGCCAGCCGAACCCTGTTCTCGGTCTCGCGCACGGACCAGCCGGCCCGCACGGCGTCGCGGCTGAGGCGGCGGCGCACGTCGTTGCCGCCGGCCCCGAGCAGGGCGCGTCCGTGGCCCTCGCTGAGCTCGCCGGTCTCCAGCAGCTCCAGGGTCTCGTCGGGCAGCTCGAGCAGGCGGATCAGGTTGGAGACGGCGGGGCGGCTGCGCCCGACCCGCCGGGCCAGCTCCTCTTTGGTCAGCCCGAGGTCCTCGACCAGGGCCGCGCAGGCCTTCGCCTCCTCGACCGGGTTGAGGTCCTCGCGGACCATGTTCTCGATCAGCGCCGCCTGCAGTCGCTCGGCCTCGGCCTGCTCGCGGACGACGGCCGGCACCTTCTCGAGCCCGGCCTGCTGAGCCGCGCGCCAGCGCCGCTCGCCGGCGACCAGCTCGTAGCTGCCGTCGGGGAGGGGGCGGACGAGCAGCGGCTGGACGATGCCGCTGGTCTCGATCGAGGCGGCCAGGGCCGCGAGCGCCTCGGGGTCGAACTTCGTCCGCGGCTGGCCCGGGTTGGGCTTGATCAGGCCGACCGGCAGTTCGCGCAGCTCGCCGGCATCGGTATTGGCGGCTTCCGGCAGGATCGCCGAGAGGCCGCGACCGATCCCGCGCTTGGTGCCGCTAGCCACGACTGGCCAGCTCTTTCGTCAGCGCCTGGTAGGCGACGGACCCGCGCGAGGAAGGAGCGTGCTCGGTCACGGGCAGACCATAGCTCGGTGACTCGGCGACTCGGACGCTGCGGGGGATGACCGTCTCGAAGACCATCTCCGGAAAATGCCGCCGCAGCTCCGACTCCACGTCCTGGGCAAGCCGAGTGCGCTCGTCGTGCATGGTGATCAGCAAACCCGCAACCTCGAGTTGAGGGTTTAGCTCACGCCTGATCATGCCCAGGGTCTCGAGAAATTGGACCAGGCCCTCGAGCGCCAGGTACTCGGCCTGCACCGGCACGATCACCCGGTCCGCCGCGGTCAGGGCGTTGACGCTGACCGGGCCCAGGGCAGGGGGACAGTCGAGCAGGGTCACGGCGAAGCGCTCGCGAACGGGGCCCAGGCGCTCCCGCAGGCGCGTCTCGGAGCCGTCGATCCGCGGCAGCTCGACCGCGGCGCCGGCGAGGTCGCGGCGGGCGGGAACGAGCCAGAGGTTGTCCGGCCCGGCCGGCCGGGCCGCCTCGGCGACCGAGACGTCGCCGGTCAGGCAGTCGTAGGAGGAGGGGTGCATCTCGCGCCCGCCGCCGAGCGCCACGGTCGCGTTGCACTGGGGGTCGAGGTCGACCAGCAGCGTCTGCGAGCCGCCCGCGGCCACGCAGGAGGCGACGTTGACGGCGGTGGTCGTCTTGCCGACGCCGCCCTTCTGATTCGCCACCGCGTAGACCGTGCCCATGGCGGCCACCCTATTTCCCCGCGCGCCCCGGCGGGAGGTGGGATAGCCTCCGCCCCGTGACCGAGACCGCAGACTGGCCGCAGGAGCCCGCCGAGCGCGTTCGCGAGCTGGTCGAGGGTGTCCTGGACGAGCTCGATCTGGACGGCGAGGTCGAGATCGAGGAGGACGACGACCGCATCGCCGTCAGCGTCGAAGGCGAGGACGACTACGGGCTGCTGATCGGCAAACGCGGCCAGACGATCGATGCCCTGCAGCTGCTCTGCTATCAGGCGGCCTTCCGCGGCCTGCGCGAGCGCAAGCGGGTGACGGTCGACGCGGCCGGCTACCGCGAGCGCCGGCGCGAGACCCTCGAGGGCCGTGCCGACCGCGCCGCCGAGCAGGCGCTCAGCAGCAACAACGTCGTCGAGATGGACCCGATGAGCGCCCAGGAGCGCCGCGTCGTCCACGAGCGCCTCAAGGAGCGCGCTGGCATCGAGACCTACAGCGAGGGCGACGAGCCCAGCCGCTGCGTGATCGTCGCTCCCCTCGTCGCGGAGTGAGCCCGGACCCCACCGCGGGCCTCGACCCCGCCGGCCGCGAGGCGCTGGGCAAGGTCCTGGAGCTGCTGGCGCAGGAGCGGGCCTCGGTCAGCTCCGTCGTCGACGAGCGTGCCTGGAGGGTCCACATCGCCGACAGCCTCACCGGCCTCGAGGTCGCCGAGCTCTCGGCGGCCCGGCGCATCGCCGACGTCGGCGCCGGCGCCGGCTTCCCCGGCCTGGCCCTGGCGGTCGCCCTCCCCAACGCCGAAGTCGACCTGATCGAGTCCATCGGCCGCAAGTGCCTCTTCATGAACCGCGCGATCGAGTCGGCCGGAATCGGCAATGCGACCGTCCACGACGCCCGCTCCGAGGACTGGGCCAACTCGGACGGCCGCGAAGCCTACGAAGCGGTCACCGCCCGCGCCGTAGGCCGCCTCTCGACCCTAGCCGAGCTCGCATCCCCACTCCTGAAGCCAAATGGAGTCCTCATAGCCTGGAAGGGAAAACGCGATGAAGAGGAAGAGGAGCAGCTGGCCCGGGCAGCGGAGTCCCTGGCCATGCGCCCCGAACAGATCCTCGACGTAGGCACCCGCGCCGGCAGCAAGCACCGCCACCTCCACGTCGTGAGGAAGTCCGGTCCCACGCCACCCGATCTCCCGCGCCGCCCCGGCATCGCCAAGAAGCGCCCCAAGGGCTAGAAGGATCCAGCGAAACCCCACGTGCGGCCGGCGGCGCGCCGGGCCAAGCGGTGCAAGGGACGCAGGGAAGCCGAATAGCAGCCCACACCCCCGCTGAGCCCCCGGGGACGGCGCTGAAGGGCCTCGAACTCGAGTAGCCCCGAGTTCCGCGGTTCCTTTCCCACGGGATACGTGGATACGGAACCGCGGAACTGCCCAGCCCCGTTCCGTGGTTCCTTTCCCGCGAAATGGGTGGATAAGGAACCGCGCAACTCGATGCGCAGGCGTCAAGGTGTCCTGGGGACGCCGCGCCGCGCCGCGCCATGTCCGCCGTCGCCAGGTTTGCGCGGAGGTTTCGTTCGCTGGGCGCCCTGGCAGTTTCCAGCCAACGGAGGGGCGCGTCGTGGGTCCGATGGGGACCCGCCAAGCCTCCCCGCTGTTGCGCAGGTGGGTCCCCATCGGACCCACCTCAACCAGCACCTACCGTCTCTTCTTCTTTTTTTTCGGCGGTTTGGGCGGCGGTTTAGTCGACGCGATCGCGGCCGCGCCCTCCGGCGTCGCCGCCACCGGCATCGGAATCAGCTTCTGAATCGTGTACTGCTGCCCGATCGTCCAGACGTTGGTCGTGATCCAGTAAAGGATCAGGCCGGCGGGGAAGCTGATGATGAAGGGGACGAAGATCAGCGGCAGCACGAACATCAGCATCCGCTGGCTTTTGTCGGCGGTGACCGACATGACCAAGCCGGAGATCAGCTGGGTGGCGACGTAAATGATCAGCAGGGCGATCAGGACGCTGCCCTCCGCCTTCGCGGTCAGGTCGGGGATTATGAGGAAGCTTTCGCCGAAGAAGCCGGCTGAATGGCCCTGGGCGACCGCGAAATCGCTGCAGGTCTCGCCGGTCTGCCCGCAGATGTCGAAGCGCAGGTCGTTTTGAAGAACGTAGAAGAGGGTGATGAAGACCGGCAGCTGCGCGATCAGCGGGATGCAGGAGGCAAAGGGGTTGACTTTGTTCTCCTGGTAGAAGCGCATCATCTCCTGCTGCATGCGCTGTTTGTCGTTCTTGTATTTGGCCTGGATCTCCTTGATCTGCGGCTGCAGCGCCTGCAGCGCCCGCATCCCTTTCAACTGTTTGTAGGTCAGCGGGATCAGCAGCGTCCGCATTGCCACGGTGAGGGCGATGATCGCGCCGCCCCAGGAGAGGCCGACGGAGTCGTGGAAGAAGACGAGAACCTTGTCGCCGATGTCGACCAGGAACTGCGGTGCCAGCTGAAAAGCGAGGGGGAGCATCAGACACTCGCCCCGTGGTGGTGCTCAGCGGGGTCGACCGGGCCGACCCGCAGGGTGAACTTCTCGGGCACCGGGTCGAAGCCGCCGTGGCTGAAGGGGTTGCAGCGCAGCAGGCGCCAGCTCGCCAGCAGTAGCCCGCGGACCACTCCAAAGCGCTGGATCGACTCCGCCGCGTAGGCGGAGCAGGTCGGCTCGTAGCGGCAACGCCGCGGACGGGCCGGGGAAATCCAGCGCTGGTACGCCTTAATCGGCGCCAGGAAGATGCGTTTCACGTGGAACGCCCTCCCGCCAGAGCCTCTTCCAGGCTCTTGGCGACGCCACCGCTGCCCTCGCGCTCGATCAGATCGCCGATCTCCGAGCGGGCGACGATGACGAAGTCGTGGCGCTCCGGCAGCCGGTCGGCAAGTCCCCAGAAAGCCTCGCGCAGAGCCCGCTTGACCCGGTTCCGGTCGACCGAGCCACCGACCTTGCGGCTGACCGAGACGCCGAGCCTCACGTCCTCGCGCTCCTCGTCACGGCGGGGGAAGGTGTAGAGAACGAGATAACGGGTCGCATGTGATGAACCATCGCGGTAGACGCGGTCGAACTCACCGCTTCGCGAGAGACGCCGTCGCTTCGACGCCATCTAAGGGGTGAGGCGCTTCCGCCCTTTGCGGCGTCGGCGACTGAGGATCGCGCGACCGCCGCGGGTGCTCATCCGCGCCCGGAAGCCGTGCGTCTTGGCGCGCTTGCGCTTCTTCGGCTGGTACGTGCGCTTCATGCCGTCGGCAGTATACGGACGACGGCGATCAGAACGTCCCGAAATCTTTTCCCCGGCATTTGCGGGGGGTCGGGGATGCGTGGTCAGGCACGCCGCTATGGTCGCCGGCCAGGTGCCAGATGACTCCTCTCGACAAGAACTCGACGCCCTTTGGCGGGCGACCCAGGACCGGCTTCGAGTCTCCGTTCCCGAGTCGACCTTCCGCCTCTGGCTGGAGCCGCTGCGCCCTGTCGGCACCGATGCCGACGCCCTCTACCTGACCGGCCCCGAGGGCATTCGCGCCTGGGCCGAGCGCCGCTACTCGGCGCTGATCGGCCAGGCCCTCGCCGACTCCGGCAGTCCCCTGCGCGAGGTTCGCTTCAGCGCCGGGCAGGAGGGGCCGGCCGGTACCTCGATCGCGATCGACGGGGCCGAGCTGAACCCCAACTACACCTTCGACCGCTTCGTGATCGGCGCGGGCAACCGGCTCGCCCACGGCGCCGCCCTGGCCGTCGCCGAGGCGCCGTCGGAGGCCTACAACCCGCTCTTCCTGCACGGGCCCCCGGGCCTCGGCAAGACCCATCTGCTGGCCGCGATCGCCAACTACCTGCGAGCCAACGCTCCCGGGCTCAGCGTCCGCTACACGACCGCCGAGTCCTTCACGAACGAGTTCGTGGGCGCCCTCAAGTCGGCCGGCGCCGACGGCTTCAAGGCGCGCTACCGCGACATCGACGTGCTGCTGATCGACGACGTCCAGTGCCTCGAGGGCAAGCCGGCCACCGAGGAGGAGTTCTTCCACACCTTCAACGCGCTCTATGAATCCGGCAGCCAGCTGGTCCTCTCCGCCGACCGCATTCCCAGCGAGCTCTCGACCCTTGCCTCGCGCCTGCGCGACCGCTTCGAGTGGGGCCTCACCGTCGCGGTCGAGCCGCCCAACCTGGCGACCCGCCTGACCGTCCTCCGTCGTCTCGTCCAAGAGGCCGGAGTCGAGATCGCCGACGCCGACGCGCTGGCCGAGCTGGCCAACCGGATCGACGTCAACGTGCGCCAGCTGCACGGCGCCCTGACCCGCGTCCTCGCCCACGCCTCGCTGATGGCGCGCCCGCTCAGCACCGAGTTGATCGCCGAGGTGATCCCCCGCGGCCGCTCCCTGCAGGCCACCTCGGTCGAGGAGATCCAGCAGCGCGTCGCCGAGGGCTACGGCATCTCCCGTGCCGAGCTGGTCGGCTCCAGCCGCGCCGCCACCCCGCTGCGCGCCCGCCAGGTGGCGATCTTCCTGACCCGCGAGCTGACCGACCTCTCGCTGCCCCAGATCGGCCGGCTCTACGGCGGTCGCGATCATTCCACCGTTCTCAACTCGCTGCGGCGGATCGAGGCCGGCCTCGCCGAGGACCCGCAGCTCGCCGAGCGCGTCCAAGACTTACGCGGCGCTATCCACAATCCCGCCGGCGAGCAGCGCTGACGGCCGATGGCGCTGCAAGAATCAGCCTCTTCCCACAGGCGCGTCCACAGGCCCGAAACGGCGTTCCGACGCGGTTTCCTCCGTGGCCCCCGCTTTTTCCACAAGCCCTAACCCAACTCAAGAAGGCATCTATCACTTGAAGCTCACGACCAAACGCGAAGAACTCGTCTCCAAGCTTTCGATCGTTTCCAGGGCTGTATCGACGCGGGCCGCCACCCAGGCCCTCTCTGGCGTCCTCCTCACCGCAGCCGATGGACGGGTGACGCTTTCGGCAACCGATCTCGACATGGGCCTGGAGACGACCCTCGCCGCTGACGTCGCCGCCGAGGGATCGGTGCTGCTGCCCGGCCGGCTGCTGGCCGAGGTCGCGCGCTCGCTCGGCGACGCGACGGTGGAAATCGAGTCGCGCGAGAGCGAGCACGACGTCGAGATCCGCAGCGGCAGCTCCAGCTTCCATCTGCGCGTCCTCCCCGCCGAGGACTTCCCGAAGCTGCCGTCGCCGGGCGATCAGCCAGGGCTGAGGATCCCGGCCAAGGAGCTCGGCGCCAGCATCGACCTCGTCGCCAGGGCGGCCTCGCGCGACGACATGCGGCCGGTGCTGACCGGGGTCTTCGTCGCCGCCAGCGGCACGGAGATGACGATGGTCGCGACCGACTCCTACCGGCTGGCGGTCAAACGGACCGAGCTCGAGAGCGAGCTGGGCGGCGAGATCGACGCCAACATCCCGGCCCGGGCGTTGAAGGAGCTCGGTCGCATCCTCTCCTCCGAGGGGGTGGAGGAGGCGACGGTCTCGCTGCTCACCAACCAGGCCGTTTTCCAGGCAGGGGCGATCGTCCTCACGACGAGGCTGATCGAGGGGCAGTTCCCCAACTTTCGACAGCTCCTGCCGGAGTCCTACGAGCACGACGTGCGGCTGCCGCGCACCGACTTCCTCGACGTCACCCGCCGGGTCAGCCAGCTGGCCCAGCGCAACGCGCCGCTGCGCCTCTCCTTCGCGCCGGGGGAGCTGACGGTCGCCGCCGAGACGCCCGACGTCGGCGACGCCACCGAGACGATGCCGGCCGCGTTCGAGGGGGAGCCGCTGGAGATCGGCTTCAACCCGGAGTTCCTCAAGGAGGGGATCGAAAGCGTCGAAGGCGACGAGGTTCTGTTGCGGCTGATCTCGCCGCTGCGGCCGGGGCTGCTGCAGCCGGTCGAGGGCGAAGACTTCCGCTACCTGGTGATGCCGATACGGCTCAACGTCTGAGGGTGGGGGCCGGTGCTCGTCACCGCGATCGAAGCGAGGCCGGTGCGCAGCCTCGACCAGGTCCGGGTTGAGCTCGAGCCCGGCATCGTCAGCGTGGTCGGCCCCAACGGGGTCGGCAAGACCAACCTCGTCGAGGCCCTCTACTTCGCTCTCACCGGCCGCTCTTTCCGTACCAGCGACCGCCGCGACCTGATCCCCTTTGGTGCCTCGCTGGCCCGGGCGGAGGCGACCGTGCGCGACGCCGACGGGCTCGAGCGGCGACTGCTCGCCTCGGTCAGCCGGACCGAAGGCCGGCGCCACCTGCTCGACGGCAGTCCCGCCGACCCGCCGACGCTGGCTCGCAACCGCCCGCCGGTCGCCGTCTTCGCCCCCGACCGGCTGACTCTGATCAAGGGGCCGCCAGCGGAGCGCCGCGCCCACCTTGACGGCTTCCTCGCCGCTCGCTGGCCGGCTCGGGGGGAGCTGCGCAAGCGCTTCGGCCAGGTCCTGGCCCAGCGCAACGCGCTGCTCGCGCGGTTGGCGGCGGGGCAGGGCGGGCGGGCGCAGCTCGACGTCTGGGACACGACCCTTGCCGAGGCCGCCGCGCCGCTGATCGCCGCCCGCGCGGAGGCGATCAGCGAGCTCAGCGCTCCCTTCGCCGCCACCGCGGCGGAGCTCGGCCTGGAGGGCGGCGCCAGCCTTGGGTACGCACCGCGCGCCGAGGGCTCGGCCGAGGAGATCCGGGCCGGGCTGGAGCAGCGGCGCGAGCAGGACGTCCGCATGGGGCGAAGCTCCTGGGGCCCCCACCTCGACGAGTTCAAGACCGAGATGGCGGGCCGTTCGCTGCGGCGCTACGGATCCCAGGGCCAGCAGCGGGCTGCCCTGCTGGCGCTGCTCTTCGCCGAGCGCGAGGTGCTGCTCAACGCGCGCCGGGTGATGCCGCTGCTGCTGCTCGACGACGTCATGAGCGAGCTCGACCCCGGCCGCCGCGAGCGCCTCGTGCAGCGGCTCGGCGACGGCGGCCAGGCGCTGATCACCGCCGCCGACGAAGAGTCGCTGCCGGCGCCGGCGCGGCTCTCGGTGGTGCGGATGCCGCCCCCTGCCCAACCGAGTGCCGCCGCGGCATGAGCCGACGTCGCGCTCCCCGGCAGGCTTCGGCGGCGATTCGCGCGGCCCGCGAGCAGGCCGCTCCCCGCACCGGCCTGGCGGCGGTGCAGGCGGCCTGGGCCGGGGTGGTGGGGGAGCAGTTGGCGGCGGTCGCGGCGCCGGTCTCCGAGCGCGCCGGGACGCTGACGATCGAGGTCGCGGACACGGTTTGGGCGCAGGAGCTGGACCTGATGCAGGCGCAGCTCCTGGAGCGCCTGCGGGGCGAGTTGGGGGACCTGACCCCCGAAGCCCTGCGCTTTCGCGTAAACAGCGACCGCTTCTAGTCCCACTTTATCCACGATTTGCAGGGAATTTGCCGCACCTGCCCGGCTCTTCCGCGGCACTCAACTGGTATTCTTATGGCAACTCGCCTCAAGCCCCGACCTGTGTGGAGTGAGCCCTCCAGGCGTCGGGGTTTTCTGTGTCAACCGGAAGGGACTCATTGCCTGAGAACAAATCCAGCAGCGCCACGTCTGCGTCGTACGGCGCCAAGGACATCACCGTCCTCGAGGGTCTGGAGGCGGTGCGCAAGCGTCCCGGCATGTACATCGGTTCGACCGGCCCGCGCGGCCTGCACCACCTGGTCTACGAGGTCGTCGACAACTCCGTCGACGAGGCCCTGGCCGGCCACTGCGACAGCGTCCGCGTCGTCCTCCACCCGGACAACAGCTGCACGGTCATCGACAACGGCCGCGGCATCCCGGTCGAGACGATGGAGAAAGAGGGGCGCCCCGCGGCCGAGGTCGTGCTGACGGTCCTTCACGCCGGCGGCAAGTTCGGGGACGGCGGCGGCTACAAGGTCTCCGGCGGCCTGCACGGCGTCGGCGTCTCCGTCGTCAACGCCCTCTCCGAGCGCCTGCACCTGCAGATCAGCACCGACGGCAACGTCTGGTCCCAGGATTACGAGCGCGGCAAACCGATGACCGACCTGGTCAAGGGCGAGACGACCGCGGAGCACGGCACCCAGATCACCTTCCTGCCCGACCTCGAGATCTTCGAAGAGATCGGCTTCGACTTCGACACCCTCGCCGAGCGCCTGCGCGAGACCGCCTTCCTCACCCGCGGTCTGCGGATCGAGCTGGTCGACGAGCGCGGCGAGACCAACAGCGTCGTCTTCAAGTACGACGGCGGCATCGAGGACTTCGTCCGCCACCTCAACGAGAACAAGGACGAACTGCACCGCAAGGTCATCTACTTCGAGGGCGCGGACGAGGAGGACGGCGAAGTCGAGCTGGCGATGCAGTGGAACTCCTCCTACCAGGAGTCGATCTTCAGCTTCGCCAACAACATCAACACCCATGAGGGCGGCACCCACCTCTCCGGCTTCCGCTCGGCGCTGACCCGGACCCTGAACGCCTACGCGCGCAGCAAAGGGCTGTTGCACGAGAAAAAAGACGAGAACCTCGCCGGCGAGGACGTGCGCGAGGGCCTGACCGCGGTGATCTCGGTCAAGCTCCACGACCCCCAGTTCGAGGGCCAGACCAAGACCAAACTCGGCAACCCGCCGATCCGCGGCCTGGTCGAGGAGACGGTCAACCGCAAGCTGGCCGAGTACTTCGAGGAGAACCCGACGGACGCGCGGCGGATCATCAACAAGGCGATCGAGGCCTCGCGGGCCCGCGACGCCGCCCGCAAGGCCCGCGATCTGACCCGCCGCAAGTCGGCGCTGGAGAACTCGACCCTGCCGGGCAAGCTCGCCGACTGCTCGGTCAAGGATCCGAGCCTGGCCGAGATCTTCGTGGTCGAGGGCGATTCCGCCGGCGGCTCCGCCAAGCAGGCCCGCGATCGCAACACGCAGGCGGTGCTGCCGCTGCGCGGCAAGATCATCAACGTCGAGAAGAGCCGCATCGACAAGGTCCTTGCCAACAACGAGATCCAGGCCCTGATCACCGCGATCGGCACCGGCGTCCACGACGAGTTCGACCTCGAGGGCGCCAGGTATCACAAGATCGTGATGGCGACCGACGCCGACGTCGACGGCGCCCACATCCGCACCCTGGTCCTCACCTTCCTCTACCGGCAGATGCCGGAGCTGATCGACGCCGGCTTCGTCTACATCGCCAAACCGCCGCTCTACCGGGTCAAGCAGGGCAACCAGGAGACCTATCTGGAGCGCGAGTCCGAACTGGAGGAGCTGCTGCTGCGCGACAAACTCGAGGACTTCGAGCTGACCGATGCCAGCGGCAACACCAAGAAGCTGACCGCGAGCCGCTGGCAGGCATATGTGCGGCGCTCGAAGGAGTACGAGGGCTGGGGCTCTTCGCTGCAGGCCGAGTTCGGCCACGAAACCGTCCGCTTCCTCGAGGAGTCGAACCTGCTCGACGAGGGTGTGGGCAGCGTCGAGGCGGCCGCCAAGCTGCTTCGCGCCGCTGCTCCCGATGGGGCCACCTTCGACACCGAGGTGCTGGAGGCCGGCGACTCGCTGCTGGTCGTCAAGGCGCTCGAACGCAAGAGCGGACTCGCCCGCACTCACCGCCTGCCGGCGGAGCTCTTCTCCCACTACGACTACCGCAAGTTCGTCGAGGTCCACGAGGCGCTGCTGAAGCAGGTCGGGCGGCCGCCGTTCGAGATCCAGTTCGGGGGGCGCCGCAACGTCGCCCTTTCGTTCCAGGCGCTGCGCGGCGCGGTGCTGGAGCTGGCTCGCCACGGCGTCCAGCTGACCCGGTTCAAGGGACTCGGCGAGATGAACGCCGATCAGCTGCGCGAGACGACTATGGACCCCGCCAGCCGCACCCTGGCGCGGGTAACTCTCGAAGACGCAACCGCCGCGGACCAGATCTTCTCGATGCTGATGGGCGACCAGGTTTTGCCAAGGCGCGAATTCATCGAGGCGCATGCGAAGGAGGTTCGGTTTCTTGATGTATGAATTCGCGATGGGGGCGGACGCTGCAAACCGGCGCATCTCGCAGTCCTCGGTCGGCTGGATCGGGTCACGCACGAACAAGTGCGCTCCCCTCACCAGCCTCCCTGCGTCCCACGACCTGCTTGGTTTTCGCGCCCGTGCGTTGACGGCCCGCGGCGTTGACGGAAGGACTTTCTGATGGCACTTGACGCCCTGACTGGACGGATCGAGGAGCGCGAGCTCGAGAAGGAGATGCGCTCGTCGTACCTCGATTACGCGATGAGCGTGATCGTCGGGCGGGCGCTGCCGGACGTGCGCGACGGCCTCAAGCCGGTCCACCGCCGCGTCCTCTACGCGATGCACGACGTCGGCCTGCAGCCGACCCGGGCCTACCGCAAGTGCGCCTTCATCGTCGGCGAGGTCATGGGCAAGTACCACCCCCATGGCGACTCGGCGATCTACGACACGCTGGTGCGGATGGCGCAGGACTTCTCCCTGCGCTACCTGCTCGTCGACGGCCAGGGGAACTTCGGCTCGATCGACGACGATCCGGCGGCGGCGATGAGGTACACCGAGGCACGCCTGACCCGCCTCGCCACCGAGCTGCTGCGCGACATCGACGCCGACACCGTCGACTTCGGCCCCAACTACGACGAATCGACGCAGGAGCCGCTGGTCCTGCCCGCCCGCTTCCCGAACCTGCTGGTCAACGGCACCTCGGGGATCGCGGTCGGGATGGCCACCAACATCCCGCCCCACAACCTGCGCGAGGTCGCGGGCGCGGTCGCCGCCTACATCGACGACCCGCAGATCGACATGGCCGGGCTGATGGAGCACATCAAGGGCCCCGACTTCCCCGGCGGCGGGATCATGAGCCGCGAGGGGATTCGCGATGCCTACGCCTCCGGCCGCGGCAGCATCAAGGTCCGCGCCCGCGCCCACGTCGAGCCGCTGAAGGGGGGCAAGGAGGCGATCATCGTCACCGAGCTGCCGTTCACCGTGAAGAAGCTCGGCGACGGCGGCCTGGTCACCAAGATCGCCGATCTCGTTCGCGACAAGAAACTGGAGGGGATCTCCGACCTGCGCGACGAGTCCGACGGCTCGGGCATGCGCCTGGTCATCGAGCTCAAGCGCGGCGGCCCACCGGCCAAGGTCGTGCTCAACAACCTCTACAAGAAAACCGCGATGCAGACGACCTTCGGCGCCAACATGGTGGCGCTGGTCGACGGGGTACCGAAAACGCTCAGCCTGCGCGAGCTGATCCACCACTACGTCGATCACCAGCGCGAGGTCGTCACCCGCCGCACCCAGTACGAACTGCGCCGCGCCGAGGCCCGCGCCCACATCCTCGAGGGGCTGCTGGTCGCGCTCGACAACCTCGACGCGGTGATCAAGCTGATCCGCGCCTCGAGCGATCCCGACGCCGCCCGCGAGGGGCTGATGTCGCAGTTCGAGCTCTCGCGCGAGCAGGCGCAGGCGATCCTCGACATGCGACTGCAGCGCCTGACCGCGCTCGAGGCCGACAAAGTCCGGGCCGAGCACGCCGACCTGATGGAGCGGATCGGCGAGCTGCGCGAGATCCTCGGCGACGAGGCCAAGGTGATGGCGATCGTCAAAGAGGAGCTGGCCGAAGTGGTCGAGTCCTACGGCGACGAGCGCCGCACCGAACTGGCCCACTTCGAGGGCGACGTCGGCATCGAGGACATGATCGCCGACCAGCAGATGGTGATCTCGCTGACCGCCTCCGGCTACGTCAAGCGCCTGCCGCTGGCCACCTACCGCCAGCAGCACCGCGGCGGCGTCGGCGTGATGGGGATGAACCTCAAAGACGACGACTACATCGCCCACCTGCACATCTCCTCGACCCACGACTACCTGCTCTTCTTCACCAACCGCGGCAAGGTCTACCGGCTCAAGGTCTACGAGCTGCCGGAGGGCTCGCGCAACGCCAAAGGCAGCTCGCTCAACAACCTGCTGCCGCTGCGCGAAGGCGAGAAGGTGATGGCGGTGATCCCGACCCGGGACTTCAAGGAGAACAGGTACCTCGCCTTCGCCACCGCCAAGGGCCTGATCAAGAAGACCGAGTTCCTTGCCTACAACACGCCGATCCGGGCCGACGGGATCATCGCGATCAAGGTCCGCGACGGCGACGAGCTGGTCCAGGTCCGGCTCACCTCCGGCGAAGACGACATCCTCATCGTCTCCCACTCCGGCCACGCCTCACGCTTCTCCGAGCAGCTGGTGCGCTCGATGGGCCGTGACACCAGCGGCATCAAAGGCATGAACGTATCCGGCAAGGACAACCGGGTCCTGGCGATGGACATCGCCCGCAACGACACCGAACTCTTCGTCGTCACCGAGAACGGCTACGGCAAGCGCACCCCGGTCTCCGAGTACCCCGTCAAGGGCCGCGGCACCAAAGGCGTGCTGACCGCGAAGCTGACCGAGAAGAAGGGCGGCCTCGCCGGCGCCCTGATCGTCGGCGAACACCAAGAGCTGCTCTTCATCTCCCAGAACGGCATGGTCCAGCGCACCTCCGTCAGCGGCATCTCGCAGATGGGAAGGTCGACGCAGGGGGTGAAGGTGATGAACATCAAGGACGACGACGTGGTCAGCGCCGTGGCGCTGGTGGTCGAGTCCGACAGCGCTGAGAGTGCACCGACGGAGGTTCAGGCGGACGAACTTCCTGCGATGGACGATGGGTCTGTGGACGGGGACGGTGGGTAAGCCTCGTCTACGCCTAGCACCGGCATAGCCGGTGCAATGGGGACGGCGCCTGGCGGCGCCGAGATGTACGCAGCGAGCTGTGAGGCTAGGACGAGGCTTACCCACCGTCCCCTCACGCAGCGCCCCGGTTCACGGGAGCTCCAAGCCCGAGCCAGGGACGATCCACACACGAAGAGCGGGAGAACCACCAGCGCCTCGTCTTTCGACTTCAGCTTCCGTGTACCGGGAACCAGCCGACATTCGGGAGCTCACTTGTTCCAGGCCGCTTACGAATATCGGGACTCGTGATGGGTGGTGGGTGCGCCCTCGAAAGTGCCTCTTCTGTTCGGCACCGCGGAGTTGTTCCTCTGGCCCGCAGGGCCATCCAGTTTGTCCCGAAGGGACCTAGGCATCTTTCGAGGGCGCACCCACCACCCCTAGGACTGCCGCAATGCTTCTAAGCAGCCGCTGGCAGGTACTGCTGCCAAGCCTGCGGAATCTTCGGGCTCGCCACCTGGATGAACACCGTCGCCGGCGGTGCCTTCGGCGAGTTCTTGGGGTGCATATGGATCTCGCGGGGGAGGCGGTTGCCCTTCCTCCGGTTGCACGTGGCGCAGGCGGCGACGATGTTCTCCCAGACCGACTTGCCGCCGCGGCTCCTGGGGATCACGTGGTCGACGGTGAGGCCGGACTTGGTCGAGCCGCAGTACTGGCAGGTCCAGGAGTCGCGGGCGAGGACGGCACGGCGGGTGATCTTGCGGCGGTGGGCCTCGCGGGGGATGCGGACGTAGTTGACGAGGCGGATCACGTCGGGGCGCTCCATCGTCATGTGCTCGGAGTGGAGGGCGCCGGCGCGCTGCTCGAGCAGCTCGGCCTTCTCCTTCAGCAGCAGCACAGCAGCACGTCGCAACGTGCATACGTTGATCGGCTCGTAGGTCGCATTGAGCACAAGGACGCGTGCCATGCCGAGAAATTGTAGGGGGGTCGGCGCCCGACGCGGTGAAGGCCGGTTATCGGCTGCGGCTAAGCGACCGGGTAGGAGCCGAGGATCCGCACCGATTCGGCTTTGGAGCGGAGCTGGGCGATCGCCGCGGCGACGAGCTCGTCGTTCTCGGCTCCCTCGAGGTCGCAGAAGAACATGTAGCGGCCGAGGCCGCTGCGCAGGGGACGGGACTCGATCCGGGTCAGGTTGATTCCGCGCTCGGAGAACTCGCTGAGGGCGTTGACCAGGGCGCCCGGGTGGTCTTCGCCCAGCTCCGAGAAGACGAGCGAGGTCTTCCAGGCCTTGCCCTCCCCTGGCGCGGTGCCCTCAGGGGCGATCCAGACGAAGCGGGTGACGTTGTCGGCCTCGTCCTGGATCCCCTCACGGAGGATCGCGCAGCCGTAGAGCTCGGCGGCGGCGCGGGAGCCGATCGCCGCCCAGGGGCGGATCGACTCGGCGACCATGCGCACCGCCGCCGCGGTGCTGCTGACGCTGCGCAGTTCGACCCCGGGCAGCTGCTCGCGCAGGAAGCGGGCGCACTGGGCGAGCGGCTGCTGGTGGGAGAGGACGGCCTCGATCGAGCCCAGCTCGGCCGGCTCGCGGCCGATCAGGTGGGCGCGCACCGCGTAGTCGTGCTCGCCGACGATCGTCACCGAGTCGGCCTCGAAGGCGAGGGCGTCGAGGGTGCCGCGGACCGAGCCCTCGATCGAGTTCTCGAAGGGGACCAGGGCGCGGTCGGCCTCGCCCCGCTCGACGGCGAGGATCGCGTCGTGGATCGTCGCCATGCGCAGGGACTCGAACTCGGCGGCGGGTGCCGCTTCGCCGAGGGCGTCCTCGGTGAAGGTGCCGGCCGGACCGAGGTAGGCGATTCGCATCGCGCCAGACTAGTGCCCGCCTGAGCTTGTGGGCTCGCCTACACCCTCGTTATTCGAAGAGGACGGTGTAGCTGGCTTCGTTGTTTTCGGTGATCTGCTCGCCGGGGACCGGGCCCACCGTTACTTCGAGCGTGACTTCGCCGCTCGGCGTCGGCGTCAGCGGGATCGAGACCGTTTCGGTTTCGGCGGCCCCGATGCTCTCGATGCTTTCCTGCACTTCGACGCCGCCGCCGGAGACGGTCACGCCAACGCCGTTCTCGGTCGAGTCGCCCTGGTTTTCCACCGTCACTTCGACTTCGACCGTTTCTTCGGCGGAGACGCCGACCGTTTCTTCGCCCAGTTCGGTCCCGTTGATGCTGACGCCGGACAGTTCCAGGCCGTGCACGCCCGAGCTGGCGCCGGCGCTGGAGCCGCTGACCGCGCCGAGTGCCGCGCTGACCGCGCCTTCTTCCAGCCATTTGGTCTCTTCCGGCAGGAAGACGCTCTCGGGCACGTCGCTCCCTTCGATCCCGTTGCTCGCGAGGACGCCGTTGATTTCGGGCCGAACGATCGCGGCATAGAGCGCGTCGGCGGCGAGCAGCTTGCGCATCTGCCTGGCGATCCCCATCGTCGCTTTGGCGGCCCCGGCGTCGCCGAGCGCGGTCGGCATCCGGTCGGCGATCTCGGTCATCGCGCTGCTGCGCAGCTCGTAGGTCAGCTCCAACGCGTTCTGGGCCCGGCTCATGTCGCCGGGGGCGCTGAGGCCGTCGATCCGCGAGGCGTAGTTGTCCATGGCGCTGCGGTCGGCGTTGACCTCGGCGACGAAGTCGGTGACGGAGAGGTCGCCCGGGTCGGCGAGCTTGCCGAAGAAGGCTTTGCTGGTCTGGTCGGTCTCGTCGACGATCTGGGTGACGTCGTCGGCGTAATCGCTCAGCTCGCGCTCGGCGCGGGCATCGAGGCAGCCCTTGACCCCGAGCACGAGCAGGATCAGGACGATCAGGCCGCCGCCGAGCGCAAGCGCCCGCCGCAGCATGATCTGCTGGCGTTCCGGTCGGCGTTGTGGGCGCTCGCGTCGCCGCGGCGCGCGTGCTGGCGAATCCTCCAAGAAGCGGCTCTCCAAGCTGGTTGGGTGGCCGAAGAGTATGAAGCCTGGGGGGGTCGGAGCGCCAAGACGGCCAGCAAACGGTGCGTTTTTCCCACGCCACCGGGCGCAGGAGAAAGCGCTCGGGAAGCGAAATAAAAGGAGCTTTGGTCGGTTCTCTCGTGCTCAACCGCTTCCTGATCGAGCGCCGCATCGGCAGCGGCGGGTTCGGCGTCGTCTACGAGGCCTGGGACGGTCGCCTCGAGCGGCCGGTCGCGGTCAAGGCGATCGAGCAGCGGGGGGAGGCCGGCCGGCGGGTGCTGCGCGAGGCCCAGGCGGCGGCCCGGCTCAACCATCCCGGCATCGTCACCCTCTATGAGATGGGCGAGGAGGACGGCAACGCCCTGCTCGTCAGCGAGCTGGTCGAGGGCTCGACCCTGGCTCGGCTCGCCCATGCCGGCGAGCTCTCCGACCGCGAGATCGGCGAGATCGGCGCCGATCTCTGCGAGGCGCTCGACCACGCCCACTCGCGCGGCGTCGTCCACCGCGACATCAAGCCGCAGAACGTGCAGGTGACCGAGGGTGACTGCGAAGGCGAGTCGCGGGCCAAGCTGATGGACTTCGGCGTCGCCCACCTCGCCGACGGCGCCGCGCTGACCGCGCCGGGAGACGTCGTCGGCACGCTCGCCTACATGGCGCCCGAGCAGGCCGAGGGCCGGGTTGCCGGCCCCGAGGCCGACGTCTACTCGCTGGCCCTGATGCTTTACGAGTGCTGGAGCGGGGAGAACCCGCACCGGCGCTCCAGCCCGGCGGCGACGGCGCGGGCGATCGGCGCTCGCACCCGGCCGCTGCGGCGGCTGCGCCC
>JBAQZI010000006.1:0-6250 GCA_049790835.1 Solirubrobacterales bacterium
GGGACGCCGAGCGTGGCCAGGCCCGAGCCGGCGTCGGCCAGCAAGCCGTCGGAGTGGCCGTGGTAGGCGCCCGCGAACTTGACGACGACCTCGCGGCCGGTCACGGCGCGGGCCAGGCGCACCGCGCTCATCGTCGCCTCGGTGCCGGAGCTGGTCATCCGCACCATCTCCGCCGCCGGGACGCGGTCGACGACCTCCTCGGCCAGCGCCACCTCGGCGATGGTCGCGGCGCCGTAGCTGGTGCCCCGCTTGGCGGCTTCGATTACCGCCGAGACCACCGACGGCTCGGCGTGGCCGAGGATCAGCGGGCCCCAGGACCCGACCCAGTCGAGGTAGCGCCTGCCGTCGACGGCGACCAGCTCGCAGCCCTCGCCGCGCTCGACGAAGATCGGCTCGCGGCCGATCTGCCGCATCGCCCGCACGGGCGAGTTGACGCCCCCCGGTAGAACGCGCAGGGCGCGCTCGTACAGCCCCTCCGAACCAGCGGGGGAACCGCTAGGAATGCTCGGCCTCCCAGGCGGCGTAGTCGTCGGTGAAGTAGTGCAGGCGGATCTTCTTGTACTCGGTCGAGGAGTAGAGGGTGGCGCGGCCGTCGGGGCCGATCCCGCAGTCGGCGGCGATCGAGTCGAGGACCGCGTCGCACTCCTGCTTGGAGCGGCCGTGGGCCATCGTGAAGACGCTGTAGGGCCAGTCCTCGTAGGTCGGCCGCTGGTAGCAGTGGGAGATGCCGCGGAAGGAGGCCATGCGGGCGCCGACCTCCATGATCTGCTCGTCGGGCACCTTCCAGACCCCCATGCCGTTGGCCGAGAAGCCGGCGCGGCGGTGGTAGAGGATCGCGGCGACGCGACGGAGGATCTTGCGGTCGACCATCGAGCGCAGGCGCTCGAGCAGGTCCTCGGTCGAGATCCCGAGCTCGGAGGCCGCCTCGTCGTAGGGGCGCTCGACCGCGGCCATCGGGCCCTGCAGCGCCCGGATCAGGGCGATGTCATCGGCGTCGTAGGGCTGGGCGTCGAGCTCGCGGGGCGGAGCCGCCTCGACCGCGGCGGCGGCGAGCGCCTCGGTGCCCTTCTCCATCTCCAGGTTCATGTTGATCTTGAACAGGGTCAGGGTCGGCAGCTCGCGCATCGACTCGGCGCCGGTCTCGCGCATCAGCACCTCGAGGGTGCCGTGCAGGCCCAGCTCGGAGTCGGGCGGGGTGGCGATCGTGAACCAGAGGTTGAAGTCGTGGGTGCGCAGGTAGTTGTGGGAGACGCCGGGATGCGAGTTGACGATCTGGGCGGCGCGCTGGGGGTGCTCGGCGTCGACTTTCGCCGCCACCAGCATCGACTCGTAGCCGAGCGCGCGGGTGTCGAAGATCGGCGTGATCTCGCGGATGATGCGGCCGTCGAGCAGGCGCTGGGTGCGGGCGAGGACGTCGTCGAGCTCCAGTTCCGCCTCGGAGGCGAGGAGGGCGAAGGGCTCGGGGTCGATCGGGAAGCTCGACTGCAGCAGGTTCATCAGCCGCTTGTCGGTCTCGTCGAGCGGGATCGCCGAGCCGTCCTTGCGCGAGCGCGCCTTCGATTGGGGGGTTTTCACCGAAGCCACGGAGCGGCCTCCTTCGCGTAGTAGGTGACGATCGCGTCGGCGCCGGCGCGGCGGATCGAGGTCAGGGTCTCGAGCACCGCCTGGCGCTCGTCGATCCAGCCGTTGGCCGCGGCGGCCTTCAGCATCGAGTACTCGCCGGAGACATGGTAGGCGGCGACCGGCGCCCCGGTCGCGTCCTTGACCCGGCGCACGACGTCGAGGTAAGGGGTGGCGGGCTTGACCATCAGCATGTCGGCGCCCTCGTCGAGATCGAGCTCGGCCTCGCGCACCGCCTCGGCGGCGTTGGCCGGATCCATCTGGTAGCCGCGGCGGTCGCCGAAATCGGGGGTGGACTCGGCGGCGTCGCGGAAGGGGCCGTAGAAGGCGGAGGCGTACTTGGCGCTGTAGGCGACGATCGGCAGGCCGGAGTGTCCCTCCTCGTCGAGCTGGAAGCGGATCGAGCCGATGCGGCCGTCCATCATGTCGCTGGGAGCGACCGCGTCGGCGCCGGCCTCGGCGTGGGAGATCGCGACTTTGGCCAGCAGCTCGACGGTGATGTCGTTGTCGACCTCGCCCTCGCGGACGAAGCCGCAGTGCCCGTGCGAGGTGTACTCGCAGAGGCAGACGTCGGTGATGACGGCGAGGTCCGGGTGGGCCTCCTTGAGGGCGCGGACCGCCATCTGCACGACGCCCTCGTCGTCATAGGCGCCGCTGCCGGACTCGTCCTTGGCGGCCGGCACGCCGAAGAGCAGGACCGTGCCGACGCCGGCGCCGAGAACCTCGCCGGCCTCCTCGACCAGTCCTGAGATCGAGAAGCGCTCGATCCCCGGCATCGACTCGACCTCCTCCCGCACCCCCTCGCCGGCGACGACGAAGAGCGGCTGGATCAGGTGCCGGGGCGAAAGCTCGGTCTCGCGGACCAGGCCGCGCAATGCGTCGGTGCGCCGCAGCCGGCGCAGGCGGGTCGAGGGGAAGGGCATCGCCTCGATTCTAGGGTGAGTACGGTTCGCGCCGATGGAGGGGACCGCCACCGCCGCGCTCGAGGCGCGACAGCTCGTCAAGCGCTACGGCGAGCGCGCGGCGCTGCGCGGCGTCAGCTTCGCCGCGCCCCCGGGCGACCTGGTGGCGATCATCGGCCCCAACGGCGCCGGCAAGACGACGCTGCTCTCGATCCTCGCCGGAATCCTCAAGCCCGACGAGGGAGAGGTGCTGGCGGCGGCCGGCGCGGTCGGCTGGGTGCCGCAGCAGGCGGCGCTCTACCGGCGGCTGACCGTGGAGGAGAACCTGCTGCTGTTCGCGCGGCTGGAGGGCCACCGGGACCCGCGGGCCTCGACCGAGGAGATGCTGGAGCTGGCCGGGCTCGGCGAGCGGCGCGGCGAGATCGTCGCCCGGCTCTCGGGCGGCAACCAGCAGCGGATCAACATCGCGATCGGGCTGCTCTCGCGGCCGGCGGTGCTGCTGCTCGACGAGCCCAGCGTCGGCCTCGACCCGCGCCAGCGAGCGCGGCTGTGGGAGTTCGTCTCCGGCCTCGCCGGGCACGGCACGACGGTGATCTTCTCCACCCACGACATCCAGGAGGCCGAGCGCTACGGGCGCCGTCTGCTCGTCCTCGCCGACGGCGAGTCGCTCTTCGACGGGCCGGCCGAGGAGCTGCGCGAGGCAGTCCGCAGCGAGGCGCCCGAGGCCGCCGACCGCGACTTCGAGACCGCCTTCGTCGCCTACCTCCAGCACCGGGGGCACTGAGCGTGCGCTGGCTGCTGCTCAAGGACCTGCAGATCCTGCGCCGCTCGCCGCTGCAGGCGGTGCTGCTGGTCGCCTACCCGGTGCTGATCGCGGTCCTGGTCGGCTTCGCGATCTCACGCGGGCCGGAGAAACCGCGGGTCGCCTTCCTCAACGAGGTCCCGGCCGACACCCGGGTCAGCGTCGGCGGCGCCAAGCTGCCGGCGGCCGGGATCAACGACCGCATCTGCTCGCGGGTGGATTGCGTCCGCGTGGAGAACCGGGCCGAGGCGGTGGACGAGGTCGAGTCGGGCGAGGTGCTGGCGGCGCTGATCCTGCCCGCCGATCTGGTCGACCAGATCAACTCCCTCTCCACCCTCACTCCGGGCACGCCGAAGGTCGAAGTCCTGGTCAACCAGGAGGACCCGATCAAGGCGCGGCTGGTCGACGAACGGATCTCGACCCTGCTCGCCCAGGCCAACCTGGCGATCGCCCGGCGGATCGCGATCGAAGGCGGCAACTACCTCGAGCTGGTCATCAACGGCGGCGAGCTCGAGCTGGTCGGCCAGGCGATCCCGATCCTCGGCCTGCGCGCCAGCGCCCGGATTCTCGAAGCCCTGGGGCCGGCGCTGCCGGCGGGGCCGCTGCGCAGCTCGCTCGCCGAGGTCACCGATTTCACCGCCCGGGCCCGCGACAACCTCGACGTCGCCGAGCCCCTGATCAAACGCATCGCCGAGCCGATCGTGGTCAGGAAGGAGGTGATCGACGGCTCCTCGCCGCCGCTGGAGACCTTCGCGATCGCGGTCGCGGCGACGCTGACCCTGGCCTTCGTGACGGTGCTGCTGGTGGCCGGGTCGCTGGCGCTCGAGCGCGAGGAGAACGCCTTCCCGCGCCTCACCAGGGGCCTGATCTCACCGGCGGGATTGCTGGGCGAGAAGGTGCTGCTGGGCATGGCCGTGGGGCTGGTGGTGACGCTGCTGATGCTGGGCGGCATGCAGTTATTCGTGCCCCTGCAATGGGACCGGTTCGGGCTCTGGCTGCTGGCGATCCTCGCCGGCGGCGGCGCCCTGGCGGCGGCCGGGGCGGCGCTGGGGGCGGCGGCGCGCGAGGTCCGTGCCGTCTCCCTGCTCGCCTTCATGGTCACCCTGCCCGTCGCCTTCCTGTCGCTGATCCCGGCGGGCGCGGTCGGCACCGGCGTCTTCGACCTGGTCCGGATCGTCACCGCGATCTTCCCCTTCAAGCCCGCCCTGCAGGCGATGACCGCGGCGCTCGACTCGGCCGGGCCGGGCATCGGCGGCCCCCTGATCCACCTGGCGATCCTGATCGCCGCCTACGGCCTCGCTGCCCGCTTCGCGCTGCGGCGCTTCGCGGCGGTCTGAGACCAGGCTCCGCCCTAGAAGACACCACAAGGTGTATAGTGATGCTATGAGCAGGACGCAGGTCTACTTGGGTGAGGGTGAGCTAGAGCTCCTGGAACGAGCCTCGCGCGACACGGGCGCATCGCGCTCGGAGTTGATCCGCCGTGCGGTTCGCACAACTTTCGGCGAGCAGGGAGTCGACGAGAAGCTTCGTGCCCTCAAGGCCAGTGCCGGTTCCTGGAAAGGCCGACGCACTAGCGGCGCCGAGTACGTTGACGCGATTCGCGGCGGCGACCTGAACGATCGCTTGGCCCGGCTCGGCGTCAAGTGAAGCTGCTCGACACCAGCGTCGCAATCGACCACCTACGCGGCTCGGTGCCCGCCGTCGATCTCTTGGGGGGCCTGATAGAGGCCGAAGAATCTCTCTTCGCCAGCGAGGTCGTTCGCTTCGAGTTGTTGTCAGGCGTGCGCGAGAAGGAGGTCAATGCTTTGGAGCTGTTCTTCGCCGCGATCTCTTGGGTGCCGGTGGGGGAGGAGGTAGCGAGAGCCGCCGGCTCTCTCGCCCGGCGTCACCGTCGCTCGCACAGCGGCATCGATGACGCCGACTATCTAATCGCCGCTACCGCGCTCCTGCTTGAGGCTGATCTGCTGACAACGAACGTGCGTCACTTCCCGATGATCGCCGGGTTGGCCCCTGCCTACTAAGTCCGAACGGTCCCTGAAGGGCGCGAGAGTCAGCCGCACCCACAAGGCCCTCAACTGTGCGGGTAAGGTCAGCCGATGCGCGTGCTCTTCATCGGCGACGTCGTCGGCGGCCCCGGCAGGAAAGGCCTGCGCGAGACGATGCCGGCGCTGCGCGAGCGGCACCGGCCGGACCTGATCGTCGTCAACGGCGAGAACACCGCCGGCGGGGTCGGCATCACCGAGCGCACCGCCAACGACCTCTTCGGCGTCGGCACCGGGGTGATCACCACCGGCAACCACGTCTACCGCCACCGCGAGGCCTACGACTTCCTCGAACGCGAGCGGCTGGTCGTGCGGCCGGCCAACTACCCGCAGGGCAACCCCGGGCGCGGCTTCACCGTGGTCGAGGCGGGCGGGATGCGGGTGGCGGTGATCAACCTCAGCGGCGCGATCGGCCTCAAGGTCGCGCGCTCGCCCTTCGACACCGTCGACGGCATCCTCGACCAGGTCGAGGCGGACGCGATCGTGGTCGACTTCCACGCCGAGGTGACCAGCGAGAAGGTGGCGATGGGCTGGCACCTCGACGGGCGCGTGGCGGCGGTCTTCGGCACCCACACCCACGTGCCGACGGCCGACGGGCGCGTGCTCCCCAAGGGCACGGCCTTCATCTCCGACGTCGGCATGACCGGCTCGCGGGCCAGCGTGCTCGGGGTCAAGCCGGAGCAGGCCCTGGCCTCGATGATCACGCAGATGCCGACCCGGTTCGAGACCGCCGAGGAGGACGTCTGGGTGATGGGCGCCCTGGTCGACGTCAACGAGCGGGGGCTGGCCGACTCGATCGAGCAGATCATGGTGCCGGCTCCCGTCGCTGACTCTTAGGGACGGGGTGGTCGGGAGCGACCTCGGCTGCGCGAACAGCGGGAGGC
>JBAQZI010000007.1:0-13639 GCA_049790835.1 Solirubrobacterales bacterium
GCCCGACGCGGCGGGCCAGCAGCGCCGCGGGCACCGCGGCCAGCGCCATAACCAGGTTGAACGAGATCAGCACCCAGGTGACGCCGGCGATGCTGGTGTCGAAATCGCGGTAGATCTCCGGCAGCGCCAGGACGACGATCGAGGAGTCGGCGAGGACGACGCCGACGGCGAGGGCCAGCGCGGCGACGCGCGGTCGGGAGGCAGCGGCGCTCACTAGTAGCCCAGCTCCCGCCCGTACTTGTCGCGATAGGAGCCGCGCTTGTCCAGAACCTCTTCCACGTAGGCGCGAGTTTCGGGGAAGCGAATGTCGCTGAGATTAAGATCCGAGCCCCCCCATTTGTCCGCATTGGCGGGGCCGGCGTTGTAGGCGGCGAGCGCGGCGGCCTCGTCGCCGTCGTAGCGATCCAGCAGTTCGCGCAGCAGGAAGGTGCCGTAGCGGATGTTGATTTCGGGGTCGGAGAGGTCATCGATCCTGAACGAGGTGCCGCCGCTGAGGCGCTCGATTTCGTTCGCCGCTTCCGGCGTAATCTGCATCAGGCCGCGGGCGCCGGCGCTCGAGGTCGCGTCGCTGAACTTCGACTCGGAGTAGATGACGGCGGCGATCAGGGCCGCGTCGACCTGCTTTTCGGCTGCCTGCTGGCGGATGATGTCCTCGTGGCGCAGCGGCAGGGTCAGCTCCTGGATCGCCTCGTCGAACTTGCCGCTGGCGACCATCACCCCGACGACGAGGCCGATCGCCGCGGCCGCACCCCCCAAGGCCAGCCAGCGTCGCTTCATCGCCGCAGCTTCTCGATCAGGGCGGACAGCGCCCGCTCCAGATCCGCCACCGAGCCGTCGTTCCTGACCGTGTGCTCCGCTCGGTCTGCCTTCTCGTCCTGGGCAAGCTGGCGCGCCTCACGCTCGTCGACGAGGGCGTGACCGCGGGCGGCCGCCCGCTCGCGCCGCACCTCGTCCGCGGTCACGATCGCGAGGGTGGTATCGAACGCCCCCTCCATACCCGACTCGAACAGCAGCGGCACCTCGATCACGGCGATCTCGGTCGGCGCCGGCAGGTTGACCAGCCAGGCGCCGATCCGCTCCCCGACCAGGGGGTGGATCTGCTGCTCCAGCCAGCTCAGCTGGTCGGGGTCGGCGAAGACGAGCTCGCCGATGCGATTGCGATCGACCCTGCCCTCCGGGGCCACCTCCGGCCCCCAGCGCTCGACCAGGCGCCCGATCAGCGGCTCGGAGTCGAGCAGCTCGTGGGCAACCGCGTCGCTGGAGAGCGTCGCCCCCCCCAAACGCGAGAATGCCGCCAGTGCCTCCGACTTCCCGGCCGCGATGCCGCCGGTGAGGCCAATCGTCAGCGGCGCCATGGCCGCTGCTCAGCTCTGCTCGGACTCGCCAGTCTGGGACGTATCGCCCGCGGCCTCGTCGAGGTCGTCGGGGGAATCGGGACGATCGGCGGCGGTTTCGCCCTCCTGGGCCTCGCCACCCTCCTCATCCTCGGAACCGTTCTCCTCCGTGGTCCCGTTCTCCTCAGCTGCCGGAGCGGGATCGGCGTCCTCGGAGACCTCCTCCTCAGGGGCGGCCTCAGCTGCAAGCGCCTCGTCCTGAGGCTCGACAGCGACAGGGTCCTCCTCCACAGGCGCCTCGTCCTGAGACTCCTCGGCAGAAGGCTCCCCGGAGACCGGCTCGGCCGATCCCTCGGCCTCCGGCGCCTCGTCCGCGGGTGGCGTGGAGATGGGGTCCTCGCCCGCAGCTTGCGAGGACGAGGACTCCGTCTCCGCGACAGGACCCGCGGCTGACTCGTCCGGACCCTCGGAAACGGCAGCCAGCTGGTCCCCGAGATCGCCCATCGGCATGTTTTGACCCTCGACCCGCTTGATGCTCAGCGACAAGCGCCGCCGCTCTTCGTCGATCTCGAGGATCTTGACGTTGAGGTTGGCGCCCGGCTCGACCACTTCGCTGGGGTTCTCGACGTGATGGTCGGCAAGCTCGGAGATGTGGACCAGGCCCTCGACGCCGGGCAGGATTTCGACGAAGGCGCCGAAGGCGACGACCTTGGTCACCGTTCCCTCGAGCACGTCGCCGGGGCGGTGGGTGCTGATGACGCGCTGCCAGGGGTCCTCCTGGGTCTGCTTGAGACCGAGGGAGATGCGCTGGCGGTCGCGATCGATGTCGAGCACTTTGATCCGCACCGTGTCGCCGATCGCGACGACTTCGGAAGGATGGTTGACGTGGCTCCAGGAGAGCTCGGAGATGTGAATCAGGCCGTCGATGCCGTCGAGGTCGACGAAGGCGCCGAAGTCGACGATGTTGGAGATCTTGCCTTCGACGACCTGGCCGGGCTCGAGGTTCCCGAGGATCTGCTCGCGAACCTCCTTGCGCTCCTCCTCGAGCACGGCGCGGCGCGAGAGGACGACGTTGTTGCGGCTGCGGTTGAGCTCGATGACTTTGCACTCGAGCGTCTGGCCCATGAACTCGTCGAGGTTGTGGACGCGACGGATGTCGACCAGCGAGGCGGGCAGGAAGCCGCGCACCCCGAGGTCGAGGATGAGCCCGCCCTTGACGACCTCGATGACGCTGCCTTCGACCGGTTCGCCGGAGTCGGCGGCGATCTCGATGCGGCGCCAGGCCTTCTCGAAGCGGGCGCGCTTCTTGGAGAGGATCAGGCGGCCCTCGGCGTCCTCCTTGGTCAGGACCAGGGCGTCGATCTCCTCGCCGAGCTCGACCTCCTCGGCCGGGTCGACCGACTTGCGGATCGAGAGCTCATTGGAGGGGATGACCCCCTCGGCCTTGTAGCCGATGTCGACCAGGACCTCGTCTTTGTCGATCCGGACGACCTTGCCGTTGACGACGTCGCCCTCGTCGAAGGAGACCATCGTCGCCGCGTAGTTGGGGACGATCTTGCCGTCGATCTGGAGCAGCAGCCCGCCCGAACCCTCGACGGGGGTGGCGGTCGGTGCAGGGGCAGTCATTACGTCGGTCGCGGACACGGCGGCGAATAATGGCAGAATCGAGGCCGATGCCGGTTAGAGCGACCAAGCGCGGCGAGGAGCGCACTCCTCTCGACGGAAGCCACGACGTGCTGATATGCGGGGCCAGCTTCGCCGGACTGGCGATCGCCCGCGAGCTCAGCGGCTCTGGAGCTGACGTGATGATCGTCGATCGCTACGAGATCGGCGAGCGCCAGACCTCCGCCTGCGGCATCCCGACCGAGTGGCTGCGGCGCCTCGACCTGATGGATTGCGAGCGCCAGCGCTTTGACACGCTGGTCATGCACACCCCCCACGGCGACGCCCGCTACAAGCTTCCCTGGACCTTCTCCACCTTCGACTACCGCGAGATCTGCCAGCTGCTCTGGCGCGACTGCGACGCCCGTTTCGAGACCGCCAAGGTCAACGGGCGGGCGGTGCCGGCCAACGGCGGCGGCGCGATCGCGATCGCTACCGACCGCGGCGTCATCTCGGCGCCGCTGGTCGTCGACGCGCTCGGCTGGCGGCGCATACTGGGGTCCGGCGACGGCTACCAGCCGCCGGACGCACCGCTCTCACGCGGGCTCGAGGTGCACCCGGCCGGGACCAGCGACGACCTCGAGATCTGGATCGACCGCCGCTACGTGCCCGCCGGCTACGGCTGGTCGTTCCCGGCCCGCGACGAGCTGCGGATCGGGATCGGCTCCTTCGACCCGCGCTTCCACGTCAAGGACACGACCGTGCTGCTGACCGAGGATCTCGGCAAGGAGCCGAACGAGTACCAGGGCAACTGGATCCCGCACAAGCTGCGCAAGGCGACCGAGGGCGGCGTCTTCTTCGCCGGCGACTCGGCCGGGCACTGCCTGCCGCTCAGCGCCGAGGGGATCAGGACCGCGCTCTATTTCGGCATCGCCCTGGGCCGCGAGCTGCGTGGCGTCGTCGAGGGCCGCCAGAGTCGCGAGCAGGCGGCCGCCGCATACGCCGAGTTCAACGACTCGCACGAGTGGAAATTCCGCTGGCTGCTGCGGGTGCAGCGGCTGATCCCGAAGATCCCGCCGCGGATCCTCGGCCCGGCGATCCGGCTGATGGGCAGCAAGCGCTTCGTCGACTGGTCCTTCTCGCACTACCTCAACATCGCCCCGCCGGACTTCGTCCCGGCGCGTGGCTCAGCGAACGATCAAGAAGGTCCCGGCCAGCAGCAGGCCGACGCCGAGCAGGCGCTCCGGGCTGAGCGCGGTCTCCTCCAGGCCGAACAGTCCTAGGCGGTCGATTGCCACCGAGGCGATCAGCTGGCCGGCGATGGTCGCCGCGGCGACTCCGCCGGCGCCGATCGCCGAGACCGCGATCAGCGCGTTGGTGACGTAGACGGCGCCGAGCAGGCCGCCGAGCAGGTAGTACCAGCTGACGTCGAAGGTCGAGCTGAGCCCGCCGGCCTTGCCGCTGAGGACGACGATCACGGCGAGGGCGACGGAGCCGACCGCGAAGGAGACCAGTGCCGCCGGCAGCCCCCCGGTCGCCTTGCCGAGCCCGGAGTTGATCGGCGCCTGCAGGGCGATCAGGCCGCCCGCCGTAGCGGTCAGGAGCACCGCCAGGCCCCTATCCATGGGGCGGAACTCGATCTCGCGTGATCTTTGGGCTGGGCAGGTGTTGCATCGGTAGCGACCGGCCGGAGTGAACCTCCGTGCTGTCATATCAGTACCGCAGAAGACAGCCGGCCAATCAACAGGACACGCGATGCCCCCGCCCCCAGCAGAGCCGTTCGCCGCCCGCGTCTTCCTCGGTCCGGCGCTGCGCGCCCAGCCGGACAGGCGCCTGGTGAAGCTCGTGCGCGAGGGGTACGAGACGGCCTTCGAGGAGATCGTCCGCCGCTACCGCAAGCCGCTCGACCGCTTCGCCGCCGCGATCGTCGGCGGCCGCTCCGAGGACGTCACCCAGGACGCCTTCTCGAAGGCGCTGCTGGCGCTGCGCGGGACGACGACCGAGATCGAGCTGAAGCCGTGGCTCTACCGGATCGTCCGCAACACGGCGCTGAACGAGCTCCGCGACGGGCCGCCGCCGACCGAGGAGCTGGGCGAGGCGATCGACTTCGAGGAACGTCTCGGGAGGCAGCCGCTCGGGCAGCAGCGGGTCCGAGGGAAGTAGAGACGGCGATTACTCGGACTCGGGTGACACGCCCGAATCCACCGCCAGCCTCCCATCGGCACCCGAACCGCTACCCGCGGATCTCGACGACGGCTCCGGCGAAAGCGGCTCGGCAAGCAGCGGCTCAGGCTCGGGCGGCGACTCCGACGACGACTGAAGCTCCGGCTACTTGGCGGTGAGCCAGTCCGGCCCGACGCCGACGTCGACCTCCAGCGCCGGATCGAGCTGGTAGGCGGCGCACATCTCGCGCCGCACCAGCTGGGTCGCAGCCTCCATCTCCTCCGGCGGGCCCTCGAACAGCAGCTCGTCGTGGATCTGCAGGACCAGGCGGGTCTCCCCCCCGGTCTCGGCCAGCGCCCGCTGGCAGCGGACCATCGCCACCTTGATGATGTCGGCGGCGGTGCCCTGGATCACCGTGTTGACGGCGAGCCGCTCGCCCAGGCGGCGGGTATTGGGATTGCCGGAGCGCAGCTCGGGGATCGGACGGCGGCGCCCCATCAGCGTCGTCACGTGGCCCTCCTCCTGCGCCCGCTCGACGATCCCCTCGCGAAATGCCCGCACGGCGGGGAAGCGCTCGAGGTAGCGGGCGACGAATTCCTCGGCCTCTTTGCGGGGGATGTTGAGGCGGTCCGCGAGGCCGAAGCCGGTGAGGCCGTAGACGATCCCGAAGTTGACCATCTTCGCTTTCGAGCGCTGGCCGACGTCGACCTCGTCGCGGCCGATCTCGAAGACCTCGGCGGCGGTGGCGGCGTGGACGTCTTCACCGGCGCGGAAGATCGCTTTCAGGACCTCCTCGTCGGCGACGTGCGCGAGCACCCGCAGCTCGACCTGGCTGTAGTCGGCGGAGAGCAGCTGGGCGCCCTGCTCGGCGACGAAGCAGGCGCGCACCGGCCGCCCGACCTCGGTCCGGATCGGGATGTTCTGCAGGTTGGGATTGGTGCTGGAGAGGCGGCCGGTGGTGGTCGAGGCCTGGTTGAAGGTGGTGTGGACGCGACCGGTATTGGGATCGATCAGGTCCGGCAGCGAGTCGAGGTAGGTGTTCTTGAGCTTGGTCAGCTCGCGCCAGGACTCGATCTTCTCGACGATCGGGTGCTCGTCGCGGATCTGGGCGAGCACGCGGGCATCGGTCGAGAAGCCGGTTTTGCCGCGGCGCTTGCGGCTCAGCTCGAGCTTCTCGAAGAGGACGCGGCCGACCTGCTGCGGCGAGCCGATCGTGAACTCCTCCTCGGCCAGCTCGAAGATCTCCTTCTCCAGGGTCGCGATCCGCTCGCCAAAGCCGGCGCCGACCTCGGCCAGGCGCTCGGCGTCGAGCTTCAGCCCCTCGCGTTCCATCGCCGCCAGCACATGGACCAGCGGCAGCTCGACCTCGCACAGCAGCGACTCCAGGCCCAGCTCCTCTATGCGCGGGCGCTGGATCTCGGCCAGGGCGGCGACCAGGCGCGCCTCCTCGGGCGGATCGAGCCCGGCCTCGACCTCCTCGCCGAGCGCCAGCTGGCCGTCGTCCTCGTCCGCGGCGGCTGCGGCCGCACCCTCGGCGAGGCCGATCCCGGCGTCGGCCGCCAGCTCGGTCAATTCATAGGTGCGCCGCTGCGGCTCCAGCAGGTAGGCGGCGATCATCGTGTCGTGATCGAGGGACACGTCGACGCCCTCGCGGGCCGCCGCGGCGAGCAGGCCGTGGCGGCCGCCGCCCAGCGACTTCGCGTCGTGGGCGAGGAAGGAGCGGTCGGCCAGCGCCAGCGCCAGCTCGTCATGGGTCGAGGAGCCGGCGAGGATGCGCTCGCCTTCGGCCGCCGCCCAACGCTCGCCGTCGATCGCCAGCGCCGCCGGCCCGTCGCCGAGGTCGGCGGGAGCTCCCTCCTCCACCTCGACCGACAGCTCGCGCTCGACGCTGCGGCCGGGGACGGCCTCGCCCTCCGGCAGCGCTTCTTCGAGCCGCTCCAGCACCGCCCGCAGCTCGAACTCGCGCATGAACTCGCGCAGGGTGGCGCGGTCGGGCTCGGAATCCATCGCCGCCGCCAGGTCGACGCCGGTCTCGATCTCGTACTGCAGCGTCGCCAGCTGCTTCGACATGCGGGCGTCATCGGCGTGCTCGACCAGGTTCTGCTTGCGTTTGGCCCCGGAGATCTCGTCGACGCTTTCCAGCACCTTCTCCAGCGAGCCGAATTTCTGCAGCAGCTGCGAGGCCGTTTTCTCGCCGATCCCCGGCACCCCGGGGATGTTGTCGGAGGTGTCGCCGCGCAGCCCCATCAGGTCGGTAATCAGCTGCGGCGGCACTCCGTAGCGCTCGAGCACCGCGTCGCTGTCGTAGATCTTGGTCTCGGTGATGCCGCGCGAGGTGCTCATCACCCGCACCCCCTCGCCGACCAGCTGATAGGCGTCGCGGTCGCCGGTCACGACCATCACCTCGATCCCCTGCTCGCGCGCGCGGCGGGTCAGCGCGGCGATCACGTCGTCGGCCTCGTAACCTTCGACCTTGACGTTGGTGTAGCCGAAGGCCTCGACCAGCGGCATCAGGTGCGGCCACTGCTCGCGCAGCAGGTCGGGCCGCGGTTTGCGCTGGGCCTTGTAGAGGTCGTAGACGACCTCGCGTCCCGACATCCCGGCGTCCCAGGCGACGACCACCCCCTGGGGATGGTGTTCGTCGATGATTTTGACCAGCATCGAGGCGAGCCCGTAGATCGCGTTCGTCGGCCGCCCGTCGCTGGTTCCGATCGACTCCGGCAGCGCGAAGAAGGCCCGGTAGGCGAGCGAGTTGCCGTCGATCAGGAAGAGCTGCGGTGCGTCGGCGGTCATCGGCCGCCACTCTACGAGGCGAGCGCCAGCGCGTCCCGCAGGTCCGCCGCAATCTCCGCGGGCCGGTCGTTCACCTGCTCTTCGCTGAAGCGATGGACCGCGAATCCGGCGCGCCGCAGATCCAGATCGCGTGCCCGATCGTCGCGAAAAGCGACCCGACCGCGGTGGTAGCCATAGAAGTCGGTCTCAACTGCGATTCCCTCGCGCCGCCAGAGGAAGTCGACCGTCCAACGCCCCACTTTGACGTTGACCTCGGGGGCAGGCAGGCCGTGGCGCCGGCAGAGGCCCAGGAAGTCCCCCTCCAGATCGCTCCGCGTTCGGTCCGTCCTGGCCTCTCGACCGAGCTGCATGCCGCCGATCTCCGCCTGTCGGATTGCCCTTCGCACGAGCGGGGCGGGGAGGACGCCTTCGATGTCCTCGATTGTCCTCGCCGGTGAGGTGACAGGGATCCCGAGACGGCTGGCGAACCGCTCGCCCTTCAGCGACGCGCACCGATGCAGTCGAATGCCGGTGCGACCGCGGAGGCCCGAGTAAGTCGGCACGGACACGTGGATGAACCCGGAGACCGGCCGCAACAGACCCCAGAGCGCTGCGGCGCTCACGTGACTGAGAACAGCTCCTTCCCCGCAGGCCAGCACCGCCGCCATCCAGCGGGCCTCACGGCTCACCGGCGGATGACCCACCGCGTAGACGCCTCGATGGACACGATGGAGCCGGCCTGCCTCGACGCGCCGGTGAATGCTGGCCCGGCCAAGCCCGGCCAATTCAAGCTGCCGACTCGAGACGACGCCGTGCTGCCGCGCGGCAACCTTTGCGATCTTCAAGTCTGGCCTGTCGCTTTTGTTCCGCATAGGGATACAAAGGCGACAGGGCGCTGATCTCTCCCCCGAGGGGCCGTTCAGGTTTTCGGTGGGAGCGAAGCGGCGAAGTCGGCTCCCGCGTCGACCCAACTGGCGAGGTCGGTATCAAGGGCGGTGCCGGCCGCATCGACGTAGATCATGTTCTTCGACGGGCGCCCGGTGAAGTCCATTGGCCGGGTGTGAGGCTCCTTCAAGGCTCGCTCCGCATCCTCGGGGTCGAGCCGAGCCATCAGGTCCTCGCCGATCACGCCGACCGCCATGTTGCCGTCGAGCATGAAGGCGATGCCACCGAACATCTTGCGCTCCGACAGCCCGGCTCTGGGCGCGAGCAGGTCTCGGATCCGCTGCGCGAGGGTTTCGTCAAAGGCCATCGGAAGAACCTGAGCAAGCGCGGCTGCTCAGCAACGAAAAGCCCCCTCCGCCTTCGTGCCAGCAGGAGGGGACGAGGGTTGCGCCGACTGCGGCTCCGGTCAGCGGCACGTCGGAGCGGCCCGGGAGATCGACCGTGAGATTCCCGGTCCAGCGGTTTGCGACCGCTGCGGCCCGGCGGAAGCTTGCCCGACCGGCGAATGGCGCCGGTGGCGTCAGCGTCGCCGAGCGCAGCAGCGGGTCGTAATCGAAGGCGTCGGCGCCCGCGCGGAGCAAGGCGTGCCGCGAGATCGCGATCCCGTCGCGCTTTTCGTGAAGATCCACTTCGAACCTCGTGCGCGCTCCGGGGCGGTTCTTATTCGCTTGCAGATCGAGACCGATGGGGCCCGTGCGGGAGTGCAGCCTCAGTCTTGCGCCGGGTGAGTCGGGTCCACCCGTTTCTCCCGAGATGACGCCGCCGCAGAGGAGACGGAAGAAGAAACGGGTGTATTCGCGGGGAGCGCTGGTCACTGCCTCGGTGTACTTCTCCTCGCCGTGGAACTCGAAGGTGCCCCGATAGCGCTGGGGTTCATAGGTGGCCGTTTCCGGTTCGCCGCCGCAGCTCGATCGCAGCCGCTTTTTCTTGCCCGAGGGGATCACGTCGAGGGATACCTCCCCAAGCGAGCCAAGATCCGCCTCCACGCTCGTCGCCGTCAACAGCGCCGGCGCCTGGTAGGTGACACCGGCGCTCTTGCCCCCAACGAACAACACGATTTCGCCACGGCCGTCAGCGCGCTCGTTCCCCGCATAGGCCAGGATCGAGTAGCCGTTGCTCGCGTCGACTTTGAAGGCGTAGGCGTGCTTCAGATCGGAGTCGGTGGCCGAGGCGCCAACGGGAGCCAGTGCGCCGATCGCCGAGACGATCGCCAGGGCGGCGAGCGCGCCCGCCGTCCTCCAGCCGCTGTTTCTGCCCGCCCTCATCGCTCGACCGTACCGAGCCCGGGCCGAGCCTACGAATCTGATTCGATAGCCGCGATGGCCGTCAGCGCCCAGTACAGCGTCACGATCCGGGTCGAGCTCGACGCGCGGCAGGAGCCCCTGGGCAAGCTGACCGCCGCGATCGCCGAGGCCGGTGGGCAGTTGCAGGGCGTTGACCTGGTGCCCGGCGCCGGGCCGGAGGGCAAGCGGGTGCGGGAGTTCACGATCGACGCCTCCGACCGCGAGCACTGGGAGAAGATCCTGCGGGCGATCGGCTCGACCAGGGGCGCGCGGGTGCTCGACTACGTCGACCGCACGATGCAGATGCACCGCGGCGGCAAGATCGACATGCACAACAAGTACCCCGTGAAAACGCGCGATGACCTCTCGATGGCCTACACGCCCGGCGTCGCCCGCGTCTGCATGGACATCCACCACGACCGCGCCAAGGCCTTCGAGTACACGATCAAGAAAAACACGGTCGCGGTCGTCTCCGACGGCAGCGCCGTGCTCGGGCTCGGCAACATCGGCCCCGAGGCGGCGATGCCGGTGATGGAGGGCAAGTGCATGCTGTTCAAAGAGTTCGCCGGGGTCGACGCCTTCCCGATCTGCCTCGACACCCAGGATGCCGACGAGATCGTCAAGGCGGTGGAACTGATGGCACCGACCTTCGGCGGCATCAACCTCGAGGACATCTCCGCCCCACGCTGCTTCGAGATCGAGGAGCGGCTGAAGGAGTCGCTCGACATCCCCGTCTTCCACGACGACCAGCACGGCACCGCGGTGGTGACGATGGCGGCGCTGTTCAACGCGCTGAAGATCACCGGCAAGCCGATCGAGCAGCTGCGGGTGCTGGTGGTTGGGCTGGGCGCCGCCGGGGTAGCGGTGACGAAGATGATGCTCGCCTCCGGGATCACACACGTCGTCGGCTGCGACCGCCAGGGCGCGCTCTCGACCACTCGCGAGGACTACCAGTCCGGCGAGATGAACGAGGCGAAGCGCTGGTACGCCGAGCACTCGAACCCCGAGTCGATCCTTGGCCAGCCCGACGACGTGATCGAGGGCATGGACATCTTCGTCGGCCTCTCCGGCCCCGGGACGATCGAAGCCGAGTCGCTGGGCAAGATGAACGACGACGCGATCGTCTTCGCGATGGCCAATCCCACCCCCGAGGTGATGCCCGAGGACGCGGCGCCCTACGTGCGGATCATGGCCACCGGGCGCTCCGACTACCCGAACCAGATCAACAACGTGCTCGCCTTCCCCGGCATCTTCCGCGGCGCCCTCGACGCCGGCGCGCCCAGCATCACCGAGGAGATGAAGCTGGCCGCGGCCAAGGGGATCGCCGAAGCGGTCGCCGAGGACGACCTCGCCGAGGACTACATCATCCCCAGCGTCTTCAACCGCGACGTCGCCCCGAAGGTGGCCGAAGCGGTGGTCGAGGAGGCCAAGCGCGACGGCATCGCCCGCCTCAACGAGGAGACCGGCACCTTCGCCACGGTGCCGGACGACGGATGAAAGACCGGGCGCCGAGACGGTGAAGGTCCTCGTCACCGGAGCCAGCGGCCTGATCGGCTCGGCGCTGTGTGACTCGCTGCTGGCCCGGGGCGACGCCGTGGTCGGGCTCAGCCGAGACCCGGCCAAAGCTCGTCTCGCCGCCCCCGGGATCGTCTGGCACGCCTGGGAGCCGACGCTCGAACGCCCGCCCGCGGACGCCTTCGATGGCGTCGACGGCGTCGTCAACCTGGTCGGCGAGACGATCGCTCAGCGCTGGACCGACGAGGCGAAGAGGAAGATCATCGAGAGCCGGCGCACCGCCACCCACAACCTCGTGCAGGCGATCGCCGGCCTCGAGCAGCGCCCCTCGGTCCTGGTCAGCCAGTCGGCGGTCGGCTACTACGGGGATCGCGGCGACGCCGTGGTCGACGAGTCGACGGGGCCCGGCGGCGAGAGCTTCGACTCGGAGGTCGTCGTGGAGTGGGAGCGGGCCGCCCACGAGATCGACGCCGCAGGAGTGCGGCTGGCGATCGTCCGCAGCGGTCAGGTCCTCGACGCCGGCGGCGGCATGCTCGCCGAGCTGCTGACGCCGTTCAAGCTCGGCGTCGGCGGCCCGCTCGCCGGTGGCTCCCAGTACGTCTCCTGGATCCACGCCGACGACGAGATCGGGATCCTGCTCTGGGCGCTCGACAACGAGGAGGTGAGCGGCGTCGTCAACGCGACCGCGCCGAGCCCCGCGACCAATCGCGACTTCTCGAAGGCGCTGGGCCGGGCGCTGGGGCGGCCGGCGCTGGTCCCGGTCCCCGGCTTCGTCCTCGACCTCAAATTCGGCGGCGAGCTCGGGAAGGTGCTGAGAGGCGGCCAGCGGGTGGTGCCGAAGCGGACGCTCGAGCTCGGCTACGAGTTCCGCCACCCGGATCTCGACGCGGCCCTGCGGGACCTGCTCTAGCCGGGACTGGCGGCGAGGACGTCGGCGGGGCCGTCGATCCAGACCCTGACGTGGTCGCCGGGGTGCCAGACGGGAAAGCCGAGGCGGCGCGAGTTGATCGTCTGGCCCGAGGGAAGCCGCAGCTCCAGCAGCTGGTCGTGGCCGTAGAAATGCCGGGAGACGATGGTCGCGCTCTGGCTGCGCCGGTCCGGCGGCCCGGCGGTGCCGATCGCCAGCGACTCCGGCCTGACCAGCACGTCGACCTGGCCCTGGAGCCCGTCGCGGTTGGGCAGCGGGCCGAGCTCGCAGACGACGGTGCCGTTGTCGGCCTCGCCCGGCAGGACCTCGATCTCGCCGAGGAACCTGGCGACCCAGCGGTTGACCGGCCGCGAGTAGACCCCCTCCGGCGTGCCGACCTGTTCGACCCGGCCCTCGTTGACGACGGCGACGACGTCGGCGACGCTCAGCGCCTCCTCCTGATCGTGGGTGACGAAGACGGAGGTCACTCCCTGCTCATCGAGGATCGCCCGCACCTCGTCGCGGACGCGGGCCCGCAGGCTGGCGTCGAGGTTGGAGAACGGCTCGTCGAGCAGGACCGCGCGCGGCTCGGCGACGAGGGCGCGGGCGAGGGCGACACGCTGCTGCTGACCGCCGGAGAGCTCGTGCGGGTTGCGCTTGCCAAGCCCGCCGAGGCCGACCATCCCCAGCGCCGCCTCGACCTTCTCGCGATCCGGCCGGCGCCCCAGCGCGTAGCCGACGTTGGCGGCGACGTCGAGGTGGGGAAAGAGGGCGTAGTCCTGGAAGACCATGCCGATCCGCCGCCGCTCGGCCGGGACCGAGCGACCCGGCCCGGCCATCCGCTCGCCGCCGATCTCGATCGTGCCGGCGTCGGGCTGCTCCAGGCCCGCGATCAGGCGCAGGGTCGTCGTCTTGCCGCAGCCGCTGGGGCCGAGCAGGGCGCAGGTCGAGCCCTCCGGGACGTCGAGGTCGAGGCCGGCGACGGCGGCCACCTCGCCGAACGACTTGCGCAGGCCGCGCAGGCGCAGTCCAGGGGTCTCGTTGCTGTGATCGGGCTCCATCGGCGAGGAAAGCCTAAGATTAGGGCAACCTAACGGTCTCCTCGTGTTGAACCACCT
>JBAQZI010000008.1:0-30469 GCA_049790835.1 Solirubrobacterales bacterium
GCCGCGCGCGGCGAGCTGCTCGAGCGGCTCGGCCGCGAGGAAGAGGCCGGCACCGAATTCGCCCGCGCGGCGGCGATGAGCGGCAACGCACGCGAGCGCGAGCTGCTGCAGGCGCGGGCCGAGGGACGACGCTAACTAGATAGCTCGCATAGGGCTCACCCCCCGCCGCATCGGTCTTGAGATGCTGATCTGCATCTGATGGCCACCTGGACCGACGTCGGCCGGCTGGCGCTGGCGCTACCCGAGACCGCCGCGGGAACCTCGCGCGGGCTGCGTCAGTGGGAGGTCAAGGGCAAGGCCTTCGTCTGGGACCGTCCCCTGCGCCGGGCCGACCTCGAGGCGCTCGGCGAGTCGGCGCCCGACGGCCCGATCCTCGGCGCCTGGGTCGAGGACCTCGGCGCCAAGGAGGCACTGCTTGCCGACGACCCCGACATCTACTTCACCACGCCCCACTTCGACGGCTATGCCGCCGTCCTCGTGCGCCTCGAGAAGATCAGCCGCGACGACTTGCGCGAACTGGTCGTCGAGGCATGGCTGGCCCGGGCGCCGAAGCGGCTGGCCAAGGCATACGCGGAGAGCCAGCTCGGGGGCTAGGGGGGCGAACTATCTACGGCTGAGGCCTTATGGAGAGGTGAGTTATTCAGATGGCCGAGTGGATGGCACGGATGCGACGCGGGCGCTGATCGAAGAGCTGTTGCGCACGGCGTTTGCTCTCCAGGACGTCTTGGGATCGCTACTCGAGGAGATGCCGAAGGAGAGCTTTCCGGGCGAGGACAACGCCGCGGTGCTGCTTGAGATGGTCGTCGGTAGTTGCCGCCCGGCGGTCGAGGCGGCTGGAGAGTCAGAGTGCTGGGCGGCGACCGCACTGATCGGATCCATACGGGACAGGGTCACCGAGGATCTTCGGGCTGCGGCTGAGCTGGCGAAGCGCAGGCAATGATGGCGCATACTGCTACGTTCATGTACATGAGTGGGACGGTCGGTGTTGCTGAGCTGCGCCAGAACCTGAGCGTCTACCTGCGTCGGGTGAGCCGGGGAGAGCGCCTGGTGGTCACCGATCGCAATCGACCCGTAGCCGAGCTCGGGCCGGTACCGAGCGCGGGCGCCGATCTCGACCGCTTGATTGCCGAGGGGCGGGTGTCGCGGCCGCTGCGGCCGGGTTTGCCGGAGCCGTTGGAGCTGACGGGTGATCCGAGTGCGTTGAGTCAGGCGCTTGATGACATTCGTGGCGATCGCTGAGCCGTGGCGGTCTGCTATGCGGATGCCTCCGCACTGGTCAAGCTCGTCCGCGAGGAGGTCGAGTCACGGGCCCTGCGCACGTACCTCGAGGGGGCGGATCTGGTCAGCAGCGAGTTGGTCCTGACCGAGATCCCGCGCGCGGTCCACCGAGCGGTTGGGCATGACCCCGCGCTGCCGCTTGACCTGCTTCTCGATCGCGCCGGGGCGTTGATAGACGCGCTCGCCCTGCGGCCACTCGACCGGGCGCTGCTGGTCGGTGCCGGAGCGCTCGCCGAGCCGGCGCTGCGCGCGCTCGACGCGATTCATGTCGCGTCCGCCGTGGATCTGGGCCCGATCGAGGCGTTCGTGACCTACGACGAGCGCCAGGCAGCTGTGGCCCGTCTCGCCGGCCTGCGAACGATGGCGCCGGGGCGCTAGCTCGCGTCCGCGATTCACACCGCTGTTACAAAACATAGATTTGTGGCGTGAGCACGACTGACTTCGCGCAGGTGGCGGCCGAACCGGCCGGCGAATTTCGCTTCGCCCACTGGCCGTTGGCGCGGCGCTGCGCGATCGGTCTCTACTTCGTCTCGTTGATCGCCTGGAGCGCCGCGTACGGGGTTCCCGTCCAACGCGAGCTCGTGATCGCCTGGGTCTGCGGGGCGCTTGCCTGCAATTCGGTCGGCCGCCACCCGCGGGAGATCCTCCAGATCGTCACCGACTGGCTGCCGATCGTGGTCGTGCTCTGCGCCTACGACCTCACCCGCGGCGCGGCGGACTCGCTTGGGATCGGCGTCAACGTGCACCCGATGATCGACTTCGACCGCTTCCTCTTCTTCGGCGAGGCACCGACCGAATGGCTCCAGTCCCACCTCTATGAGCCCGGCGTCGTCAACTGGTGGGACGTCGCCTTCACGCTCGTCTACACCTCCTACTTCATCGTCCCCTTCGCGCTCGCCGGCGTGCTCTGGGTTCGCGACAGGCTCGGCTTCCTGCGCTTCACCAGGCGGCTGGTCTCGCTGGCGCTGGCCGGCGTCGCCACCTACATCGCCTTCCCGGCGGCACCGCCCTGGATGGCGGCCGAAATGGGCTTGCTCGAGGACGTCCACCGCACCACCTCCGAGGGTTGGGGAGTGCTGGGGATGGGCACCGCCGGGCTCTTCTCCAAGGGCCAGACGAGCGCCAACCTGGTCGCCGCCGTACCCTCGCTCCACGTCGCCTTCACCGCCCTGGTGTCGATGTTCCTCTGGGGCCGCGTGCGCCCTGGCCTGCGGCCGCTGTTGGCGCTCTACCCGCTGGCGATGGGGCTGACGCTGATGGCGACCGGCGAGCACTACTTCTTCGACGTGCTGCTCGGCTGGATCTACGCCGGCGGAGTGATGGCCGGTTGGGCCTGGTGGGAGCGCCGGCGCGCCGCCGAGCGTGGCTACGCGAACGGGGTCCAGCGCTCCGAGGCGAAGGGCAGCGCCGCTTTGTGAACGGTGGCGGCGATCCTGGCGACCGTCCGCGCCGGCTCCTCGAAGATCGCGCGGACGAGCGCCTCGGCGCTCGCATCGGGGCCGATGGCAAGGGCAGCCGCCGCGTCGAGCAGCTGCTCCTCGGTTAGCTCGGGCGCCGTCCGGCCGCCGGCTGGGATCGCGGCCAGGGCAACCGGGTTCCCGGCCGGGCAGAAGGCGCCGAAGCGCGAGACGAAGACCAGCACCTCGTCGAACCCGGTCGGGCTCTCGTCGACGTCGAAGCGGGCACGGAGCCTGCCGAGGCGGTAGGTGATCTCCGACCAGGCGAGCTGGGTGAACTGGGCCGGGGTGATCCAGAGGAGGGTGGCGCGAACCGCGGTTCCCGGGCTGGGGAAGAGGGTGGCCGGCATCGACCCGTACATCGTCGGCTGCGCGGCGACGCCGATGTCGAAGCCCTCGAGGTTGCCGGTGAGGGCGAGGACGGTGCGGTCCGGCTCGCCGCCGAAGTGGGCGAACTTGCGCATCAGCACCTCGGGTGCCGCGTTCGAGCCGATCGAGAGAACCGGCAGGCGTCCAGCGCTGGGGGCGGTGAGTCGGGCGATCAGGCGGTCGCGATCGGGCGGCGCCAGGGCCGCAAGCAACTCGACCGCCTTCCCGGTCACCAGGTAGGAGCCCGGCGGGCGCACCCAGGGATACCCGAGCGCCTGCGCGACCGCTGCCGCGTCGCAGCGCCGCGGCTCCAGTTGGGACACCACGGCTCGGATGAAGGCGCCGAACTCCTCGTCGTCCATCCTCAGGCGCTCGAGCAGCTTCGGCTCCGCGATCGGCGGCCAGTCCGACACGGCTCCATCCTAGATCCGCTCGACGGGGCGGTCGGGTCGGCCCTGACAAACGCCGCCGCTTTGCGTTTCCGAACCACTTCTCCGCGGCGGTCATCGATGCCAGGGGCTTGGCGGTGCTCGTGCGGGCTCATCAGCGGCTGCGGGTATCGCGGCCGGCAGCTTTCGCTGCTCGGGGTTCGGGGCCAGGTGCGGCGCCTCTTGTCGGTGACCGGCCTGATCGAAAGCGAGCTCTGCCTGGCGGCGGCTAAGCGGGAGCCGTATCGGCATCAGGTGGCCGCCACGCCCGTGCCGTAGGCCGACGCATTACGGCAGACGCGGGTCGTCCACACGCCCGAAGCGACCACATCCTGACCCACATCCGCTACCGCGTCGAAGCAGGTTCGCGGCCGGCGGGGTCGAACCAGGGCGCATGAACAGAAAACTAGACGTCGGCGCCACCCTCAGCGAGGTCTTCTCGATCTATCGCGATAACGCCGGGGTGCTGCTGCCAGTCGCCTTCTGGCTCTTCCTCGTCGTCGCGATCCTCAACGGCATCGCCGATTCCAGCCTGGTCCTGCTGCTGGTCGCGTCGGTGGTCGGGATCGCGGCCGGGACCCTCTATCAGGGCATGGTCGTGAACCTCGTCCGCGACGTCCAGGACGGGCGCCGCGACTTCTCCGCGGGCGAGCTGCTCAGCTCGGCGACGCCCTTCATCCTGCCGCTGATCGGAGCCGGCATCCTGGCCGGGCTCGGGATCGGCATCGGCCTGATCCTGCTGGTCGTCCCCGGCCTCATCCTGCTGACGATCTGGGCCGTGATCGCACCGGTCATCGTGGTCGAGAAATCCCCGGTCATGGCTGCTTTCGGCCGCTCGCGCGAGCTCGTGCGCAGCAACGGCTGGCAGGTCTTCGGCGCGATCGTCGTCGCCTTCCTGATCGTCATCATCGGCGGCATCGTCTTCGGCGCGATCGCCGCCAGCATCGCCGACGGACCGCTGCTGCGAATCGTCTTCAGCGCTCTCGCCTCGACGATCACGGCGCCGATCAGCGCCCTCGTCGCCGCCGTCATCTACTTCCGCCTGCGGACGATCGAGGGTGTCGCGGCTCCGGCCCCGGCGGTTGACCCGTCAGTGCCGCCTGCTGTATAGCGGCCCAAGTGCGCAGCTTCGTGCGTCTGCTCCAGTACGTCTATAGGACGTCCCACAGCAGACGCGTCAACCAGGCGGGCGCCCTAGCGGTGCTCGAGCAGGCCGGCGACGGCCTGGGCCAGGCGCAGGCCGCGCGGGGTCAGCGTGTACTCGGTGTGGGGGGGACGGCCGGCGACCATCTGCCGCTCGACGATCCCCGCCGCCTCCAACTGCTCCAGCCGCTCCGAGAGGGTCGTCGGCGAGACCCCCGGCAGCGACTGGCGGAACTCGTTGAAGCGGGCGGCGCCGCTGGAGCAGGCATAGATCGTCGCCATCGTCCAGCGGCGCTCGAGCAGGCCGGCGGCCGCCCGCAGCTCGGTCGGGACCGGGTTGCAGCTACGACATCGCGGCGACATCGGCACCCTTCTCGGCCGGCTCCAGGGCCGCCGCGAGGACCTCGCCGACGCCCATCACCGGGTGGAAGGTCATCGCCTCGCGCACCTCGTCCGGGACCTCGTCGAGGTCGCCGCGGTTGCGCTCGGGCAGGATCACCTCGGTCAGCCCGGCCGCGTGGGCGGCCAGCACCTTCTGCTTCAGCCCGCCGATCGGCAGCACCCGGCCCTGCAGGGTGACCTCGCCGGTCATCCCGACCGTGTGCTTCACCGGCCGCCCGCTCAGCAGCGAGACCAGCGCCGTGGTCATCGCCGTGCCGGCGCTGGGGCCGTCCTTGGGGATCGCCCCCGCGGGGACGTGCAGGTGGAACTCGCGGTCGAAGCGGCCCGGGTCGATTCCCAGCTGCTCGCTGTGGGAGCGGACGTAGGAGAGGGCGATCCGCGCCGACTCCTTCATCACGTCGCCGAGCTGCCCGGTCAGGACCAGGCCCTTGTCGCCCTCCATCGCGGTTGCCTCGATGAAGAGGACGTCGCCGCCAGTGCCGGTGACAGCTAAGCCGGTGGAGACCCCGGGGATCGCCGTGCGCTCGACCGACTCCTGGAAGAAGCGCTGGCGCCCGAGCGCGTCGTGCAGCGCCTCGGCGTCGAGCACGATCGGCAGCTCGGACTCGCCGGAGGCGATCCGGGTCGCCGCCCCGCGCAGCAGCTTGCCGAGCTCGCGCTCGAGCTGGCGCACGCCCGCCTCGCGGGTGTACTCGGTGACGACGGCGCCGAGGATCTCCTCGCCGATCTCGACCTCCTGCGGCTCCAGCCCGTTGCGCTTCAGCTGCCGTGGCAGCAGGTAGCCGCGGGCGATCGCCAGCTTCTCGGCGGTGGTGTAGCCGTCGAAGGCGATGATCTCCATGCGGTCCAGCAGCGGCGCCGGGATCGTGTCGGTCAGGTTCGCCGTGGCGAGGAAGACGACCTCGGAGAGGTCGACCTCGACGTCGAGGTAGTGGTCGCGGAACGAGTGGTTCTGCGCCGGGTCCAGCACCTCCAGCAGCGCCGCCGAGGGGTCGCCGCGCCAGTCGGCGCCGACCTTGTCGACCTCGTCGAGCAGGATCACCGGGTTCATCGTCTCGGCGTCGCGCAGGCCGCGGACGATCCGCCCCGGCAGGGCGCCGATGTAGGTGCGGCGGTGGCCGCGGATCTCCGCCTCGTCGTGGAGGCCGCCGAGGCTGATGCGGACGAACTCGCGCCCGAGGGCGCGGGCGATCGACTCGCCGATCGAGGTCTTGCCGGTGCCCGGGGGCCCGACCAGGGTCAGGATCGCCCCGTTGGCGCGGCTGTCCTCCTCGCCCTTGCCACGCTCCTCACGCAGCTTGCGTACGGCGATGAACTCGGTGATCCGGCGCTTCACGTCCTCCAGCCCGGCGTGGTCGGCGTCGAGCACCTCACGGGTGTGAACCGGGTCCAGCTTCTCCTGCGAGCGCTTGGACCAAGGCACCGCGACCAGCCAGTCGAGATAGCTGCGGATCATCGAGGACTCGGGCGACTGCTCACCCTGGCGCTCGAGCCGGCGCAGCTCCTTCTCGGCCTGCTCGGCGACCTCCTCCGGCATCCCGGCCTCGGCGATCTTGCGCTCGTACTCCTCGATCAGGTTGCCCTCGTCCTCGCCCAGCTCCTTGCGGATCGACTCCATCTGCTTGCGCAGGAAGTAGTCGCGCTGCTGCTTCTGGGCGCCGGACTCGACGTCGTCGCGGATCTTGCTGCGGACCTGCAGCTCCGCCAGCCGCTCGCGCTGCAGCTCGACCGCGACCCGCAGCCGCTCGGTGACGTCGAGGGTGTCGAGCAGGCGCAGCTTCTGATCGTCGGAGAATTCGGGGCTGAGGCCGGCGGTATCGGCCAGCGCTCCCGGCTCCTGCACCGAGCGCAGGAAGGCGGAGATGCGACCGTCGTCGCCGCGCAGCTCGAGGATCTCCTCGACCACGGCGCGGTACTCGCGGGCCAGCTCGCGCGTCTGCTCGTCGTCGGGGTGGCCGTCGTGGAACTCCTGCACCTCGATGTGCAGGGTCTCGGGGTCGTCCTCGCCGGCGACCGCGGCTCCGGCCAGCCCGCGGTGCAGGCCGAGCACGGTCGCGACCGGGTTGCCGCGCCGCGAGTGGCCGCTCTCGAGCACCTCGGCGACGACGCCGACGCGGGCGAACTCGCCGTCGCTGCGGGGAAGCAGGAAGACGCGGTCCTCGCCGCCGACGTCGATCGGCAGCGTGGCGGTGACGGTGGGGAAGACGATTGCCTCGTCGAGTGGGATCAGGAGATAGGCCATAACCAAGTCCACTTTCTGTAGTTAGTCCTTAGTCAGGATAGCGCGCGCTTCTGCGGCCCAGCCATCTGCCCGCCGGTCATCGTCAACTCGGCCACCATCCCCGTTCGTCTGCGTGATCACGGTCGCCTTCAAACCGACGGCGGCCCGGGACCGGCAACCGGCTCAAGTACGGTGTCCGTATGGATCCAAAGCGCGCACGCCAACTACTCGCCGCCGAGCGGAAGAAACTCGAGCAGGAGATCGCCGCGGTCGAGCGCGATACCCCGGAGGAGGGCGACGAGCGGCGCGAGCCGGGCGACTTCAACTCCGAGGGCCTCTACCAGGATGAGTTCGACGCCGGCCGCGCCCAGGAACTGAAGGACCGCATGGCCGCCCTGGAGCGCGCCGAAGCGCGCCTCGCCGAGGGCACCTACGGCCTCTCGACCCGCAGCGGCGAGCCGATCCCCGACGGGCGCCTCGAGGTCAACCCGACGGCCGAGCTGACGGTCCCGGAGCAGGACCCCAGCGTTCGCAGCTAGCTGGCGGTACCGTCGCCGGCGAAGCGGCGATCAGGTGCTCAGCAGCTTCGCCTTCTGCGCCGCGAACTCCTCCTCGGTGAGGATGCCCTGGCTTTTCAGCTCGCCCAGCTCCTTGAGCTGATCGATCATCGAGCTGGCGGCCGGCTCCGGCGCCGGCGCGGCAGGGGCCATCGGCGCCTGCTGAGGCGCTTCCTGGGCTTCCTGCTGCGCCCAGCGCTGCCCCTGGCGGCGGGAGACGCGGTTGCTGACGCTGGTCGCGGTACCGGCGATGACCGCGGTACGGGCGACGCCTCTGAGTATTCCTGGCATTGCGGTCTCCTTCTCTCAGGCCTCGGCCGCGTCGAGGGCGGCGAGGACGGCTTGGACGGGGATGCGGCCGCTGGCGACCAGCTGGCCGCCGGAGCGCCGCACGGCGCTGGCGAAGGGTGCGGCCCAGGTGTTCTCGAAGACGAGGAGGGCGGCGGAGGTGCCAGGCTCGAGCGCGGCGGCGGCCTCGTTGACGTCGTCGTCGGACAGCAATCCCGAGGCGGCGCCCTCGAAGACCGCCAGCTCGGCGACCTCGCCGCCGACGTCGGCGATCTCCAGTCCGGCGACCGAGCCATCCTCGGCCTTGGCGATGAATGCGAGGTCGAGGATCCGGATCAGCCCGCGGTCGACCAGCTCGACCAGGTGCGGCGCCACCTCGCCGTTGGGCTGGCGGCCCGGCCACTCGACCAGGATGTAATCGATCGGTCCCATCTCATTCAGGTCGTTGCCGTTCAAGCCGGTCCTTTCCATTGAGCAAACCCTCCGATCTGGCCACCCTAGCGCGCCCACGGCGCCTATAGGCTCGGCTCGCGCCGACCGGTGCCTCCGACACGACCAGAGCGAGGAACGCATGAACAAGCCACGCAGCGCCGACCAGGCCGCGATGCTCTACGGCAACCGCTTCCTCACCGAGGACGCTCCCGATGGCGACTTCCCGGCAAGCGGCATGTCGTCCCTGGACGCGATGCGGCTGGTCGACGAGGAACTGGCGCTGGAGGGGGATCCGCAGCGCAACCTGGCGACCTTCGTCACCACCTGGATGGAGCCGGAGGCGCAGCGGATCATCGCCGAGAACCTCTACCGCAACTTCATCGACCACGCCGAGTACCCGATCTCGGCCGAGGTCGAGCAGCGCTGCATCCGCATGCTCGCCGACCTCTACCACGCGCCGGGCGAGACCACGGGCGCCCGCACCCAGGGCTCCTCGGAGGCGATCATGCTCGGAGCGCTCTCGCTGAAGTGGAAGTGGAAGCAGCGTCGGGAAGCGGACTCCAAGCCGGTCGACCGGCCGAACCTGATCTTCGGCGGCGACGTGCACGTGGTCTGGGACAAGTTCTGCCGCTACTTCGACGTCGAGCCGAAGATCGTGCCGCTGCGCGAAGGCAAGTACACGATCGGTCCCGAGGACGTGGAGCCGCTCGTCGACGAGAACACGATCGGCGTCGCCGCCGTGCTCGGCACCACCTTCACCGGCCACGCCGATGACATCGTCGGCATCAACAAGCTCCTGGTCGAGCTCAAGCACGAGAAGGGCCTCGACGTGCCGCTGCACATCGACGGCGCCAGCGGGGGTTTCGTCTGGCCCTTCCTCTATCCCGACTCGGAGTGGGACTTCCGGCTCGAGCAGGTGCGCTCGATCAACGTCTCCGGCCACAAGTTCGGACTCGTCTACCCCGGCGTCGGCTGGCTCGTCTTCCGCGAGAAGGGCGACCTGGCGGAGGATCTCGTCTTCTACGAGAACTACCTCGGCAAAACTGACGCGACCTTCACGCTCAACTTCTCCACCGGCGCCTCGATGGTGCTCGCCCAGTACTACAACTTCGTCCGCTACGGGCGCGAGGGCTACACCTACGTCATGAAAGCGATGCAGCAGAACGCCGCCGCGCTGGCCGCGAAGCTCGAGGCCACCGGCGACTTCGAGCTGATCGGCGCCGACGCGGAGCAGCTGCCGCTGGTCGCCTTCAAGCTCGCCGGCGAGAAGAGCTACGACGAGTTCGACCTCTCCTGGCAGCTCTCGGCCGAGCGCGGCTGGATGCTCCCCGCCTACACGATGCCCCCCAACGCCGAAGACGTGAAGGTGCTGCGGGCGCTGGTCAAGCAGACGCTCAGCCGCGAGCAGATCGACCGCCTCGCCGACGACATCGTCGAGGCCTGCGAGACGCTGGAGAAAAAGGGCGGCGCCCACGCATCCGAGCGCAAGAAAATGAAGCAGAGCCCCGGCTACTGAGCACCGCTCCCCCGAACTGCATCAAGTTTCAAGCCCTCAAGGCTTAGAACTTGATGCAGTTCGCGACGGCCACCAGGTGCGATCGCCGAGGCGGTAGGCGATCGCCGGGATCAGCAGGGCGCGGACGACGAAGGTGTCGAGGAGGACGCCGATCGCGACCGTGGCGCCGATCTGGACCAGCTCCTCGAGTGGCAGCAGGGTCAGGGTGGCGAAGGTGCCGGCGAGGATCAGGCCGGCGCCGGTGACGACGCCGCCGGTGTTGACGAGGGCGGCCAGGATGCCCTCGCGGCTGCCGTGGGCCGCGGCCTCCTCACGCGCCCGGGTCATCAGGAAGATGTTGTAGTCGACCCCGAGGGCGACCAGGAAGAGGAACGAGAGCAGGGTCAGGTCGAAGGCGATCCCTTCGCTGCCGAACACCGAGAAGAGGAAGGTGCAGAGGCCCAGCGTCGCCGCGAAGGAGGCGAGGACGGTGACGATCAGGTAGGCCGGCGCGACGAGGGCGCGCAGCACCGCCGCCAGGATCAGGCCGACGACCAGCAGGACCAGGGGCAGGATCAGCTTGGTGTCGCGGGCGTTGGTCTGCTCGATGTCGTAGTTCTCGGCCGGGATGCCGCCGAGCAGGCCGTCGGGAGCGATCTCGTGCAGGCGATCGCGGATCGCCTTGACCGCATCGGCGGCCTCGCCCGAGTAGGGGTCGCCGCGGAGGACGACGACGACCACGGTCTCGTCCGTGTCCGCGGTCGGCGGCACCGGCACCGCCAGCTTGACCGTGGCGAGCTTCTTCATCCCGGCGACGACCGGGGCGACCTGCCCGGCCTTGACCACCGCGGTCAGCGGCGAGCCGATGCCGGGCGGAAAGTGTTCGCCCAGGACCGCGGTGCCGCGGCTGGAGTTGGTCGGGCGGGTCTCGCCCTGGCCGAAGCCGATCGTGCCGTGGTGGGTGAGGTTGCCCAGCGCGAGCACGGCCAGGAGGCCGAAGACGGCGAAGACGATCGTCCGCGAGCGCCTGCGGACGAAGTCCGCGACCCCTCCCCAGCGGTTGCGCGGTTCCTTTTCCACGAAATTCGTGGGAAGGGAACCGCGCACCCGGTCGGCCGATCTCGTCGCTGGCCAGAAGGCACGCTCGCCCAGGAGCGAAAGTAGGGCGGGAAGGAGGGTGAAGGACGCCAGCAGCATCACCGCGATCCCGATCGCCAGGATCGGCCCGAGCCAATGGGTCGACTCGAGGTCGGCGATCAGCAGCACCAGCATCGCCGCGATCACGGTCCCGCCCGAGGCGGCGATCGCCGGCATGCTCTCGCGCAGCGCGGCCGGCAAGGCCAGCGCCGGCGCCTTGCCACCGCGCAGCTCCTCCCGGTAGCGGTGGACGAGCAGCAGCGAGTAGTCGGTGCCGGCGCCGAAGATCAGCACCAGCAGGAGGAAGGTGCCCTCGGTGTTGACCGTGATCGCGCCGGCCTCGATCAGCAGGTAGGCGATGCCGGTCGCGACCAGGTAGGCGGTGCCGACGACCAGCAGCGGCAGCACCGCCAGCAGCGGCGCCCGGTAGACGACGAGCAGCAGGATCAGGACCAGGCTCAGGGTCGCGATCAGCAGCGTCTTGCCCGCTTCGTCGGCGACCTGCTCGAGGTCGGCGGCAATCCCGGCGGGCCCGGTCACGTAGGTGTTGAGCCCGGGTCGTGCGTGTTCGTCGAGGTAGTCGCGGATCGTCTGGACGCCGTCCACGATCGCGCCGCGGTTGCCGGCGTTGATCGCCAGCACCACCAGGGCCGCTTCGCCGTCGCGGGAGATCGGCCCGATGCCGGCGGCGATCTTCGCCACATCGCCGAGCGGAGCCGTGGCGTCGGCGGAGAAGGGATCGACGATCGGCGTCGCGCCGACGATCCTCAGTTCGTTCAGCCCGTCGCCGATCCGGCCGATCGCGGCGAGGTCGGCCTTGGTCAGGCCGCCGTCGCGCTCGAAGACGATGACGACGGGCACCTCTTCGCCGTTCGTCTGGCTCTGCTGGAGGAGGTCCAGGGCGCGGGTCGATTCCGCGTTCTTGGGCAGGAAGCTGCTCTGCCCGGCGGCGGTGACGTCGTTGATCTGCGCCCGGCCGAGGATGCCGGCGACCCCGATCAGGGCCCAGACCGCGATCGCCACCCAGCGCCCGCGCGGCCCGGTGACCGCGGCGGCGACCCGCCCGATCAACGACGGCTGGGGTGGAGGGCGGGCACGCGCGGAAGCCTAGTGGTGTGACCACCAACGTTTGCCGGTTTCCGGCGGCCTCGGATGATCGCAGCGCGGCGTCCTCAGTCGCCCAAATAGCGCTGCTATTCGGGCTCCCTGCGTCCTGGCTCGACGACCACCGAGCCTCGCCAGATTCCCGGCAACGTTGCCGGTCACACCACTAGTGGCGCCCGGCCGCGAAAATCAGCGCTTCTCGACGACCTCCACGGTGCCGTGCATCGTCGGGTGGATCTCGCAGAAGTAGGGGAAGGTGCCGGCCTGCTTGAAGGTCTCCGACTTGATCTTGCCGCGCTCGAGGGTGCCGGTGTCGAAGCTGCCGTCGTCGGCGGTCGCGGTGTGGGGCGCGGTGTCCTCGTTCTGCCAGATCACCTTGCCGCCGGCCTGGATGGTGACTGGATCAGGGCCGTAGACGAATTCGACGATCTTCACTTTGGCGGCGCGGACCGCCTCGCCGCTGGGAGCGGGCGCGTTGCCGCTCGGTTCCGAGGTCGTGTCGGAGCCGGCGGCGGTCTCGGTCGAGTCGTCTCCCGAATCCCCGCAGGCCACGAGGGCCAACGCGAGCACGATCAGGACGGGCGCGAGGAACGTCTTCAGCTTCATGCGGGGCAGGCTACCCCGACGGCGCAACGCCAAACGGAGCCGCTAGTCGCCGGCGGGTGCGCAGCCGATGCCGCCGACCAGGAAGCCGGAGCCGAGGTGGGCGCCGAGCACGGGACCGACCTGGGTGCAGAAAAGGGGCTCGGTGCCAAAGATCCTCCTGCCCTCGGCGACGAGCGCCGCGGCGTCGTCGAAGGACTGGGCGTGCTGGACGATCCAGCCGCTGGCGCCGCGCTCGTGCAGCTCCTGCAGGTAGGAGACCATTCGCTCCATCGCCCGCTTCTTGGTCCGGACTTTGCCGACCGGAGCGATCTCGGTGCCGAAGGTGAGGATCGGTTTGATTTTCAGAGCCGAGCCGACCAGGGCCTGGGCGGCGCCGATGCGACCGCCCTTGCGCAGGTACTCGAGGGTGTCGAGGCAGAACCACATGTCGAGGCTCTCGCGCGTCCGCCGCACGACCTCGACCACCTGCGCCTGCGACTGGCCCTGCGCGGCGGCTTTGGCGGCAGCGAGGACGAGGCAGCCGAGCCCACCGGCGCCGGTCTGGCCATCGACGACCTCGATGCGGCCGCGGTGCCCCTTGTCCTCGATCACCCGGGCGGCCTCGCGGGCGCTCTCGTAGGTTCCGGAGAGACCGGCGGCGATGTGGATCGAGACGATGTCGCGGCCCGCTTCGGCCAGCGGCTCATAACAGGCGAGGAAGTCGCCGACCGAGGGCTGGGAGGTCGACGGAAGGTCGTCGGAGTCGCGCAGCCGCGCGTAGAACTCTTCGAGGTCGTAGGCCGGCTCGGGCAGATGCTCGCCGCCCCAGCCGACGTAGAGGCTGACCTGCTCGACCCCCCAGCGCTCGATCATGGCCGGCGGCAGATAGGTGGTGCTGTCGGTGACGACGGCGACGCCGCTGTCAGCATCGGCCGCGGGTGGGTCTGGGGAGGTGCTCATCGACCGGAGACTCTATGTTGAGCCCATGAACGACGAGTGGCGGTTGCAGGTAGACGTCCAGGGCGAGCGCGAGGCGGGGTCGTTGACCGAGCGCCTCAACGCTGCCGAACTGGAGCACGAGCTGAGCGAAGCCTTCCACGACCGGATGATCGTCTCCGGCGAAGGGCCGCGGGTCTTCGTCTACGCGGGGACCCGCCGGCAGGCCGAGCAGGCCCGCGAGCTGATCGCCAAGCTGGCCGAGATGCACGGCTGGGATCTCACCACCGAGCTGACCCACTGGCATCCGGAGGCGGAGCGGTGGGAGGACCCGGACCTGCCGCTGCCCGCGGGGGACGCGGCCAAGGTCGCCGAGCACGAGCAGCTGATCGCGACCGAGCGCAAGGAGCTGGCCGAGCGCGGCGAGCCGGAGTTCGAGGTTCGCGTCGATCTGCCATCCCATCGCGACGCGGCGCGGTTCGCCGAGCGGCTGCGCGGCGAGGGCCTGCCGGCGGTGCGCCGCTGGAAGTACCTGGTCGTCGGCGCCACCGACGAGGACGCCGCCAGGGCGCTGGCGGCTCGGCTGGAGGACGAGGCGCCCGCCGGCAGCAGGGTCGTCGTCGAGGGCAGCGGCCAGATCGCCTACGCCGAGCGCCCGGCAAACCCGTTCGCGGTTTTCGGCGGCCTCGGCGGCTAAAGCCCGATGCCGGACGGCGGTGGCGAGCGCGAGGACCTGGCCGAGCTGCTGGCGCGCCGGGCGCTGACGGAAGACGCCGCTCGCGCCGAAGCCGTCGACCGTCGCCACGCGGCCGGCGGCAGGACGGCGCGGGAGAACGTCGCCGACCTGATCGACCCGGGCAGCTTCGTCGAGTACGGGCGCTTCGCGATCGCCGCCCAGCGCGGGCGGCGCGAGGTCGACGACCTGATCGCGCGGACGCCGGCCGATGGGCTCGTCGGCGGCACCGCGCGGATCAACGGCAAGCTGTTCGGCGACCGCGCCGCCTGCGCGGTCCTCTCCTACGACTACACGGTCATGGCCGGGACGCAGGGGGCGCTGGGGCACCGCAAGAAGGACCGTCTCTTCGAGCTGATCGAGCGGATGCGGCTGCCGACCGTCTTCTACGCCGAGGGTGGGGGCGGCCGGCCTGGCGACACCGACTACCCCGTCGTCTCGGCGCTCGACACGCGGGCCTTCGCGCTCTGGGCGAAGCTGTCGGGCCTGGTGCCGCGGATCGCCGTCGTCGCCGGGCGTTGCTTCGCCGGCAACGCCGTGATCGCCGGCTGCTCGGACCTGATCGTGGCGACCGAGAACGTCTCGCTGGGCATGGGCGGGCCGGCGATGATCGAGGGTGGCGGCCTGGGCAAAGTCGATCCCGACGAGGTCGGGCCGATCGCGATGCAGGCGGGCAACGGCGTCGTCGACGTCGTCGTCGCCGACGAGGCGGAGGCGACGGCGGTGACCAAGCGCCTGCTCGGCTATTTCCAGGGGACGACGCCGGCGGGCGTGGCGCCGGACCAGGCGCGGCTGCGCGAGGCGATCCCGGAGCGCGCGCGGCGCGCCTACGCCGTGGCGCCCGTTATCGAGACCCTCGCCGACGAGGGCTCGGTCACCTTCCTGCGCGAGCGCTTCGCGCCGGAGCTGGTGACGGCGCTGGCGCGGATCGAGGGGCGGCCGCTCGGCTTCATCGCCAACGATTCCCGCCATGTCGCCGGGGCGATCACCAGCGACGCCTCCGACAAGGCGGCGCGGTTCCTGCAGCTCTGCGACAACTTCGGGCTGCCGGTCGTCTCGCTGGTCGCCACGCCCGGGTTCATGGTCGGGCCGGACGCCGAGGCGACCGGCCTGGTCCGCCACGCCTCGCGGCTGCTGGTCGCCGGGGCGGCGTTGCGGGTGCCGTTGATCGCCGTGATCCTGCGCCGCGGCTACGGGTTGGGCGCGCAGGCGATGGTCGGCGGCAGCCTGCACGAGCCGCTGCTCACGGTCGCCTGGCCGGGCGCCCATCTGGGCCCGATGGGCCTGGAGGGAGCGGTGCGACTGGCGCTGCGCAAGGAGCTGGAGGCGATCGCCGACGAGGCCGAGCGCGAGCGGCGCGTCCGCGACCTCACCGCCGCGGCCGAAGAGAACGCGAAGGCGCTCAACGCCGCGGCGCTGTTCGAGCTCGACGACGTGATCGACCCGGCCGAGACCCGGGCGTTGATCGCGCGGACGCTGGCCGCGGCGGCGACTGCAGAGTTGTGGCCCCTATAGGGGCTAAAAAGCTGCGGGGGGGGGGGATACGTCACCAGACCGCGTCGTGCTCCTCCATCACGCCGAAGCCTTCGGCGAGCTCGAGGCCCCCGAGCGAGCCGGAGAAGGTTCCGAAGCGGTGGCGGTAGCGGGAGCTGAGCAGAACGAAGTTCTCGTCGCGGGCGTGGCGGGACTCGGTGGCGAAGTCGAGGCGGTCGCCGGCGCCGAGGTCGATGGCGTCCATGCCCTCGAAGGAGACCGGCGGCGGCTCGCTCGGCTCGCCCTCGACCCAGATCGCCCGCTCGCTGTTCGCGGGCGGGTCGTTGACTCCCTCGACCAGGTTCCAGGCCAGGGCGCGACCGTCGCCGGCGCGGCCGACCCCGGCCGACCAGTGCCAGCTGGTGTGACGCTGGTGGTAGCCCGCCGACTCGTCGTCGACGCCGTGGGCGGAGATCTCCCAGCGCTTGCCGGGGATCTCGACGGTGCCCTCGACCGGGACGCCGGCGCGCTTGCGGGTCCAGCCCCAGCCGGAGCCGCTGGGGCAGATCGATTCGATCGGGGCGATCTCGCCGAGGCGCAGGCTGGCGCGCAGGCCGGGCGAGTCGATCTCGAGGCTGGCGCCGTCCATGCGCACCTCGCGGCTACCCGGGCGCAGGGTCGTACGGGCGTCGTGGCGCCGTCCCTGGCGGTCCCACATCACCCAGAACGACTGGCCCAGCGGGCCGACCTCGGCGCGCGCGGCGCAGAGCATCACCTGCTCGCCGAAGACGCCGATGTAGCGCCAGCGCTTGCGGGTCTGTCCGTCGCGGCGCAGCGGCATCGGAGCGGGAGGGAGGGGCAGGTCGGGACGGCCGGGCCCCGGGCCACGCCATGGGATCTGGGCTGAGAGCACCGACCAACCGTACTCGGCGTCTCTAGGCTCCGGCGATGGACCAGGTGATCCAGGTCGTCGGCGCGCTGCTGATTCTCGCCGCCTTCGCGGCGGTCCAGTTCGAGCGCATGCGCCCGGACTCGCGGCTCTACCTCGCCCTCAACCTGGTCGGTTCGGCGATCCTCACCGTGCTCGCGGTCCACTCTTCACAGTGGGGCTTCGTCCTGCTCGAGAGCGTCTGGGCGATCGTTTCCGCCTGGGGCCTCGCCCAGGCACTGCGCGCCTGACCGCGCGCCCAGTTGCATCAGGCTGACTGCTCCAGACGCTCGGCCAGGCGGTTCATGCCGTGTTTGCGGGCCGCGGTAGCGGCGCTGGACCAGTCGGTCGGCGTGTCGGGCGGAGGATCCACGCCGGCGTCGCGCAGGGTCGCGATGTCCTTGAAGGCGAGCAGGTCCTCGCGGCCTTCGATCAGGGCGGCTCGCAGTTTCGGGCGCTGCTCGCGGATCGCGCTGTCGAGCACGCCCTCGAGGGAGCCGTGCTTGCGCAGCAGTTCCGCCGCGCCTTTCGGCCCGACGCCCTTGGCTCCGGGCAAGCCGTCGGAGGGGTCGCCGCGCAGGGCGATGAAGTCGGGGACCAGCTCGGGGCCGATGCCGTAGCGCTCGCGCACCTGGTCCGGCCCGACCGCTTCGGCGCCTTTGCCGCCGGTGCGGACGTAGAGCACCGTCACCCCGTCGCCGGCGCACTGGTACATGTCGCGGTCGCCGGTCAGCAGCAGGGCGTGGCCGCCGGCCGCGGCCTCGCGCTCGGCGTAGGTGCCGAGCAGGTCGTCGGCCTCGAGGTCGTCGCTGGTGGCGACGGTCCAGCCGAAGGCTTCGAAGAAGTCGCGCGCCTGCCCGAACTGCGGCGCCAGCTCGTCTGGCATCGCCGCCTCGCGCTCGGCGTGGTACGCCGGGTAGAGCTCGGTCCGGTAGCTGGCCGCGTCGGGCCCGAAGCAGAGGGCGACGGCGCGCGGCTGGTGGAGCTCGACCTCCTTGAGGATCAGGTTCGCCGTCCCCAGCAAAGCGTTGACCGGCTTCCCGTCCGGCCCGACGATCTTGCTCGGCAGCGCGTAGAAGGCGCGGAACAGCATCGAAGGCGTATCGACGGCGAGCAGGGGGGCGGCCATCGCTGACTTATATAGGGGCGTGTCTGAGTTTTCCCGCCACATATGGGGGTCAACCTCAGACACGCCCCCTGGTGGGTTACGGTCAGCGTGTGGCAGTAGGGAGCAGCGCGCGGATTCGTCCCGGCACCCGCCGCGAGATCGGCTGGGTCAATGCCGGCATCGTCAGGGTGCTCGGGCTCGCCACCGGCGGCAGGCCGCCGAACATCTTCACCACCTTGGCTCGCCACCACGGCCTCTTCCGGCGCTGGCTCTGGTTCGCCGGCGCGCTGATGCCGGGCGGCAAGCTGCCACGCGTCGATGCCGAGCTGATGATCCTGCGCGTCGCCCACAACACCGACTGCGAGTACGAGTGGGGGCACCACGAGCGGCTGGGCAAGCGGGCCGGGCTCAGTGCGGAGGAAATCGCCCAGGTGCGTCTGGGATCCGAGGCCGGGGGATGGAGCGAGCGCCAGGCGCTACTCCTGCACGCCGCCGACGAGCTGCATGTCGATGGCCGGATCGGCGACGAGCTCTGGGCGCAGCTGACCCGCCATCTGGATGAGGTCCACCTGATCGAGCTCTGCATGCTGATCGGCCACTACGAGATGCTGGCGATGACCCTTAACTCGCTTGGCGTCGAGCCAGAGCGCGCCCAGGATCGGCTCGGGTAGCGACGTGGCGATCGAGAGCCTCAGCGGCAGGCGCTGCTTCGTCACCGGCGCCGCCAGCGGCATCGGCCGCGCGACCGCGCTCGCCGCGGCGCGAAAGGGCGCCGACCTCTACCTGACCGACATCGACGCCGAGGGGCTGGAGCGGGCCGCCGCCGAGATCGGCCGCGCCGGCAAGGTCAGCCACGCCCAGGCGCTCGACATCCGCGACCACGACGCCGTCGCCGCCCTGGCCGCTGAGGTCCACGCCGCCCACGGCAGCATGGACGTGGTCATGAACGTTGCCGGCGTCTCCACCTGGGGGACGATCGACAAGCTCGAGCACAGCGACTGGCAGCAGATGATCGACGTCAACCTGGTCGGCCCGGTCAGCGTCCTCGAGTGCTTCGTGCCGCCGATGATCGCGGCTGGCCGCGGCGGCCACGTCGTCAACGTCTCCTCGGCCGCCGGCCTCCTCGGCCTCCCCTGGCACGCCGCCTACAGCGCCAGCAAGTTCGGTCTGCGCGGCGTTTCCGAGGTGCTGCGCTTCGACCTGCGCCGCCACGGCATCGGGGTCAGCCTGGTCTGCCCCGGCGGGGTGCGGACGCCGCTTGTCGAGAGCGTCAGGATCGTCGGCGTCGACCCCGAGAACCCGCGGATCCGCAGGCTCAAAGCGCGCTTCGAGAAGCGGGCGGTCAGCCCGGAGCACGTCGCCGACAAGGTCCTCGAGGGGATCGAGAAGGACCGCTACCTCGTCTTCACCTCGCCCGACATCCGCGTCGGCTATTGGGCCCAGCGCTTCTGTCCGCCGCTCTACGAGCTGGCGATGAGGAAGATGAACGACGTTCTGGTCAGGACCGCCGCGGGCAGCTGAGGCCGGAGCCGCCGCCTCAATAGATTGGGCGCGTGAGCGACACCGCCCCACACTCAGCCGACGGCAGTTCCGACAAGGCTCTGCACATAACCGACCTCGTCAAGCGCTACCCGGCCGGGGTGGAGGCGCTGCGCGGCGTCTCCCTCGACATCGAGCCGGGCGAGTTCTTCGGCCTGCTCGGACCCAACGGGGCCGGCAAGTCGACCCTGATCCACTGCGCGACCGGGCTGGCGCAGCCGACCTCGGGCGCGATCGAGGTCTTCGGCCACGACGCGATCGATCATTACGGCGAGGCCCGCCAGGCGGTCGGCCTGGCCCCGCAGGAGCTCAACATCGACTGGTTCCTCACCGTCGAGGAGACGCTCGACTACCACGCCGGCTACTTCGGGATGCCGGGGCGCGAGCGCCGCGAGCGGACCAAGGAGCTGCTGGAGATCTTCTCGCTGACCGAGAAGCGCCACGAACGCACCCGCAATCTGTCGGGCGGGATGAAGCGGCGGCTGATCCTCGCCCGCGCCCTGATGCACCGTCCGCGCCTGCTGATCCTCGACGAGCCGACCGCCGGCGTCGACATCGAGCTGCGGCTCGAGCTCTGGCACTACGTGCAGCGGATCAACGGGGAGGGGACGACGATCCTGCTCACCACCCATTACCTGGAGGAGGCGGAGCAGCTCTGCGGCAAGATCGCCTTCATCAACAACGGCGAAATCGTCGCCCAGGGCAGCAGCCGCGAGCTCGCCAACCGCTACGGCGTCCCCAACCTCGAGGACGCCTACCTGGCCCTGGTCGGCCGCAAGGAGCTCTCGCGCTCCCACGTCGGGGCCGAGGCGATCACGTGAGCGCCGCCCAGATCCGCCTCTTCACCCTCTGGCGGCGCGAGGTCAGCCGCTTCATGAAGATCAAAAAGCAGACGATCGGCGCGCCGCTGCTGGAAACCTTCCTCTACATCTCCGTCTTCGGTGCCGCCCTTGGCTCGCGGGTCGGCGAGCTGCACGGGATCGACTACGTGGTCTTCGTGATCCCCGGCCTGATCATGATGGCCTGGTCGATCAACGCCTTCACCAACAACTCCTCCTCGATCCTGCAGCAGAAGTTCCAGGGGGCGATCCAGGACCAGCTCTCCTCACCCGCCTCGCCGCTGGAGCTGCTGCTCGCCTTCTCGCTCGGCGGCTTCATGCGCGGCCTGATCGTCGCTCTGCTCACCTTCGTCGCCTCGTCGTTCCTGGTCGACCTGCCGGTCGAGCACATCCTCGTCCTGGTCCCGTCCCTCTTCCTGGTCGGCTTCTTCTTCTCCCAGCTCGGCGTCCTGATCGGCGTCCGCGCCGAGCAGTTCGACGACGTCTCCTTCGCCCAGACCTTCGTCCTGCAGCCGCTGATCTTCCTCGGCGGCGTCTTCTACTCGGCCGAACTGCTGCCGCAGCCGTTCGAGACCCTGACCCACTTCAACCCGATCTACTACATGATCAACCTCGTCCGCTACGGCTTCGTCGGCTACACCGAAGCCAACATCGCGCTCTCGATGCTGGCCCTCTTCACGGCGACCGCGGTCCTCTTCGCCGTCAACCTGCGCCTCTTCTCCCGCGGCTACAAGCTGCGCGCTTAGCCGCTACCCCGGATTGGCCACCGGAACCTCGATCGGGTGGTCGTCGCCATCGGGCAGGACGAGGATCGCGCCCTCGCCGGTGACGTAGGCCTCCTCGCCGTGCTGGACGACGTCCATGCCGATCGCCTCATCGCGTTCCGTCGCCCGCAGCGGCATCACCGCGCCGACCAGCTTCAGCAGGACAAAGGTCGCGATGAAGGCATAGGCGGGGGTGACGATCACCGCCACTACCTGCGACCAGAACTGGCCGGCATCACCGTAGAAGAGGCCGTCGGTGACCCCGTTCCAGCCGACCTGGGCGACCAGGCCGAGGAAGAGGATGCCGGTGAAGCCGGCGAGGCCGTGGGCGGCGAGCACGTCGAGCGTCTCGTCGACGCGGGTGCGCGGCCTCCACATGATCATCGCGTAGCACGGCAGCGCCCCGAGGAACCCGAGCACCATCGCCCAGCCGGGGCTGATGAAGCCGCCTGCGGGCGTGATCAGCACGCAGCCGACGATGATCGCGGTGGCGGCGCCGATCGCGGTCACCTTGCGGCCGCGGACCAGGTCGAGGACGAACCAGGTGATCAGCGCGCAGGCCGGCGTCAGCAGCGTGTTGACGAAGGCGAGGATGCTGGCGTCGCCGACTCCGAGACCGCTGCCGCCGTTGAAGCCGAACCAGCCGAACCAGAGCAGGCCGGCGCCGAGCAGCACGTACATCGCGTTGTGGGGGAGCAGCGCCTGCCGGCCGTAGTCTTTGCGGGCGCCGACCACGAGTGCCGCGGCGAGGGCCGAGAAGCCGGAGCCCATCTCGACCGGGACGCCGCCGGCGAAGTCGAGCGTCCCCTGCTCGGCCAGCCAGCCGCCGCCGAAGGCCCAGTGGGCGAGCACGGCGTAGACGACGACCGACCACAGCGCGGCGAAGACCATGAAGGCGCCGAAGCGCATGCGCTCGACCACGGCGCCGGAGATCAGCGCCACGGTGATGATGCAGAAGGTCCCCTGGAAGGCCATGAAGAGGAGGTGGGGGATGGTCCCTTCCCCCCGGGGCTCGAAGCCGACGCCGTCGAGGGCGAAGTGCCCGAGCCCGCCGATCAGCGCGCCTTCGCCGTCGAAGGCGAGGGAGTAGCCGACGAGCGCCCAGGTGACGCCGCCGATCGCGATCGCGGCGACGCACATCATGAAGGTGTTGAGGGTGTTCTTGGAGCGGACGAGGCCGGCGTAGAAGAGGCCGAGCGCCGGCGTCATCAGCAGGACGAGCGCCGTCGCGGCCAGCATCCAAGCGGTATCGCCGGTGTCGATCGCGGCGAACGTCATTTCGCCACCGGGGTCACGGCGGCCTCGTCGGGCTCGCCGGTGCGGATGCGGACCGCCTGCTCCAGCGGCACGACGAAGATCTTGCCGTCGCCGACTTCACCGGTGCGAGCGCCCTCGCAGAGGGCCTCGACCGTGGTCTGGACGAAGGAATCGGAGACGGCGACCTCGAAGCGGACCTTCTCGGAGAGCCCCATCTTCACGGTGGTGCCGCGGTAGGTCTCGACCCGGTCGAGCTCACCGCCATGCCCCTGCACGCGACTGACCGAGAAGCCCTTGACCTCGGCCCGGTAAAGCGCCTCCAGCACCTCGTTCGCCTGCTCGGGCCGGACAATGCCGATCACGAGTTTCACAGCTCTCCTCTCTTCAAAACCGCTCTCCCCATTGAATGCCGCAGCGGCGCGAGCCTATCCGCTCGGCAAGCTGGATTGCGGCGTTGTCCCGCAAGACAGGCCGGAGTCAGCCCCTCTCTACAATCGCTGGCCCCGATGGCTACCCGTATTCGCAGGCGACGGCGCAAGCCGCCCGCTTCCCGCTGGCACAAGCTCGCGATCCCGCTCATCGTCGTCGGGGGAATCGTCGCGGTCGCCGGCGGCATCGGCGCTTCCTGGGCGCTCAGCGTCTACAACTCGGCGCCGCCGCTCTCCAGCCTGCAGCCGGTCCAGAAGGGCCGCTCCTCGGCGATCTACGCCGCCGACGGCAGCCTGATCGGGTTCATCCGCTCCGACAACATCCGCCAGCCGGTCCCCGAACGGGCGCTCCCGGACACGCTCAAGGAGGCGACGCTCGCGATCGAGGACAAGAACTTCTACAAGCACGGCGCGATCGACCCCGAAGGCATCGCCCGCGCCGCCTGGAAGGACATCCTCGCCGGCGGCAAGCCGGTCCAGGGCGCCTCGACGATCACCCAGCAGCTGGTCCGCAACCTCTACATCCAGGACCCCGACCACACGATCAAGCGCAAGCTGATCGAAGCCCATCTCGCCCAGGAGATGGAGGAAGCCCACGACAAGGACTGGATCCTCACCGCCTACCTCAACACCTCGCCCTACGGCACGGTCGAAGGGCAGACGGCGGTGGGGGCCGAGGCGGCGGCGCAGACCTACTTCAGCAAACCGGCCAAGGACCTCAACCTGACCGAGTCGGCGCTGATCGCCGGCCTGCCGCAGGCGCCCTCGGAATACAACCCCTTCCTCGACCCGGCGGCGGCGACGGAGCGGCGCAACGAGGTGCTGCAGTCGATGGAGGAGGAGGACTACATCAGCACCGAGGAATACAGCGAGGCGATCGACAAGGGCCTCGGCCTCGACCCCGGCGACAAGTATCAGGTTATCCACGACGCCTTCCTCTTCGACCTGGTCCAGCAGCAGCTGATCGAGCGCTACGGGATCAACACCGTCCGCAACGGCGGCCTCAAGGCCTACACGACGATCGACCCGGACCTCCAGGCCAAGGCCGAGGAAGCGGTCGAGAACTCGTGTTACGTCTGCTATCCGGAAGGCGGGCCGGCGGCGGGCCTCGCCTCGGTCAACCCCGAGACGGGTGAGATCGTCGCCCTCGCCTCGACCGAAGGCTACGCCAGCGAAGCTCAGTTCAACTACGCCTGGCAGGCCCATCGCCAGCCCGGCTCCTCTTTCAAGACCTTCGTCCTCGCCGCGGCGATCAAGCAGGGGATCGACCCCGACAGCACCTACTACGACGGCAGCTCGCCGAAAACCCTCTCGCTGCCTGGTGGCGGCACCTGGACCGTCAACAACGCCGAGGGTGACGGCGGCGGCACGATGGACCTGGTCAATGCGACCGTGCACTCCGTCAACACCATCTTCGCCCAGCTCGACCTCGACGTCGGCCCTGAGAACGTGACCCAGACGGCCGAAGAAATGGGGATCACCTCGTCGCTGGAATCGGTGCCGGCAGAGGGGATCGGCGGCCTCGCCGAAGGAGTGACGCCGCTGGAGATGGCCGACGCCTACGCGACCCTCGCCAACGGCGGCATCCACCACGACCCGACCGCGATCAGCAAAGTCGAGTTCCCCAACGGCAAGGTCGACGAGTCCGGCGCCGACGAGGGTGAGCGGGTGCTGACGCCGGGCGAGGCCTACGAAGTGACGAGGATCCTGGAGGGTGTGATCACCTCCGGGACCGGCGCCGGCTACACCTCGATCGGCTGCGGCGCCGAAGCCGGCAAGACCGGCACCTCGGAGGAAGAGTCGGACGCCTGGTTCGTCGGCTACACGCCGCTGTTCTCGACCGCCGTCTGGGTCGGGCACCCGCAGTCACGCGAATACACCGGTTACGGCGGTCCGACGGCCGGCCCGATCTGGCAGTCCTTCATGTCAGCCGCCCACGAAGGCGAGTGCCCGGAATTCGAAGTCCCCGACGGCCTGCCCGAACTCTCCGGCCTCGACAGCGACACCAGCTCGTCCGGCTACTCGAGCGGCTACGAAGAAGAAGAAACGTACGAAGGCGAAGAAGAAGAAGAGAGCTCGAAGGACGAGGACGGCGAAGAGGAAGCCGGCGAAGAGGAATCTTCCGATGAAGCCGCCCCCGAAGCGGAATCGGCTCCGAGCCCGGAACCCACCCCTGCTCCCAGCACTCCGGGGCCCTCCGGCGGCGGCATCAGCCCCGGCTAGGACCGCGCGGCTACTCGCCGATCAGCTCGATGCGGTAGCCGTCCGGGTCGCGGACGAAGCAGATGCGATGGCCCTCGGTGCGGGCGCCGGGGCGGTAGGGGGGCTTCTCGGGCTCGATGCCTTCGCCGGCGAGCCGCTCCAGGGCCCCATCGAGGTCGTCGACGGCGAGGGCGATGTGGTTGTAGCCGCTGCCGAGCTCATAGGAGTCGACGCCGTGGTTGTAGGTCAGCTCCAGGCGCGGGTCCTCGCCGGGCATGCCCATGAAGACGTTGATCGCCTCGTCGCCGATCGGCATCCGCGCCACCTCCTCGAAGCCGAGCTTCGCGTAGAAGGCGACCGAGCGGTCGATGTCGCCGATCCGGTAGCAGGTGTGGAGAAAGCTGGCCATCGGCGGCACAGGCTACAGGTAGCCGCAATCCGCTCTGCGAAGCCTTGAACTACGCCGGACCGGGCATTACCTTGTGCGACTCCCGCACAACCTGAAAGGAATCTTTTGAAAAAGCATCTCGTCCTGGCGGTCGCCGCCGCCGCAGTCATGCTCGCCGCATTTGGACCCGGTCTGGCCGCTGCCGCCGTCACGCCCACCGGCGTCACCGAGACGATCACCATGAACGTCGAAAAAGGCGACCTCGGATTCGTCGCTCCGGCGACCGTGCATCAGGGTGACGAGCTCAAGGTGATCAACGAAACCAACCCGAAGAAAGTTGGCCCGCACACCTTCTCGCTGGTCACTCAGGCGACCCTGCCGAAAACGCTGAAAGCCGCCAAAAGCTGCTTCACGCCGAAACACATCTGCATGTCGATCGCCAAATGGCACGGCTTCAGCCCGAAAACCGAAAAGATCACGATCAACCCGGTCAAAGCCGGCCCGGAGGGCTGGAGCACGATGGGGAACAACAGCAAGAAGGGCGATTCCTGGTTCACCGGCGAAAAGAAGGAAGGCACCTCCGTCACCGAGCAGGTGACGGCTCAGCCCGGGACGCTCTACTTCATCTGCGCGATCCATCCTGAGATGCAGGGCAAGACCACGGTCCTGCCTGCCGGCAGCTAGCGGCACGTCCGGGAACTCCGAATCCACGCCTCGCCTCGGGCGCCGAGCTTTTCTCGGCGCCCTGGGCGGTGGCGCGCTGGCACTGATGGTGCCCCAGCGCCGGCAGCTCGAGACGCTGCTCCCGTTCGGGGGGGAGACGCCGAGCGCTGTCGCCGCGGTGCCGTTCCAGGCACGGCTGCCGATCCCGCGCGAGCTGACCGGCGCCGAGATCGAGATCCCGATCCGCGTGGCCGAGGCGCAGATCCTCCCCGGCCGCAAGACGAAGCTGTGGACCTACGGCGGCACCTTCCCCGGCCCGACGGTTCGCCGCCCCGCCGGCCAGCGCACCGAGGTCACCTTTCACCACGAACTGCCGGCCGAGGTCGGCGAGCTCTCGGTCCACCTCCACGGCGGCCACAATCGCAGCCAGTTCGACGGCCAGCCCGGCGGGTTGACCAGGTCGCAGCCGATCTCCTACTTCTGCCGCATCCCCAAGGGCCTCTCCGCCCGCGAGTCCGGCAACGACCTGCTGTTGGCGCCGGGACGAAGCAAGAAGTACGTCTTCGACCTGCGCGAGGACGGCCGACCGGAACGGGCCGCGTTCCAGTGGTACCACGACCATCGCCTCGACAGGACCGCTCCGCATGCCTGGCGCGGCCTCGCCGGGATGTGGATCGTCGACGACGAGCTCGAGGAATCGCTGCCCTTGCCGCGCGGCGAGCGCGACATCCCGCTGATGATCGCCGACCGCAGCTTCGACCGTCACAACCAGCTCGCCAATCCCTTCGAGGGCGGCCTGCAGGTCCCCGCCGACGGCATCGCCGGCCGGAGCGTCCTGGTCAACGGCGCCTTCATGCCCCATCACCGGGTCAGGGCCTGCCGCTACCGGCTGCGGGTCCTCAACGTCTCCCAGTTCCAGTCCTTCGGCTTCCACCTCTCCAACGGGGCGCCGATGATCCAGATCGGCAGCGACAGCGGCCTGATGCCGGGGCCGATCCGCCGCGATCGGATCCTGATCGGGCCCGGCGAGCGGGCCGAGGTGGTCGTCGATTTCGCCGGCTCCGCGGGCGAGGCGGTGGAGCTGCGCAGCAGCCGCCACGGCGGTCGCAACCCCGATGGTGCCCGCGCCTATGTTGGTGCCCTGATGCAGTTCCGGGTCGAGCCCGGCCGGGTGCCCGACCGAACCCGGGTCCCGCGCCGGCTGCGGCCGCTGCCGGAGTGGGCGCTGCGGGCGCGCAAGCGCCGCGACGACAAGCCCGACCACACCTGGGAGGTCGCCGTCGGCGGCCTCTTCAGGACCACCTGGCTGATCAACGGCAAGACCTTCAACCCGGCTCGTGCCGATGCCTTCCCACGGCTCGGCACGACCGAGGTCTGGGAGCTGGTCAACCGCACCAGCGTCGCCCACGTGATGCACCTGCACCACAGCGACTGGTACCTGCTGGCCCGCGACGGCAGGCCTCCGCCGCCCTGGGAAGACTGTCTCAAGGAGACCTTCTTCGTCTATCCCGGCGAACGGATCCGCATCGCCGGCCACTTCAGCGACCACAGCGGCAAGTTCGTCATCCACTGCCACATGTTCGACCACGAGGACCACGGCTTGATGAGCCAGTTCGAGGTCGTGCGCTAGACCCGGCCTAGGATAAATCCTGCGGTACTTCACGGATCGGCGGTCGTTGCCGATGGATAGCCGACTTGGTGTCGATTCCCAAAAATCGGGAGGAGCCGCGGGGCCCCGGACGTTCGGAAGCTCGCGCCGTCGGGGCGCTGCTCGGCGCCGGTGCCGGCCTCGTCGCTCTCTCGCTCGTCCTGCCCCATCCAAGCGGTGGCAATACCGAGGCGCTGATCGGCACCGCCGTCGTCATGGCCATTGCCGGACTGCTCTGCTGGACCCTCTCCCGTCACATCCCGGTCGCGGTCGCCCACTTGGCCCTGGCCGCCACCACGGCGGCGGCCGCCCTCTTGATCTGGGAGAGCGGCGTCGCCGTCGGCCAGTACGGCTCGATCTACGTCTGGGCGACTTTGATCGCCGCCTACTTCCTCCCGCGGCACCTGGCGATTGCCCATCTCGCCTGGCTGCTCGGCGTCTACGCCGTGGCCTTGGTCGTGGTCGAAGGCACCGGCGGCTACTCGCCGCTGACCCGCTGGCTCTTCACCGCCGTCTCACTCTCGGTCGTGATGGCCCTGACCAGCGCCATCGTCGCCCGCCGCACAAAGGCCGATCTGCGGGCGCGGCGCTTCTTCGACCTCTCCCACGACATGCTCTGCACCGCCGACATGGAGGGCTACTTCGTCGAGCTCAACTCGGCCTGGGAAGAGTCACTTGGCTACAGCAGAGAGGAGCTGCGGGCGGGCCCGTTCCTCGAGCTCGTCCACCCGGAGGACCGCAAACGCACCGAAGCCGAGGCAGCGAGCCTCTTCGAAGGCGCCCGCACGGTCGGCTTCGAGAACCGCTACCTGGCCAAGGACGGCAGCTGGCACTGGCTGCGCTGGAGCTCGACGCTGGCCCCGGACGAGTCGCTGATCTATGCCCGCGCCACCGACGTCACCCCCCTGAAGCGGGTCGAGTCCGAACGCGAGAACCTGTTGACCGAGGTGGCGGTGCTGGCTCGCAGCGACGCTCTCACCGGGCTCCCCAACCGGCGCGGGCTCGACGAGCAGCTGCCGCGCGAAATGGCACGGGCGCGCCGGGCCGGATCGGACCTCTGCCTGGCGATCGTCGACATCGACCACTTCAAGGCCTACAACGACGCCAACGGCCACCTCGCCGGCGACGCCGTCCTGCGCGAATGCGCAATCGGCTGGGACCTGGTGCTGCGTGGCGAGGACACGATCGTGCGCTTCGGCGGCGAGGAGTTCCTCGTCGTCCTCCCGGATTGCCCGCTGGAGCAGGCGGCGGAGACCGTCGAACGGCTGCGGCGGGCCACCCCTGGCGGGCTGACCTGCTCGGCCGGCCTCGCCTGCTGGGACTACGCCGAGACGACCGACGAGCTGGTCGACAGGGCGGACAGCGCCCTCTACCGAGCCAAGGCCGCGGGTCGTGACCGGCTCGTGCAGTCCCCCTGAATCGAGTCATGATGGCGCCATGGGCCATGACCTCACGGTGCGCTTCCGCAAAGCGCGGCGCGACCCGGAGCTGACCGTCATCGAGGGCTTCCACGCCCTCAAGCACGCGCTGCGCTTCGGCGCCGAGCTGGTCGAGGCGGTCGCGGTCGATCCGGATGGCCTCGAGCGGCTGGCGGGTCAGCTGGCGCCCGACCTGGAGGGGCGGCTCGGTGGCCGGGTGGAGAGGATCGAGCCCGAGGACCTCGCCGACCTGGCGCCGCTGGTGCCGCGCACGGGGGTGGTCGCGATCGCCCGCCGCCCACCGGTCGACCTCGCCGCCGTGCTCGCCGAGCCGCGACCGGCGCCCGTGGTCCTGCTCGAGCAGCCGAAGAACATGGGCAACATCGGCGCCTGCATCCGGGTCGCCGCGGCGGCCGATGCGGCGGCGGTGCTGACCACCGGCGAGAACGACCCCTGGTACCCGGACGCCGTGCGCGGCGCCGCCGGCCTGCACTTCGCCCTGCCTGTCACCTCGATCGAAGCGCTGCCGGTCAGCGACCGGCCGTTGCTGGCGATCGACCCGGAGGGGGAGGAGCTGCGCTCGGACCGGTTGCCGGCGCGGGCCGTGCTGGCCTTCGGGACCGAGCGCCACGGCATCAGCGCCGAGCTGCTCGAGCGCGCCGACGCCCGCATCGCGATCCCGATGCGCGAGGGCGTCTCCAGCCTCAACCTCGCGACCTCGGTCGCGGTGGCGTTGTTCTGTCAGCGTCTCAGTTAGCGTAGGAAATGAGAAAGCGGCTTTCCGCCGCTAAACGCCGCTTTTACGAAAGGAAGCACCCTTGTTGCCGTTCGCCGACATCTCACTTGGAGAACTTCTTCTCCTCACCTTCGAGATCTTCTTCTTCGTGATCTGGATCTGGATCCTGATCACGATCATCTCCGATCTCTTCCGCGATCACGAGCTCTCCGGATGGGCGAAGGCCGCCTGGGTCTTCTTCCTCGTCTTCATCCCGTTCCTGACCGCGCTGATCTACCTGATCGCCCGCGGCAGCGGCATGCGCGACCGCACGATCAAAGCCCAGGCGGACGCGAAAAAGCATTTCGACGAATACGTGCAGACGCAGGCCCATGCCTCTCCGGCCGACGAACTCCACAAGCTCAACGACCTCAAGGAAAAGGGCGCCCTCTCAGCCGAGGAGTTCGACAAGGCCAAGGCCAAGCTCCTCGCCTAGAACTGCCCGCCGATGGGCCGATATGTCGACCCCTGGTC
>JBAQZI010000009.1:0-2170 GCA_049790835.1 Solirubrobacterales bacterium
CGGCGCCCACGGCGCCGGGGCGATCGACGTCAACGCCGCCTGCACGGGTTTCGTCTCGGCGCTCTCGCTGGCCTGCGCCCAGATCGAGTCGGGGCGGGCCGGGACGATCCTCGTCGTCGGCGCCGACCTGATGAGCCGGATCGTCGACCAGGAGGACCGCGGCACCGCGCCTCTCTTCGGCGACGGTGCCGGCGCGGTCGTGGTGCGCGGCGCCGGCCGCGGGCGGATCGGCCCGGTCGTGCTCGGGGCCGACGGCGCCAACGCCGACCTGATCCGGGCCGGGCGCGAGGAGGGGCTGCTGCGGATGCAGGGCCACGAGACCTTTCGCCACGCGGTCGAGCGGATGTCGGAGGTCTCGCTGGCGGCGGCCGCGGCGGCGCGGAGACCGCTCTCCGAGATCGACCTCTTCGTCTACCACCAGGCCAACGCCCGGATCCTCAGCGCGATCGGCGCCCGCCTGGTGCTGACGCCGGAGCGGATCGTCGACTGCATCGGCCGCTACGGCAACGTCTCGGCGGCGACGATCCCGCTGGCGCTTGACGCGGCGCGGCAGGCGGGAACGCTGCGCGACGGCTCCCGGGTCCTGCTGGCCGCCTTCGGCGCCGGCCTCACCTGGGGCGCGACCGTGGTCGAGTGGGGGAGCGAAGCCGATGCCGCCTGACTCAAGCCCCCAGCGGAGCGGCTGCGCCCTGGTCACCGGGGCTTCGCGCGGGATCGGCGCGGCGACGGCGCTGGAGCTGGCCGGGCGCGGCTGGCCGCTGCGGGTCAACTTTCGCGAGGACGAGGAGGGGGCGCGCGCGGTCGTCGCCCAGATCGAGGCCGCCGGAGGCGTGGCGGAAGCCTGTCGCGGCGACGTCGCCGGCGCCGCCGACGTCCCCGCGCTGCTCGAGCCCGGCGAGCACGGGCCGGTCCTGGTCCTGGTCAACAACGCCGGCCTGCGGCTGGACGGGCTCTCGCCGCAGCTCGACGACGAGCAGTGGCAGCGGGTGATCGACGTCAACCTCGGCGGCAGCTTCCGCACGATCCGCGCGGCGCTGCCGTCGATGCTGCGGGCGCGTTTCGGGCGCATCGTCAACGTCGCCTCGATCGTCGGCGCCAAGGCCAATGCCGGCCAGGCCAACTACGCCGCCTCCAAGGCCGGGGCGATCGGCTTGACCAAGACCGTCGCCGTCGAGGTGGCGCGGCGCGGGGTCACCGTCAACGCCGTCGCCCCGGGGCTGATCGAGACCGCCCTCACCGCGGGGCTCGACGGCAAGCTGGCGGAGGCGATTCCCGCCCGCCGCGTCGGCCGGCCCGAGGAGGTCGCTGCCTGCATCGGCTTTCTGGCCTCCGAGGAGGCCGCCTACGTAACCGGAACGACGCTGACCGTCGACGGCGGGCTCAGCGCATGAGCGACGAGAGGAGCAGCGAATGGCAACAGAGGTGAGCACCGACAGGGTTGAGGAGACGATCTTCGACGGTCTGGTCGAGCTGGGAGCGGAGCGGGCGACGCTCTCGCGCGAGGCGACGCTGAAGGATCTCGACGTCGACTCGCTCGACCTGGTCGAGCTGGCGCAGATCGTCGAGGACGAGTTCGGCATCGAGCTGCGCGGCGACGACGTCAAGGACGTCCGCACGGTCGGCGACGTGGTCGAGCTGGTGGTGGCGAAGGCGGGATGAGCCGGCGAGTCGTCATCACCGGCGTCGGCGCGGTCACCCCACTCGGGGTCGGCAGCGAGCCGCTGATCGAGCGCTGGGGCGCCGGCGAGTGCGGGATCGAGGACGGTGCCGGGCGCTGCCGCGAGTTCGATCCGCTCGACTTCCTCTCGAAGAAAGAGGCGCGGCGCCTGGACCGCTTCGCGCAGATGGCGATCGCCGCCGCCGAGGAGGCGCTCGGACAAGCCGGCGCGGGCGAGCTTCCCTACGAGGCCCACCGCGTCGGCTGCGTGATCGGCACCGGCATCGGCGGCCTCCCCTCCCTGGAGGAACAGCAGCGCAAGCTGATCGAAAGCGGGCCCAAGGCCGTCTCGCCGCTGGCGGTGCCGCTGATGATGGGCAATGCCGCGGCCGCCGCGGTGGCGATGCGCCACGGTCTCCACGGCCAGACCTACGGCGTCGTGTCGGCCTGCGCCGCCGGCGCCCACGCGCTCGGCGACGCCTTGCGGATCATCCGCGCCGGCGACGCCGACAT
>JBAQZI010000010.1:0-5714 GCA_049790835.1 Solirubrobacterales bacterium
GAGCAGCCCCGCCGGCGCGCCGACCGCCGCTCCCAGTGCCGGCGCCCTCAGCCTCGTCGCTGCCCAAACGACTCCGCGCAAGTCCTTTTACTTCGGCTTCCGCTTTCCCCGCCTCAGCTACACGATCGCCAGCAGCCAGCCCCAGAACGACCTGCGGGTCGACGTCGTCGACGCGGCCGGCGCGATCGTCAAAAGCTTCTACCGCAACGACATCGCCCCCAACCTCCCGACCAGCATCCGCTGGGACGGCACCACGAACGAAGGACGCCCGGCCCGCAACGGCCGCTACAGCTTCAGGATCGGGCCGCAGGTCGAAGCCCCGGCGGCTCGCAGGGCGACCGCGGCGACCGCGCTGAGGCTCAGCTTCGCCCTCTACGGCTACGCCTTCCCGGTCCTCGGCAGTCACGAAATCAGCCTCGGCGGCGGTCGCTTCGGCGCCGCCAGGTCCGGCCACACCCATCAGGGCCAGGACGTGATGGCGGCCTGCGGGACGCCGCTGGTCGCCGCCCGCGGTGGCGTCGTCCAGTACGCCGAGTACGAGGCCAACGCCGGCAACTACGTGGTCATCGACGGCCGGGGCAGCCCCAACGACTTCATGTACGCCCACCTGGCTGAACCATCGCCGCTGCAGGTCGGCGAAACCGTCCGCACCGGCCAGCCGATCGGCATCGTCGGCAACACCGGCGATTCGTCAGCGTGCCATCTCCACTTCGAGATCTGGAGAGCACCCGGCTGGTACGAAGGAGGCTCGCCCTTCGACCCGCTCTCCTATCTCGAAAAGTGGGACGCCTACAGCTGAGCAGGCACCGGCTTGGCCTGGCTTTGTCCTCGGTCGGCTGACCTGGTCGCGCACGGAATCAGCCTCCGTGGCGCAAATAACGACCAATTTGCGGCGTTGGACTGGTGGCTTTACAAATACTCAATATGCATTCGTCTAAGCAAGAGTCTGTGTGCAGTGCCCTATCCCCCCGAAGGAGCCACCCCGATGAAGAGAGACCGCCCAGAAGTGATCGATCAGCGCCTGGTCAAGGCGCTGGCCCACCCGCTACGCATCAAGATCCTCGAAAGCCTGAGCGAACGAGTCGCGAGCCCAAACCGCGTCGCGAGCGAGCTCGATACCGATCTCAGCCACGTCGCCTACCACACCAGGGCTCTTGCTCAATGTGGGTGCCTGGAGCTGGTCGACACGGCGCAGCGACGCGGCGCCACCGAGCACTTCTACAAGGCCGAGCCGCACTCGTTCATCGGCAACCGGATCTGGCGGCGGGTGCCGCGCGCCCTGTTGGGCGGCATCTCCGGCGCCACCCTGCAGAGCTTCATGGACCGGGCGGTGGCGGCGCTGGAGGCCGGGACGATCGACGGGCGCGAGGACACGACGCTCCACTGGATGCCGGTCCTCCTCGACCAGCGGGGCTGGGAAGAGGTGACGGCGACGATGAAGGAAACCATCGACAAGGTGCTGGCGGTGCAGGCGGAGAGCCGCAAGCGGCTGACGCGAAGCAAGGAATGGGGCGCGATCTCGGCGATCGTCGGCGTTGCCAGCTTCGAGACCCCGGGCTCGCGGGAGGAGATGGCCTAGGAGCCTCCGGCCGCGGTCACTCCCACTCGATCGTCGCCGGCGGCTTCGAGGAGATGTCGAGGGCGACCCGGTTGACGTCGCGAATCTCGTTGATGATCCGGTTGGAGACGCGCTCGAGCAGGTCGTAGGGCAGCCGCGCCCAGTCGGCGGTCATGGCGTCGTCGGAGGTGACGGCGCGGATCACGATCGGGTAGGCGTAGGTGCGGCCATCGCCCTGGACCCCGACCGAACGCACCACCGGCAGCACGCAGAAGGACTGCCAGAGCTGCCGGTAGAGCTCCGCCGCGCGGATCTCCTCCTGCAGGATCGCGTCGGCACTGCGGAGAATGTCCAGCCGCTCTTTGTTGACCTCACCGCCGACGATCCTGATCCCCAGGCCGGGGCCGGGGAACGGCTGGCGCCAGACCATCCGCTCCGGCAGGCCGAGCTCGGTGCCGACGGCGCGGACCTCGTCCTTGAACAGCATCCGCAGCGGCTCGACCAGATCGAATTCGAGGTCGTCGGGAAGCCCGCCAACGTTGTGGTGGGACTTGATCGTCGCCGCGTGGTCGGACCCGCCGGACTCGATCACGTCCGAGTAGAGCGTGCCCTGGACCAGGAAGTTGACCCCCTCCAGCTTCTCCGCCTCCTCCTCGAAGACGCGGATGAACTCGCCGCCGATGATCTTGCGCTTGCGCTCCGGGTCGTCCTCGCCGGCCAGCTTGGCGAGGAAGCGCTGTTCGGCGTCGACGTGGACGAGCGGGATGCCGAACTCGCTGAAGGCCTCGACCACCTGCTCGGCCTCGTTCATCCGCATCAGGCCGTGGTCGACGAAGACGCAGGTCAGCTTCTCCCCCACCGCCTTGTGGACCAACATCGCCGCGACCGACGAGTCGACGCCGCCGGAGAGGCCGCAGATGACCCTGCCGTCGCCGACCTGGGCCTGGATCTTCTCGACCTGCTCGGCGATCACCGACTGCGGCGACCACTGCTGCTCGCAACCGGCGACGTCGCGCAGGAAGCGGGTCAGGATCTCGGTCCCGTAGGGGGTGTGAACGACCTCGGGATGGAACTGGATGCCATAGAGGCCACGGTCGGGCAGCTCGCAGGCGGCGACCGGCGAGCTCGGGCTGGAAGCCAGCGCGGTGAAGCCCTCGGGCGCCGCGAAGACGGCGTCGCGGTGGCTCATCCAGCAGCTCTGCTGCTCCGGCAGCCCGCCCAGGAGGCGACCGCCGCCCTCGCGCAGCACCAGATCGGTGCGGCCGAACTCACCCGACTCGGCGGTCTCGACCCGGCCACCCAATGCCAGCACCATCGCCTGCATCCCGTAGCAAATCCCCAGCATCGGAATCTCGAGATCGAGCAGCTGGGTCGGGAACTCCGGCGCCCCTGGCTCATAGACCGAGGCCGGCCCGCCGGAGAGGATCAGCGCCCTCGGCTTGCGCTCCGCAATCTTCTCAACCGCCGTCGAAGCTGGCAGCAGCTCAGCAAAAACGCCGCATTCGCGGATGCGTCTCGCAATCAGCTGCGAGTACTGGCCACCGAAATCAAGGACAAGCACCTCCTCGACAGCGTTCGTCCCGGCGGGTGGCACCGTAGGGGGACCCGCCCCCGAGGACGCTTTAGCGACCGCGGGGTGTGGGGGGTCCCCCGCGGTGACAGGCCCCGCCGGCCCACCGGCCATGGAACCCTCAGTCATCGCTTACGGCGACCCCCGCGGACACCGCCGCTCGACCATTGGACCCCATCCCAACCGACTGCTCGTTCTGGAGCTTCTTGCCCTCGCTCATCAGCGCCGGCGCGACCATCACCTCGGCTCGCTGGAAGGAGCGGATGTCCTCGTAGCCACAGGTGGCCATCGAGGTTTTCAGCGCCCCCATCAGGTTGAAGGTGCCGTCGTTCTCCTGGGCCGGACCGAGCAGGATCTCCTCCATCGAGCCGTCTTGCTTGGTGGAGACACGGGTGCCGCGCGGCAACGAGGAATGGAAGGTCGCCATCCCCCAATGGAAGCCGCGACCCGGAGCCTCCTGAGCCCGGGCCAGCGGCGAGCCGACCATGACCGAGTCGGCACCGCAGGCGATCGCCTTGGAGATGTCGCCACCGGTACGCATGCCGCCGTCGGCGATGACGTTGACGTACTCGCCGGTCTCCAGCATGTGCTGGGAGCGGGCCGCTGCGACGTCGGCGATCGCGGTCGCCTGCGGGACGCCGATGCCGAGCACGCCGCGGGTCGTGCAGGCGGCGCCGGGCCCGACGCCAACCAGGACTCCAACCGCGCCGGTCCGCATCAGATGCAGCCCGGTCGAGTAGGAGGCGCAGCCGCCGACCACGGTCGGGACCGGCACCTCGGCGATGAACTCCTTCAGGTTCAGCGGCTCGACCGTGGTCGAGACGTGTTCGGCGGAGATCACCGTGCCCTGGATGACGAGGATGTCCAGCCCCGCCTCGACCGCGACCTCGTAGTGCTCGCGCACCTTCTGCGGGGTCAGCGAGGCACAGGCGACGGCGCCGCGGGACTTGATTTCGGCGACCCGCTTGCCGATCAGCTCCGACTTGACCGGCTCGGTGTAGATCTCCTGCATCAGCTTCGTCGCCACGTGCTTGGGGGCGGCGGCGATCTGCTCCAGGCGCTCCTCGGCGTCCTCGAAGCGAGCCCAGATGCCCTCCAGGTTGAGCACGCCGAGGCCGCCGAGCTCGTTGACGAGCACGGCCGTCTCGGGACTCACCACACCGTCCATCGCCGAGGCGACCAGCGGCAGTTCGAAGCGGTAGGGACCGAGGGTCCAGCTGATGTCGATGTCGTCGGGGTCGCGCGTCCGACGGGAAGGGACGATGGCGATGTCGTCGAATCCGTAAGCGCGGCGACCCTTCTTACCGCGGCCGATTTCGATTTCCAAGTGATTCCTCCAGGGCTGACGTTGAAACAGCCAGACTACACTTCGGCCGGGACCTCCAGATCGTGCACCGCGACCTCGCCGAGCAGGCGCTCGACCTGGTTGCGATCGACGCTGCCGGCGCCGAAGTGCTGGGTCGACTCGGCCCCGCAGGCAACGCCGTAGGCAAGGCACTCCTCGGGCGAGCGGCTCTCGTAGCGGGCGGCGACGTAGCCGGCCAGGAAGGCGTCACCGGAGCCGACCGTAGATACCGCCTCCAGCGGCTCGGTGTGGATCTCGAGCAGGCGCCGCTCGGCGCCCTCGCCGACCGCGGCCACGCAGCCTTCGGGGCGGGTGATCGCCGCCTCGGTGGCGCCGAGGCGGACCAGCTCGTTGAGGCCGGTGGCGAGATCGCTGCCATCGGAGAACTCCTGGCCGACCAGCTCCTCGGCCTCGCGCTCGTTCGGAGTCACCATCGAGGCGCCGGCGCGGACGCCGGCGTGCATCGCCTCGCCCTCGGCGTCCAAGACCACGGCGACGTCGCGGCGCAGCAGGTCGGCGATCAGGCGGGCGTAGAGATCGTCGCCGGCGCCAGGCGGCAGCGAGCCGGCCAGCACGCAGATCTTGGCGCCGCTGGCCAAATAGCCGATCCGCTCGAAGAGCTTCTTGACCTCCTCGGGGCTGACCGCGGGGCCGCGCTCGTTGATCTCGGTCTGCTCGCCGGAGGTCGGGTCGATCACCGCGAGGTTGATCCGGGTCTCGGCGGCGATGCGGGTGAAATCGGTCAGGACCGACTCTTCGCGCAGGCCTTCCAGGACCCGCGTCCCGGTCGGCCCGCCGACGAAGCCGGCGGCGATCACGGGGCGGCCGAGCAGGCTCAGGGCGCGGGCGACGTTGATGCCCTTGCCGCCGGCCACGGTCCGGCTCTCGACCGCGCGGTGGCGGCGCCCGAGGCGGAAGTTGGGGACGGCGACGGTGCGGTCGATCGCCGCGTTGAGAGTCACGGTGAGAATCACTGCGCCTTCACCCTGATCCGCTCTCCTTGGTCGTTTCGGCCGGACAGGCGCCGGTAGAGCAATACCCCGCCAATCAGTATCACGAAGACCCCGACGGCGATAGGCATCGGGTTGTCTGCGACGAAGGCGCGCACGCGGTCGAAAGCGCTTGCCGCGGGGATCGAGCGGCCGGCCCGCAGCGGCACCGAGGCGGCTCGGCGGCCGTCGACGAAGACCGTCGCCGTGCCCAGCCGGGCGCCCCGGCGGATCGGACCCTCGACCTCAGCC
>JBAQZI010000011.1:0-2154 GCA_049790835.1 Solirubrobacterales bacterium
TCGGCGACGTCGACCCGGTCGGCGCCCGTACTGGCGTTGGCGCCGGTGGTCACGGTCGTCGGACCGGCGTTGTCGTCGACCCGGTCGGGGCCGGGGCCGGCGTCGATCCTGTCTTCGCCGGGGCCGCCTTTGATCAGATCCCGGCCGGCGCCGCCGAGCAGGGTGTCATGGCCGCCGCCGCCACGGATCAGGTCACGGCCGCCGAGGCCGCGAAGGCTGTTGCTCTCCGGTCCGCCGCGCATCAGGTCGGCGATGGCGGTGCCGCTGTCATTCGTCTGCACGAGGGCGAGTGGGGTCAGCAACAGGGTCGAGCCCGGGGCCATCGCCAGGGCTTTTTTCGATTCTTCACACGTCGCCCTGTATTTCTCCGGCGTCATCTTTTCGTAGCGGGCGGCGAAGTTGCCTTTCCGGCTCGCATCGGGGCTGTCGAAGGCGACGTCTTCGAGGATCCATTTGGTATTGCCGAGATTGAGCTTGAATTCGCCGAGATCGCGAATTACCGGGACGGTCGCGGCGACCCAGCCGATGTACTGGGGCGGGACGACCACGTGCACGTTCTGTTTGAAGGTGTGGGTGTCGGTGCGTTCGTGTTTGTACTTGATCGAGATGCTCTCCTTGAAGACTTTGAAGACCGTGAAGCTGGTCTCCGACTCGATGCCGACGCTGTCGCTGATTGCGACCTTGTCTTCGCTCTCGATCGTCGTGTCGTCGTCGGGCCCGCCTTCAGCGAAGCAGTTGGTAAGTGAGTTTCCGACGGCATTTTTCGTCACTTCCGCCTCGATCGTTTCCAGCGGTTCGAATTCGCAGTTGTTCGCTTCCGTGCAGAACGTCTTCAGCACCTGCGCCTGGGTCTGGATGTCCTTGGCGCTGACCCTGTGGACGCTCCCGCGCGGTTCGAGGAGCTCGATCCGCCCGCCTTCGACGCTGCACTGCCGGTTCCCCTGGGTCACGGCGCACTTGCCGCCGAAGTAGTTGTCCATCTGGATGCTGTAGCCGGATTCGCCGGCGCTGAGGGCCAGGTTCGCCCTGCGGGTGTACGAGAACGGGTTTTCGAGCTCGATATGGAGTTGTTCGCCGGGCTGCACGAGCTGGTTCACGCGCGGCGGTTTCGGCGCGTCCGAATCGTTCGAGAAGACGCGTTCTCCCCGCGGCGAGGCGAGAGTCTGGATGTCCGACACCCGCACCGCCTCGGCCGTGAAGTTCCAGATGTGGTACCCGGTGGTGCGCGCCTCGGCCGGGGGGGCGCCCGAGAGGAACGCCACCGAGGCGGCGATCGCGACTAGGGCGAGAGTGACGAGTCTGAGACTGCGCATGCTTACTGGCCTCCCTGGTAGATGACGTTGGTGATCCGTGCTTGGTCCTCGAAGACACCGGCGACGTCGCCCTCGATGTCGGCGATCTCGCCGGCCTCGTTGACCATCAGCGCGAAGGCGAGTCGGCGCCCGTTCCTGGCGTCGATGTAGCCGGCGAGGTTCTGCGCCTTCAGCTCCAGCCCCTCGCCATCGGCGGTCGGCACGATCGTCGTCCCGGTCTTCGCGAGGACGTGGCCGCGGGCGGGCAGCGTGGTGCCGGTGTGGGCGAGCGAGCCGTCGCGACCGAGGACCGGCAGCGCCGCCCGGAGCGGGCGGGCGATCGGCTTGCGGGCAGCGGCGCGGAGCACCTGCACCAGCGCCCGCGGCGCGGCGCGGCTGTCGGGGGTGCCGCTGCCGTTGGTCGGGAACTCGAAGAGCTCCGGGTCGACGCCGAAGCGCTGGGCCAGGAACCGGCGCTCGGCCGCCAGCGACCCCTCGACCGTGCGCTCGCCCCGGGTGAGCCCGAACAGACTGAGGCTGAGGTTGGCGCCGAGATTGAGGCTGACCTTCAGCACCAGCCGGGCGACCTGCGCGTAGGGCGCCGAGCGCAGCGCCGCCAGGCGGCTGGCCGCCGGGTAGCGGCGCGAGCGCGAGAGCAGGCCGCGCGGGTTGGCCGCGACCGTCGGCGCCGCCACCCTGACGCCGGCGCGGCGCAGCGCTTCGACGAAGGCGGTGCGGGCGAAGGCGGCCGGATTCTCGACCCGGAAGGTGCCGACAAAGGTGGGCAGGGCGGTCAGCGGGGCGAGGTAGCCGACCGGCAGGGCGCCGGCGATCGTCGCCGCGCAGGCGGTCGCGCCGACAC
>JBAQZI010000012.1:0-7318 GCA_049790835.1 Solirubrobacterales bacterium
CCTTTGGGTCGTATAGCGACCCAAAGGACTGCCGCAACTGGCGAGCAGGGCCCGGTAGGCGGCGAGGCCGTCGGGCCCGGCCAGCAATGCCTCGCGCGGCTCCCACTCGGTCACCTCCGGCTGCAGCGAGGCCCAGGCCGTCTCCTCCACGTAGGGCAGGTTGGCGAGGACGAGGTCGAACGTCTCCTTATCCGGGACGGTGCCGACGAGGAAGCGAACGCGATCCCCGAGGCCGAGGCGCTCGGCGTTGGCTCCGGCACCCGCCAGCGCTGCCGCCGAGGTGTCGGTGGCGGTGACCGCGCAATCGGGGAGCTCGTCGGCCACGGCCAGGGCGATCGCGCCGGACCCAGTGCCGACGTCGAGCAGTGTCGCCGGCGCCCGCTCGAGCGCGATCTCGACCAGCAGCTCGGTCTCGGGCCGCGGGATCAGGACGCGGGGGTCGACCGCGAGCTCGATCTGACGGAAGCCTTTGCGACCGACGATGTAGGCGACCGGCTCGCGCCGCAACCGCCGCCGCACCATCTCGCCGAACAGCCGCGATGCCGGCGGCGACAGCTCCGCCCCCGGATCGGCGATCAGCGCCGCCCGATCCTGACCGGTCGCCTCTGCCAGCAGGACTTCGGCGTCGAGGCGGGGGTCTTCGATGCCGACCGCCCGCAGGCCATCCGTGGCGGCATCCAAAGCTTGTCTAACGCTACTGGCGTGCATGACCAAGGAGATCGAGGACGCAGGGAGTGAAGTGTGCTCTGCACACGAGCGACCGAGGACACCGATATCCGCCGGTCATGCGCGTCAGCCGACCGCCGCCGTCTCCAGCCGCTGCCGTTTCTCCTCGGCCGACAAGGCGTCGGTGAACTCGGAGAGGTCGCCGCCGAGCACGCCTTCGAGGTTGTGCGAGGTGAGCTTGATCCGGTGGTCGGTGACCCGGCCCTGGGGAAAGTTGTAGGTGCGAACCTTCTCGGAGCGCTGTCCGCTGCCGACCTGGGCCTTGCGCTCGGAGGCGATCTTCGCCTGCTGTTCGGCCAGCTCGCGCTCGTACAGCCGCGCCCGCAGCACCCGCATCGCCCGGTCCTTGTTCTGCAGCTGGGACTTCTCGTCCTGCATCGAGACCACGATCCCGGTCGGTTTGTGGGTGATCCGCACCGCCGAGTCGGTGGTGTTTACCGACTGGCCACCCGGGCCGGAGGAGCGGAAGACGTCAACCTGGAGGTCGTTCTGGTCGACCTCGATCTCGACCTCCTCGGCCTCCGGCAGCACCGCGATCGTCGCCGTCGAGGTGTGGATGCGGCCCTGCGACTCGGTCTCCGGCACCCGCTGCACGCGGTGGGTGCCGCCCTCGAACTTGAAGACCGAGTAGGCGCCGTCGCCCTTGACCGCGAAGGTGACGTCCTTGAAGCCGCCCATCTCGGAAGCCGACTGCGAGAGGATCTCGGTCGAGAAGCCACGCTCCTCGGCGTAGCGAGTCAGCATCTTGTAGAGGTCGCCGGCGAACAGAGCCGCCTCGTCGCCGCCGGTGCCGCCGCGGATCTCGACGAGCACGTTCTTGTCGTCGTTGGGGTCGCGCTCGACCATCGCCAGGCGAATCTCCTCTTCCAGCTGCTGCAGCCGCGCCGGGGCATCGTCGACGACTTTGCGCATTTCCTCGTCCTCGCCCTCCTCCAGCAGCTCGCGGGCGCCCTCGAGGTCGTCCTTCAGGGTCGCGTACTCGGCGGCCAGCTCGCGCGCCGGCCGCAGCTCGCGGTACTCGCGACCGACCTCGGCGTAGCGCTCGCGATCGCCGATCACCGCTGGGTCCGACATCTGCGCCTCGAGGTCGGCGAAGCGCGCCTGAATCTGCTCGACCAGCTGCTCGATCATCGGGGGCTAACCCTAGACGGCGAAAACCAAGCAGGTCGGGGGATGCAGGGAGGCCGGCAAGGGGAGCGCACCTCAGTGCGTGACCCGCAGCCGGCCGACCGAGGACCCCGAGATGCGCCGGTTTGCAGCCGTCTAGGCGACGATCTCGATGTGCTGTTGTTTGGCGGCCTCCGCGGGGTTCTCCCGGGCCAGCACCGCGTTCAAGGAGGCGATCGCGACCGCCAGCTGCTCTTCGTTGGGCTCGCGCGTGGTCAGGTTCTGCAGCATCAGACCCGGCCACATCACCGCCCGCACCCAGCGTTTGCGCCGGTTCTTGCCAGCCCACTTGATCACCTCGTAGGAGAGGCCGGCGATCAACGGGATGCCGAGGATGCGCGACAGCACCAGCCAGTACCAGGCCGGCAGCCCGATCGGGGCGAAGACGAAGATCGCCAGCACCATCACGATCAGCAGGAAGCTGGTGCCGCAGCGGGGGTGCAGCCGCGAGTAGAGCTTCGCCCGCGAGGGGACCAGCTCGTCTTCGGCCTCGTAGCAGGAGATCGTCTTGTGCTCGGCGCCGTGGTACTCGAAGACGCGCCGCAGGTCGGGCATTTTGCTGATCGCGACGATGTAGCCGATGAAGATCGCCGTGCGCAGGATCCCCTCGACCAGCCAGAACAGCAGCGGCGAGCCGAGCTGGTCCTTGATCAGGCTGGTCAGCCCGACCGGGACGACGAAGAAGAGCCCGACCGAGAGCAGCAGCGAGAAGAGGATCGTCAAGCCCCAGATCCAGCCGCCGATCTCTTCCTTCTCGCCCTCCTCGTCCTCCTCCATCTGCGCGTTGGCGGAGATCGCCAATGCCTTGAAGCCGATCTTCATCGACTCGCCGAGGGCAACGACGCCGCGGATGATCGGCAGCCGCCAGATCCGGTGGCGCCGGGCCCAGGGGACGAGGTCTTCGGACTCGATCTCGATCGCGCCCTCGGGCGTCCGGACCGCCACCGCCCAAACCGAGATGCCGCGCATCATCACCCCCTCCAGCACCGCCTGACCGCCGATCGGAGCGTCCCGTTTGGCGACCAGGGCGCCGTCGGGCATGCGCAGCGAGTCCCCTCCGTTAGTGGAAGAGGAGGTCGGGGATGCCTGAGCCGAGCCCACCGGCGGGCTCACGGGTTACTTCCCGGCCCTGTGCTTGGCGGCGCGGCGCTGGAAGCGCTCGACGCGGCCACCGGTGTCAACCAGCTTCTGCTTGCCCGTGTAGAACGGGTGGCACTCGGAGCAGAGCTCTACGTGCAGGTCGTCCTTGGTCGACCGGGTGTAGAACTGGTTGCCACACGAGCAGTGCACGTTGGCAAGCGTGTAATCGGGGTGAATTCCTGCCTTCATCGTTCTCTCAGTCTAGAGAACTGGTCAAGTCGTGCCGATACCCCTCTGGTGCAGACGACGCGCCCCACCTCCGCCGCCGGCCCTGGGCACGCGCTACGCATGGCGATCGGGGTCGTGCTCTTCGGCGGCGCCGCGGTCGTCACCTTCTATGACTGGCTGGGGGTCAGCGGCTCCGCCCTCGACGGCCTGATCAACGGACCTCTGTACGACGCGGTCGTCGTCTGCGCGGGACTCGCCTGCCTGACCAGGGCAAGGGACGCCGACCGGGAGCGCGCGGCCTGGATCTTCATCGGCGCCTCCGTCCTGGCCTGGGCTGCGGGAGAGATCTACTGGACGGCTTACATCGAAGCCAACCCCGACGCCCCCTACCCCTCCCCGGCCGACGTCGGCTACCTCGCCTTCTACCCGCTGGCGGCAGCCGGCCTCTACAAGCTCCTGCGCGCCCGCGCCAACGAGCTCGACTGGCGCCTCTGGATGGATGGCTTGATCGCGGCCCTGGGAACCGCGGCCCTGGGCGCGGCGCTGATCTTCGAGTTCGTCGCCGACCGGACCAGTGGCAGCGCGCTCCAGGTCGCGACGACTCTCGCCTACCCCCTTGGGGACATCATCCTGCTCTCGCTGGTGGTGGGCATCGCCGCCCTCACCCGTTGGCGCCCGGGGTGGACTTGGACGCTGTTGCTGGCGGGGCTGGTGACGATGAGCGTCGCCGACGTCTGCTTCACGCTGCAGTCGTTCGAAGCGAGCCTGCCGGGCGGCGACTGGGTCGAACCGCTCTACCTGATCTCCGCCGCCTTCATCGGCGCCGCCGCATGGCAGCCCGGCACCGGCACGATCCGCCGCGATGCGCGCTTCGACGGCTGGCGCGAGCTGATGGTGCCGGCCTTCTTCGCGGCGGTGATGATCGTCCTCTTCGCGATGCAGTACTTCAGCAGCGCCAGCGGCCTCACGACCGTGCTCTGGGCGGCGACGATGATCGCCGTCATCTCGCGCCTCGGTCTCAGCGTGCGCGAGAACAAGCGGTTGCTGGAGCAGGTGCGGATGGATCACCTGACCGGGCTCGGCAACCAGGGGCGGCTGCAGATCGACCTGGCGACGCGCTGCCTGCACGCCGGCCTGGAGCCGCTGACCCTGCTGCTGCTCGACCTCAACGGCTTCAAGCGCTACAACGACACCTTCGGGCACCCGGCCGGGGACGCGATGCTGAGGCGACTCGGACGCCAGCTGAACGAGGCGGTCGGCGCCACTGGGTCCGCCTACCGGATCGGCGGCGACGAGTTCGCGGTGCTCACCGCGGGCGCCGACGGGCGCCACGGCGAGGTCGCCAAGCGGGCGGCCGAGGCGCTGACCGCGAGCGGGCGTGGATTCGAGCTCAACGCGGCCTGGGGCACGGTGACGATCCCCGACGAAGCCGACGACCCCGCCAGCGCGATGCAGCTCGCCGACGTGCGCATGTACGCCCAGAAGGAGTCGTGCCGCCGCCCCAGCGACGACACGATCGCGATCGAGGACGCCGACCTCTCGGCGCGACTAAACCCGGTCGGAGACAGCGAAGCTTTCGAGCACCGTCAGTAGGACGCTGGTCACCTCGGCCCGGGCAATCGGGTCGTCGGTGCGGGCGACCAGCATCGCCGCCTCGTCGAGCGCACCCAGCAGCAGGTGCGCCATCGGCTTGACCGGCAGGTCGCGGATCTCACCCGCTTCGATTGCCGCCGCCAGGCTCGCTTCGATCAGACCGAGGCCGTTGGCGGCGCCGATCTCCCGCCAGCGGTCCCAGCCGAGCACCGCGGGGGCGTCATGCAGGGCGATCTGACGCAGCTCCGGCTTGGCGCACTCGTCGAGGAAGGCCTCGACCCCCGCCTTCATCGCCTGTAGTGGGCTGTGCAGGTCGGAGCCGAGGACGATCCGCGCCACCCGCTCGGTCGATTCCGCCTCGAGCTGCTCGTAGGCGGCGTCGAGCAGGCCCGACTTGCCGCCGAAGTGGTGGTAGAGGGCCCCACGAGTGACGCCGGCGGCGCGGACGATCTCCTCGGTGCCGACCGCCTCGTAGCCGCGCTCGGTGAAGAGCCGGCGAGCGGCGGCGATCAGGACGCCACGCGTGGCCTCGGCGCGCTCGGCCTGGGTACGACGGCCTCGATCAGAACCCGAGGATCCCTCTCGGGGATCCTCGGAATGTTCCTCATTTTGATGTACATCCATACTGTATGTATGTTATCGGGAGTAACGAACAGACGAACAGATAGACGAACAGATAGACGAACAGATCGAGTCGGCAATTCATGCCCTGTGGCTCACTTACCTTCAGGAGGACGAGATGACCGTCGAGACGAGCGAGCGTAAAGAGATTGACCTGCCCGCGGGACGAATCCGCTACCGCGAGGCCGGTGAGGGCAAGCCGATCGTCTTCGTCCATGGCTACCTCGTCGACGGCCGCCTCTGGGATGGCGTCGTCGACCGGCTCTCCGACCGCTACCGCTGCATCGCCCCCGACTGGCCGATCGGCTCCCAGCAGATCGCGATGAAGCCGGATGCCGACCTCACCCCTCCCGGCGTCGCGGCGACGATCGCCTCCTTCCTCGAGGCCCTTGAGCTCGAGGACGTGACGATCGTCGGCAACGACTCCGGTGGCGCCATGTCGCAGGTCCTGGTCACCCGCAATCCCGAGCGCGTCGGCCGCCTCGTCCTCACCAATTGCGACACCCACGAGAACTTCCCCCCGGGAATCTTCAAGACGATGCCGCCGCTGGCGAAGCTGCCCGGCGGGATGACGCTGCTGGCGCTCCCCTTCCGCTCCGGTGCCATCGCCCGCGCCGCCTTCAAGCCGTTCACGCGGAAGCCGCTCCCGCCGGATCTGATCGCCTCCTGGATGACCCCCGGAATGAACGACCGCGGCGTTCGCCACGACCTCAAGAAGGTGACCGTGGGGATGAACAAGCGCTACACGCTCGAGGCGGCGCAGAAGCTGCGCGGCTCGCAGCTGCCGATCCTCCTCACCTGGGCCCCGGGCGACAAGCTCTTCCCAATCCGCTATGCCGAACGTCTCGCCTCCGAAGCCGGCAATGCCCGCATCGTCGAGATCCCGGACGCGAACACGTTCGTGCCGTTCGATCAGCCCCAGCGCCTGAGTGAGGAGATCGCGACGTTCGTCGGCAGCGCCTGAGATTGACCCAAAGCGAACAAGCGTTCCCAGAAGTTCGCAAAGTGCAGCTTTTTCGTCCGACTGGAGAGGGAATCTTCCTCAACCCCTACCAGGAGGACGGAGAGCCAGTGGCCAAGCAGATCTTCGACCAGGCACGACCGAAGAGCACGATGGCGCAGCAGCTGGAGGAAGCCTTCGCCGGCTGCGATCAGTGGACCGTCGTGGCTGCGCCACGGCGCAGCAGCATCGACTCCAGCCCCCGCGCCTCGAGCTCCTCGAGGATGATCGGCAAAGCGGCGGCGGTGCGGACCCAGGAGCCCGGCGCGCTGTAGTAGTCGGCGTCGTGCAGCAGCAGGATGTCCCCGGCCCGCGCGGCCGCGGTCGTCTTGCGCGCGATCGAGGCCGGCGTGGCCCGACGCGTCCAGTCCCTTCCCCAGCGCGACCACAGCACCGGCCGCCAGCCGCGCTCGCGCACGGCTCGTAGCCCCACCGCGCTGAAGATCCCGTAGGGAGGGCGGTAGTCGCTCACCGCCTGCCCACCCGCTTCCTCGATCGCCGTCTTCGCCCGCTCGGCGTCCTCGAGCAGCTGGCGAGCGCTGAGCCGCAGCTGGTTGCGGTGGCGGTGGCAGTGCAGCTCGACCCGGTGGCCGGCGGCGATGATCTCGGCCACCAAGGATGGTCGCCGCACGACCTGCTCGCCGACCAGGAAGAAGGTCGCCGGCGCGCCCGCCTCGCGCAGCGCCTCCAGGACCGCCGGCGTCCCCTGGGGGTGCGGGCCGTCGTCGAAGGTGAGGGCGACGCCGGCGGGACAGTCCTGCCTCAGGAGCACCGGCAGGGCGTCGCCGATCGCCGGCACCACCGGTGCCAGCGCCGGGGCCGTGTGGGCGACGGCTGCCGCGGCGAGACCGGCGCCGGCGAGGCGCGCGATCAAGGGGTGGCGGCGGCAGCGGTTTCCTGCGC
>JBAQZI010000013.1:0-12909 GCA_049790835.1 Solirubrobacterales bacterium
CCTTTGGGTCGCTATACGACCCAAAGGACTGCCGCAACCGCCTTGGAGGTGGGGGAGGGGCAGGCGCAAGCCGTGTGCGGGCTGATGGCCGAAGCGGGTTTCGGCGCGATCGAGACCCGCCGTGACCTCGCCGGAATCGAGCGGGTAGTGGTGGGAGAGCGATGAACGGCGTGCCCGGCGCGACCGAGATCGTCAAGCTCGAAAGCGGCGTCGCCGCCACCGCCCGCGCCGCGCTGGAGCGCTGCATCGCCGGCGGCGGCGTCGCGGTCTTCCCCGCCGACGGCCTCTACGGGCTCGCCTGCGACCCGCTGGACTCGGGCGCGATCGCGCGGATCCACCGGCTCAAGGGGCGCGACGACGGCAAGTCGTCGGCGGTCATGTACTTCTCGCCGCTGGCGATGCGCGAGCTGGTCGCCGGCCTCGGCCCGCGCACGGCGGCCGCGGTCAGCGCCCTGCTGCCGGGGCCGGTGACGCTGGTCGTCGCCAACCCGGGGCACCGCTACCCGTTCGCCTGCCGTGAGGACGTCGAGCGACTCGGGGTGCGCCTGCTCGCCGGTCCCCTGGCCGGGGTCATGTGCCCCGTCTTCCAGACCTCGGCCAATTTCCGCGGCGAGCCGGCGCCGGCTCGCTTCGAGGATGTGCCTGAGGCGATCGTCGCCGGCGCCGATCTGGCGATCGACGGCGGCGAGCTCACCGGCCTGCCCTCGACCGTCGTCGACATCGCCTCGATCGAGGCCGACCGCAGCTGGACGATCCTCCGCCACGGCGCCCTCTCGCCCGGCGATCTCAACAGCTCCCTCGCCTCGGTCGGTCTCGGCTGAGCTCTTCGCTCAGCAGTGCTGCGGCCCGTCGCGGTAAGGCAGGCGGACGACTCGGACCGAGCGGTTGTTGCCCTCGTTTTCCTCGTAGAGGAGGTTCTGCGGATCGACGCGCATGACGAAGGCGAAGCAGCCGCGCAGGCCGCTGACGTTGACCCACTGGCGGTCGTAGGTCGAGGGATAGATGTCGGACCATCCGACCGAGGTTCCCAGCCGCACCCGCTGGCGACTCGGGTCCTGGCTGCAGGCGGGGTAGACGCGGTTGCGTGGGGAGCGCCTCATCGCCTTGGTGCGCTCGAGGTCGCGGAAGCAGTAGAAGACCTTGGGGCCCTTGCGCACTCGCGCCAGTGGCTGACGCCGGTCGTCGAGTGACCAGATCTCCATGCTGAGTGGGTTGTGGACCTTCCAGTAGGAGCCGCCGTACTCATAGCCAACCGAGTAGAAGTGCAGCTTGGCCTCGGTGCGGAGGACCTGGACCCCACCGCCGACCCGGTAGATCGCCTGGCTCACCCGCATCCAGTTGCGCTTGTAGCGCTGGCCGCGCAGCTCCATCGGCCCGCGTCCCCGCGAGCGGATGTCGTTTCCGGCATAGAGGAGGGCGCCGCCCCCGTAGCCATAGCGGCCGTGATGCTCGGGGAGGAGGTCTTCGGCGGGACCCACCCGCAGGTCAGGGCAGAGCAGCAGCCGGGCTTCCGGCCCGATGCAGGGATTCTCCGCCTGGGCGACGGGTGCTGCCAGCAAGAGGGCGAGGAGGACGGCCGCGGCCGCGGCAAGGCGGGTTCTCACCCGGCCCAGAATATCCCTGGCCGTTGCTATGGTCGCTCGCCCATGAGCGAGCTGCCGGAGAACTTTCAAACCGCCCCACTGGCCGAGGTCGACGCCGAGATCGCGGCCGTCCTCGATGGCGAGCTGCGGCGCCAGCAGCGCACCCTGGAGATGATCGCCTCGGAGAACTTCGTGCCGCAGGCGGTGCTCGAGGCGGTCGGCTCGGTGCTGACCAACAAGTACGCCGAGGGCTACCCCGGACGCCGCTACTACGGCGGCTGCGAGGAGGTCGACGTCGCCGAGGAACTGGCGATCTCACGGGCCAGGGAGCTGTTCGGCGCCGAGCACGCCAACGTCCAGGCCCACGCCGGCGCCCAGGCGAACAACGCCGCCTACATGGCGCTGATCCAACCCGGCGACACGATCCTCGGGATGGCGCTCGACCACGGCGGCCATCTCACCCACGGGATGAAGATCAACGTCTCCGGCAAGCTCTACAACCCCGTCGCCTACCACGTGCGCCGCGAGGATCACCGGGTCGACATGGACGAGGTCGCGCGGCTCGCCGAGGAGCACGAACCGGCTTTGATCGTCGCCGGCTGGTCCGCCTACCCGCGCCAGCTCGACTTCGCCGCCTTCCGCCAGATCGCCGACTCGGTCGGGGCCAAGCTGATGGTCGACATGGCCCACTTCGCCGGCCTCGTCGCCGCCGCCGAGCATCCCAACCCGGTCGAGCACGCCGATGTCGTCACGACGACGATCCACAAGACCCTCTGCGGCCCCCGCAGCGGCATGATCCTCAGCCGCGAGGAACACGCCAAAGCGATCGACAAGGCGGTCTTCCCCGGCCAGCAGGGTGGGCCGTTGATGCACACGATCGCCGCCAAGGCGGTGGCGCTGAAGATCGCCGCCAGCGACCAGTTCCGCCAGCGCCAGCGGCAGACGATCGCCAACGCCCGGGCCTTCGCCGCCGGCCTCGAAGCCGACGGCATCCCCGTCCTCACCGGCGGCACCGACGTCCACCTCGTGCTCGTCGACCTGACCCCGACCGGCCTCGACGGTCAGACCGCCGAGGATCGGCTCGATGAGGTCGGGATCACCGTCAACCGCAACGCGATCCCCTTCGACCCGCGGCCGCCGATGAACCCCTCGGGCCTGCGCATCGGCACGCCGGCGTTGACCACGCGGGGCATGGGCGAGGAGGAGATGACCGAGATCGCCGCCGTCATCGCGACCGCTCTTCGGGGCGACTTCGAGGGTGAGAAGGCGTCCCTCTCGGCACGCACGGCGGCGCTGATGGACCGCTACCCGCTTTACCCGCAGCTTTCGCCGATCGCTGCATAGGGACCGCTTTAGCTCGGGCGGTGGGGAGGAGGTGGGTGCCCCTCTCGCTTGCTGGGATCCAATCCCCTCGGCAATCAGACGCTCTATTGCGTTTGGCAGTGCGTTCTCGCGTTCAGCGGCTCGCAACTGGCTCTTGTGAGAGGTCCAGAAGGACGCCGCTACAAGGGCAACCGCGCCGAGGAACAGAAACATCCACAGCTGGGTCGCGGAACCGCTCTGCAAGAACAAGGCGACCCCGACGATTCCCGAAAGGACGCTCACCCTGCGCTGCCGACCGTCCAGACCGGACCAGAGATGAAGAGCTTGATGCTGGAGGAAAACCCAGCAAGCAGGAGGGACACCCGACCCCTCCGGCAGCGCCCTGGATAGCTAGGGTCGCCCGATGCTGGTTTGGGTCGATTGCACCGCCGCGGCGCACCCGCTGGTTCTGAGGCCGCTGATCGAGCGGCTGGAGGGGCAGGGGCACGAGGTGTTCATCACGGCGCGCGAGTACGGGCAGACGCTGGGGATCCTCGAGCGGCTGGGGATGCCGTACACGGTCGTGGGCGAGCACGGTGGTGCTTCCAAGCTCGGCAAGGTGCGGGCGTTGGGGGGGCGGTCGGCGCGGTTGGGGCGGCTGGTCTGGAAGCGGCGGCCGCAGTTGGCGATCGGGCACGGGTCGGTCGACCTGGCTGTCGTCTCCGCCGCTTACCGGGTTCCATCGGTGCAGATGCAGGACTACGAGTTCGCGCAGTTGCAGCGCCAGGTTGCCTTTCGCCTCGCGCGCCGGGTGCTGGTGCCGGACGCGATTCCGCTCGAGCGACTGGCCAAGCTTGGCGCCAAGGGGGACAAGCTGGTCCGCTATCCGGGGTTGAAGGAGGAGTACTACCTGGCCGATTTCGAGCCGGACCCGCGGGTGCTGGACGAGCTCGGGCTCGACCGCGAGAAGGTGCTGGTCGTGGTACGGCCGCCGCCGGAGACCTCCGAGTACCACGCCCGCAACGACCTCTACGGGGCGACGATCGATCGGCTGGCGGCGGCGGCAGAGGCGCAGGCGGTGGTGATTCCCCGCACCGGCGCGCAGGGGGAGGCGGTGCGCGCCCTCGGCGCCGCCAACCTGATCGTGCCCGAGCGCGCTGTCGACGCCCAGAGCCTGATCGCCTACGCCGACCTGGTGGTCAGCGCGGGGGGGACGATGAACCGCGAGGCGGTGGCGCTCGGCACTCCCGTTTTCTCGACCTTCAGCGGCCGCATGGGCGGGGTCGACGAGGCGCTGATCGCCGACGGCCGCCTCCAGGTTCTCGCCGACCCGGCGGCGCTGGCGCTGCGCAAGCGCGATTCGCCGCCAGCGGCCCGCCAGCGGCGCGACGCCACGCTGCTGGTCGAGGGCGCCCTCGGCGCTGTCGCGGAGCTCAAGTAGCCTGATCCGGCCCGCTCTCCGTCAGGGGCAAAGAGCCCAATGGACGTGACGACCACCGACGCCGTCTTCGCCTTCCTCCTGGCCGCGGCCATCGCCTGGCTGCTGGTCCCCTACGCCGAGCGACTTGCCTTCCGGGTCGGCGCGATCGACCTGCCGAAGCCGCGCGGCCTGCACCAGAAGCCGATGCCGCGCCTCTCCGGCCTGGCGATCCTGGTGGGGGTCGAGGTCGCCGGCTGGATCTGGCTGCCCGCCGAAGGCGAGAGCCGCTCGATCCTGCTCGGGGCGATGGCAATCGCCGCGGTCGGGGTCGTCGACGACGTCCGCGGGCTGTCCGCCTTCCCGAAGCTGGTCGGCCAGATCGCCGCCGCGGCGATCCCCGTCGTCGCCGGGGTCCGGGTCGACAACCTCACCCTGCCCTTCGTCGGTGGCTTCGAGCTCGGCTGGCTCGCCTATCCGCTGACCGTGCTGGGGATCGTCGCCGTCGTCAACGTCATCAACTTCCTCGACGGCGTCGACGGCCTCGCCGCCGGCGTCTGCACGATCGCCGCGATCGCCCTGGCGGCGATCGCGCTCTCGCTCGAACGCAACGCCGCCGGCGTGCTGGCGGCGATCACCGCCGGCGCCGCGCTCGGCTTCCTCCGTCACGGCTTCCCGCCCGCCTCCAGCTTCATGGGCGACACCGGCTCCAACCTGCTCGGCTACCTGCTGGCCACCGCCTCGGTCCAGGGAGCGCTGAAGACCAACGCCGTGATCGCCCTCGCCTTCCCCTTGATCGTGCTCGCGGTGCCGATCCTCGACACCGGCTTCGTCGTCGCCAAGCGGCTCAAATACCGGCAGCCGATCTACCAGGCCGACAGCTGGCACTTCCACCATCGCATGGCCAACATCGGCTTCTCCCAGCGCCGCACCGTCACCTACCTCTACGCCTGGACGCTGGTGATGGCGGCGCTGGCGCTGGCCCTGCGCTTCATCCCCTACAGCGACGATCGCGGCCATTTCGACTTGCTCTGGACGCTGGTGATGGGGGCGCTGATCCTGCTCGCGCTCGCCGCCAGCGTCTACCTCGTCTACGTGCTGGAGATCCTCAAGCTGCGGCGGGGCCGGATCAATCCGGAGACGGGCGAATTCGAGGCGATCGATCTGGAGCCGCCGCCGGGGTAGTGGCAACCCTCACGAAGTGGCTTCACAAAGCCATTCCTGGGGCCGGTTGGCTATAGTCGCCGATGCGCCCGCTCGCCTGAGCCGGGCCTCTTTTATGTCTCCTCCCAAGTACGTCGACCTACTGCTGCTGGCCGTCGCTCTCGCAGTCTTTCTGCTGGGCGGACTGCCCCTGCTCGGCTACGCCGTCGGCGCCGTTGCCTGGCTGGCGCAGCGAGGCATCCAGATGGTCGCCGTCAAGCGCTCACAGGCGGAGCTCAAGGCCGGCAACCGCCAAAAGGCGATGGGGATCGTCGCCGCGACCACGCTCGGCCGCGTCTGGCTGATGGCGACCGCGGTCCTGCTGGTCGGCCTGGCCGAGCGCGAAGCCGGCCTCAGCGCCGCCGTCCTCGTCCTCGTCCTCTTCACCGTCTCCTTCGCCGCCCAGGGCTTCTCGCATCTCTTCGGGCAGCCCGAGGGGCAGGGGGCGTAGTGAACGACCAGGCGACCCCGGTGACCGCGCCCGCCGACGCGGTCGAGCAGCAGGGTGGGCCGCAGGCCAAGTCCGGGCTCAGCACCAAAGCAAAAGTCTTCATCGGGCTCGGCCTCTACCTCGCCACGGCGATCCTGATGGTGCTGATCTTCGGCAGCTCCGGCAAAGAAGAACACTTCCAGCCCCAGAACGAGTTCAAGCTCGAACCGTGGATCTCGATCCACCTCGCCGGGATCGACCTCAGCATCAACAAGGCCGTCCTCTACCTGCTCCTGGCCAGCACCCTGACGGTCGCCACGATGGTCTGGATCGCCCGCCGCATGCAGCAGAAGCCGAACCGGGTGCAGACCGCGATCGAGGTCGCCTACGACATGACCAAGAACACGATCACCGGCGGCAACATGGATCCGAAGATGGCCAGCCGCTGGTTCCCCTTCCTCGCCGCGCTCTTCTTCTGGATCTGGTTCTCGAACATGATCGGCTTCCTGCCACTGCCGACCAACACCGAGCACCCGGTGGACATCTTCGGCATCGAGGTTCCCGCCTTCGCCCTCTACGCCGCCACCGCCAACCTCTCGATCCCGCTGGTCCTGACCCTGGTCGTCTGGGTCTCCTACCACGTCGAAGGCGTTCGCGCCAAGGGCCTCTTCAAGTACCTCGCCAGCTGGCTGCCGCCCGGCCTCGAGGACATGAACCCGGCCGCCAAGGGCTTCATCTTCATCATCGAGGCGATCTCGCACTTCGCCCGCCTGATCTCGCTCTCCGTCCGGCTTTTCGCCAATATCCTCGCCGGCCACCTGCTGCTGCTCTTCATGGGCGGCGGGCTGGCGGTGCTGCTGGGGATCGCCGCGCTCGGAGCCCTGACTTTCCCGCTCGCCTTCTTCTTCTTCATCCTCGAGGTCGGGCTGATCGCAACGCTGCAGGCATTTATCTTCTCGACCCTCACTGCCATCTATCTCGGCGGAGCCACCTCCGCCAGTCATTAGAAAAAGGAGCGCTTTTCATGGATCTGTCCCCCGTAATCGCCGCCGTCTCGGACGAAGGCGTGGAAGCCGCCGGAAAGTCGATCGCCCTTGGCGTCGGCGCCGGTCTGGGCTCAATCGGCGCCGGCATCGGCATCGGCTTCATCTTCGGCAAGGAGATCGAGTCGGTTGCCCGCCAGCCCGAGATGAAAGACGAGCTGCAGAGCATCCGCTGGCTCGGCTTCGCCCTGACCGAGGCCGTGGCCTTCTACACGTTCATCTTCGGCCTGATCGCGTTCTTCCTCTAGGCGCATGGAGTTGCTCGGCTACATAAGCGCGCTCCCGCTGGCAACGGAGGCGGCAGGCGAGGAAGGCGGTGGCAGCTTCCTGGTCTCGCCGGGCCTGGGTCTGATGATCTGGACCCTGGTCCTCTTCCTGTTCACGATGTGGGTGCTCAACAAGCTCGCTTTCCCGAAAATCCAGGAGGCCCTGGACCGGCGCGCGAAGACGATCGCCGAGTCGCTCGACGCGGCGGAGCGCCAGCGGCGGGAATCCGACGAGCTGCTGACCGAGTACCGCGGCCGCCTGGCCGAGGCACGGGAGCAGGCCGACGACATCATGGCCCGGGCCCGCAAAGCGGCCGAGACGGCCGAAGCGGAGGCGACGACGGCCGGCCGCGAGAAACGCGAGGAGCTGGTCGCCCAGGCGAAACGGGACATCGAAGCCGAGACCCGGCGCTCGCTCGACCAGATCCGCGGCGAGGTCGCCGACCTGACCCTGCTCGCGACCGAGAAAGTCACGCGGAAAACGCTCTCGGCCGACGATCAGCAGCGACTGGTCGAGGAGGCCCTCGCCGAGGTCGACTTCTCGACGCTGTCGGGGTCGGAGAACTAGCGAATGCCAGAGGCGGCACGCGTATACGCCGAGGCTCTGTTCGAGGCCGGCAAGGACAAGGGCAAGCTCGACTCGATTCAGTCGCAGCTGGCCCAGTTCGCCGACGCCGTCGACGGCAACCGCGAGCTGCAGGTGTTCCTCTTCAGCCCCTACCTCTCCTCCGCCGACAAGCAGGAGGGGCTGGGACGGGCGATCTCGGGCGCCGAGCCAGAGCTGACCAACTTCCTCGAGCTGCTGGTGGAGAAACACCGCATGCCCGAAATCTTCCGCATCCGCCGCGAGCTCGACGAGCTCTGGAAAAGGGAGAACCGCCGCCTCGACGTCACCGTGGTCAGCGCCGTCGAGCTGGACCCCGCGGTCGTCAGCCGCATCGGCCAGGAGGTCGAACGCCAGACCGGCGAGGAGGTCGAGTTGTCGAGCCGCGTGGACGACGACATCCTCGGCGGCATCGTGCTCCAGGTCGGCAACATGATCTTGGACGCCAGCATCCGCAGTCGCCTGGACAAACTTCGAAAGACCGTCGCGACCGCGGCGTAAGGAGGGACGAGCACCCGATGGAGATCAAGCCGGACGAGATCGCAAGCATCCTGCGTGAGCGAATTGAGGGGTTGGAGACTGGCTCCGCCGACCTGACCGAGGTCGGGACGGTGCTGTCGGTCGCCGACGGCATCGCCCGCATCCACGGCCTCGACAACTGCATGGCCCTGGAGATGCTCGACCTGCCGCACGGCGTCACCGGGCTGGCTCTGAACCTCGAGGCCGACAACGTCGGCGCCGTGCTGTTCGGCGAGTGGGACAAGATCGTCGAGGGCGACACGGTCAAACGGACCGGCCACCTGCTCGAGATCCCCGTCGGCGAGGAGCTGCTCGGCCGCATGGTCGACCCGCTCGGCCGCCCGCTCGACAACCGCGGCGAGGTCGCCACCACCGAGACCCGCCCGGCCGAGTTCAAAGCCCCCGGCGTGGTCGAGCGCCAGCCGGTCGAGGAACCCGTCCAGACCGGGCTGATGTCGATCGACGGGATGATCCCGATCGGCCGTGGCCAGCGCGAGCTGATCATCGGCGACCGCCAGACCGGCAAGACGGCGATCGCGATCGACACGATCATCAACAACAAGGACAAGGACCTGATCTGCATCTACGTCGCGATCGGGCAGCGGATGTCGACCGTCGTCCAGCTGAAAGAGACGCTGGAGGAGAACGGGGCGATGGAGAACACCATCATCGTCGCCGCCCCGGCCGATGAGGCGGCGCCGATCAAGTACATCGCCCCCTACGCCGGCTGCGCGATGGGCGAGCACTTCCTCTACAACGGCAAAGCCGCGCTCTGCGTCTACGACGATCTCACCAAACACGCCGCCGCCTACCGGCAGATGTCGCTGTTGCTGCGGCGCCCGCCGGGTCGCGAGGCTTACCCCGGCGACGTCTTCTACCTGCACTCGCGGCTGCTCGAGCGCGCGGTGAAGCTGAACGACGAGCTCGGCGGCGGCTCGCTGACGGCGCTGCCGATCATCGAGACCCAGGCCTCCGACGTCTCCGCCTACATCCCGACCAACGTGATCTCGATCACCGACGGCCAGATCTTCCTCGAGTCCGACCTCTTCTTCTCCGGCGTCCGCCCGGCGATCAACGTCGGCATCTCGGTCTCGCGGGTGGGCGGCAACGCGCAGACCAAGGCGATGAAGAAAGTCGCCGGAAAACTCCGCCTCGACCTCTCCCAGTACCGCGACCTCGAGGCCTTCGCCCAGTTCGGCTCCGAGCTCGACGCGGAGACGCAGAAAGCGCTGACCCGCGGCGAACGGCTGGTCGAGCTGCTGAAACAGAAAGAGCGCGAACCGCTCAGCGTCGGCGACCAGGTCGCCTCGATCTACTCGGGCACCGGTGGCTACCTCGACCGCATCAAAGTCGAACGCGTCGGCGAGTTCCTCGCTGACCTGCGGGTGCGCCTGCACTCCGAGAAGGCCGACCTGCTGAGCCGGATCGAAGGCAGCGGCAAGCTCTCCGAGGAGGACGAGGAGGAGCTTGGCAAGGCGATCGCCGACTTCGTCGACGATTTCGGCGCCGACTTCGACGAGCACGGGGATCCGCTCGAGGCGGGCGAATCCGACCGCGTCAAGTCGAAAGAGGAGCGCCAGGCCCCGGCCCGCACGGAGGAGACGGCCGCGGCCTAGTCACGCCCGGGATTCGCTATGGCCAGCCAGAAGGAAGTCAAGAATCGCATTGCGTCGATCAAGAACATCAACAAGATCACGCGGGCGATGGAGATGGTCGCGGCGGCGCGACTGCGCCGGGCCGAACAGCGGATCGACCACCTGCGGCCCTACGCGGAGGGGATGCGCAAACTGACCCGCCAGGCCTCCGAGCGCGCGGGCGGCATCCCACGCGTCCCGGTCATGGTCGAGCGCGAGAGCATCAAACGGGTCGGGATCGTCCTCGTCACCGGCGACCGCGGCCTTGCCGGTGCCTTCAACTCGAACATCATCCGCGAAGGGATGCGGATGGCGACCAAAGTGCGCGGCGAAGGCGCCGAGCCCTCCTTCGCCGTGGTCGGCCGCAAGGGCGTCTCGGCATTGACCTTCCGCAAACAGGAGATCAGCGGCTCCTACATCGGCTTCACCGACCGCCCCGCCTTCGCCAACGCCCGCGAAATCGGCGAGGAGATGACCGCCCGCTATGTCGACGAGGACCTCGACCGGGTGGAACTGATCTACAACCGCTTCGTCTCGCCGTTGACCCAGCACGTCTGGCGACAGACCCTGTTGCCGCTGCAGCAGGCCGATGTGATCGGCGAGGGCGCCGAGGAGGAGTCCGAGGCGCCGGAGGAGACCGAGACGGAGGGCGCCCAGAGCCGCTCGCAGTGGGAATTCGAGCCCGAGCCCGAGGAGGTCCTGGCGCGGCTGATCCCGGAGTACGTGACGATCTCCGTCTACCGGGCCTTGCTCGAGTCCGCCGCCTCTGAGTTGGGGGCGCGAATGACCGCTATGCGCAACGCCGCTGAGAACGCGGAAACGATCATGGACGACTTGACGCTGGAAATGAACCGCGTGCGTCAGTCGGAGATCACGCAGCAGATCTTGGAGGTCGTCGCCGGGGCCGAGGCCCTCGGTTAGGCGGCGACACAGTTTGGAGACGAGAAAAGGAACCAATGGCTGAGAGCAACGGAACTAACGGAACGAACGTAGGGCGCGTCGAGCAGGTGACCGGAGTCGTCATCGACGCCGTCTTCCCCGACCAGCTGCCGGGGATCTACTCGGCGGTGACGATCGAGACCGGCGGCGAGGGCGACGGCGAAACGGCGCAGCTGGTCTGCGAGGTGCAGCAGCACCTCGGCGACGACCGCGTGCGCGCGGTGGCGATGGACGCGACCGACGGCATCAAGCGCGGCGCCGCGGTCACCGACACCGGCGGGCCGATCACGGTTCCGGTCGGCGACGCGACCCTCGGCCGCATCTTCAACCTGCTCGGCGACCCGATCGACAACGGCGAGGAGCTCGCCGCCGACGGCGAGCGCTGGCCGATCCACCGCCCGGCCCCCAAGGCCTCCGACCTGACCCCGACCCAGGAGATCCTCGAGACCGGGATCAAGGTCATCGACCTGCTCGCTCCCTACGCCAAAGGCGGCAAGGTCGGGCTCTTCGGCGGCGCCGGTGTCGGCAAGACCGTGCTGATCCAGGAGCTGATCCGCAACATCGCCGAGGAGCACTCCGGCCTCTCCGCCTTCGTCGGCGTCGGCGAGCGCTCGCGCGAGGGCAACGACCTCTGGCTCGAGATGAAAGAGTCGGGTGTGCTCGAGAAGACGATGCTCGTCTTCGGGCAGATGAACGAGCCCCCCGGCGCGCGCCTGCGCGTCGCCCTCTCCGGGTTGACGATGGCCGAGTACTACCGCGAGCAGGGCGGCCAGGACGTGCTGCTCTTCATCGACAACATCTTCCGCTTCGTCCAGGCGGGCTCCGAGGTCTCGGCGCTGCTCGGGCGGATGCCTTCGGCGGTCGGCTACCAGCCGACGCTGGAGACGGAGATGGGCGGCCTGCAGGAGCGGATCACCTCGACCGACCGCGGCTCGGTGACCTCGATCCAGGCGGTCTACGTCCCCGCCGACGACTACACCGACCCGGCCCCGGCCTCGGTCTTCGCCCACCTCAACGCGACCACGGCGCTCTCGCGGGCGATCTCCGAGAAAGGCATCTACCCGGCGGTCGACCCGCTCGACTCGACCTCGACGATCCTCAAGCCCGACGTCGTCGGCGACGAGCATTACCGCACCGCGACCGACGTCCAGGAGGTGCTGCAGCGCTACAAGGAGCTGCAGGACATCATCGCCATCCTTGGCATCGACGAGCTCTCCGACGAGGACCGCCAGACGGTCTCCCGCGCCCGCAAGATCGAGCGCTTCCTCTCGCAGCCGTTCTTCGTCGCCGAACAGTTCACCGGCCGCACCGGCGAGTACGTGCCTGTGGCGGAGACCGTGCGCGGCTTCCGCGAGATCCTCGACGGCGAGCACGACGAGCTCTCCGAGGGCGCCTTCTACATGCAGGGCTCGATCGACCAGGTCACCGAGAACGCCAAGGCCGCGGCATAGGGGCCTGAGGTGGCGGCTGAGCACAAGCTGGACGTCGAGGTCCTGACCCCGGAGGGGGAGGTCTTCGAGGGCGAAGTGCAGCAGGTCTCGACTCGCACCGAGGTCGGCGAAATCGGCATCCTCGCCAACCACGCACCGCTGCTGGCGGCGCTGCGGCCGACCGAGCTGCGCCTCCACGTCTCCGACTCCGAGACCAAGCGCTATGCCCAGGCCCACGGCTGGCTGCAGATGTTCGGCAACCGGGCGCGGCTGCTGGTCGAGGAGGCGATCGCGCCGGAGGATCTCGATGCCAGCACCCTCAAAGAGCAGCTGTCGGACGCTGAGCAGCGCTGCTCGGAGCATGAGGAGGGGAGTGCCGATTACGCGCGGGCGCAGAAAGATCGCGACAGAGCCGAGGCCTTCCTCTCGATCGCAGAGGGATGAGCGAGGGCACCCGGTACGCCCTCGCGGGAATTCAGTCGCGCGCGCTTCGCGCGCAGGCTCCGCAACATGCTGCCCGCCTATGGCGGGCAATAGAC
>JBAQZI010000014.1:0-1803 GCA_049790835.1 Solirubrobacterales bacterium
CCTTTGGGTCGCATAGCGGACCAAAGGACTGCCGCAATCCATCTACCCTCCTGATCCATGTACGACAAGGCGAAGATCTGGGTGGAAGGCGGGGCCGGGGGCAACGGGTCAGTGAGCTTTCGGCGCGAGGCCCATGTGCCCAGGGGGGGGCCCGATGGCGGGGATGGCGGGCATGGTGGGGACGTGGTGCTCGTTTGCGATCTCTCGAAGCGCGATCTGGGGGCGCTGAAAGGCAGTCGGCACTTCCGCGGGCAGCGGGGGAGTCATGGGGAAGGGTCGAATAAGCACGGGGCGCGGGGGGAGGAGCGGGTAATTCCGGTGCCGGCGGGGACGCAGGCGACGACTGTGGATGGGAGCGCGGTTGACCTCGTCGAGGCGGGGCAGCGGGCCGTGGTGGCGCATGGCGGGCGTGGGGGGCATGGGAACAAGCGGTTCGCGACCTCGACCCGGCAGGCACCGCGGTTTGCGGAGAAAGGGACGAAGGGGGAAGCGGACTGGATCGAGCTGCGGCTGAAACTGCTGGCCGATGTGGGGTTGGTGGGGCTGCCGAACGCGGGGAAGTCCTCGTTGCTGGGGCGGCTGACGCGGGCGGCGCCGAAGGTGGCGGACTATCCCTTCACGACGCTCTCGCCGGTGCTCGGGACGCTGGAGGACGACGATCGGCAGGCGGTTGTGGCCGATATCCCGGGACTGATCGAAGGCGCTGCCGAGGGGGCGGGGCTGGGGCACGAGTTCCTCGCCCACGTCGAGCGCTGCTCGATGCTGGTCCATCTCGTCGACCTGGCGCCGCTGGAAGGCGACCCGGAGAGCAACTACGAGACCGTGCGGGCCGAGCTTGCCGCGCACGGGGCGGGATTGGAGCAGCTGCCGGAGCTGGTGGCGCTGACCAAGCGCGACCTGCTGCCGGCTGAGGAGGTCGAGGCGGCGGTTGCGGAGTGGTCGCGGCGGCTCGGTGACGGCGTTCTGGGGGTGCTCGCCGTGTCTTCGGCGACGGGAGAAGGCTTGGACGAGCTGCGGCTCGAGGTTCTGGCGGAATTGCCGAAGCTGCAGCCGGTCGCGGTGGTGTCGAGCGGTGAGGCGGGCGGCGCCGAATTCGAGGCCGAGCACCGGGTCTACAGGCCGGCCGGCGAGGGCGGCTACTGGGTCGAGCAGGAGGAGGACGGCGCCTACCGCGTCTCCGGCCGCGGGGTCGAGCTGCTCTTCGAGCGCCACGACACCAAAAACGAAGAGGCCCTCGCCTACCTCGAGCAGCGCCTGCGCGAGATCGGCGTCATCTCCGCCCTGACCAAGGCCGGCTTCGAGGCCGGCGACGAGGTCCGGGTCGGCGAGCACGAGTTCGAGCTGCACATTTAGCCGGCACTCTGGGGCCGGAGGTCGGTGCCCCTCTCCCTCGCTGGGATTTTCGCCTTTAAGTGGTCATCTCTCGCTGAGCCGGCGGTGCGAAAATCGGACGCCGCTCGTACGAGGGGCACCGACCTCCGGCCCGAGCGGGGCGTCTTAGTTCTCTAGGTCGAAGCTGACGACTTCGTCATCCGCCGCGCAGCGTAGTTGTGAGACCGCTGCGGCGGTCCCTCTGCGTCGTCGGGCCCTGACTAGGATCGCCTCGATGAACTGTTTTGTCTGCAATTCGGCAAGATAAGCGTGAGCCTGACTGGTTTTAGGCCTGACACCGGTAACCGTGCCTAGACTGGCGTCACTGTCATCGTCGGCTCCAAGGTCGGCGGCAGCGTCCGACCGAGGAGGTTGGTTCTCGGGAAGGCGGCGAGCTGACTCCTAGGCTGGCTGTCGACCCGACAAGGGCCT
>JBAQZI010000015.1:0-4316 GCA_049790835.1 Solirubrobacterales bacterium
CCTTTGGGTCGCATAGCGACCCAAAGGACTGCCGCAAAGAGGCGCGCCGGTGTCTAGCTGGCGACGCCGGCGCGGGAGCGCTGGCGCGCCGCCTTCTGGCGCGCGGTTTTGTCCAGCACCAGCTTGCGCAGGCGGACCGACTCCGGCGTCACTTCGACGCACTCGTCGTCGCGCACGAACTCCAGCGAGTTCTCCAGCGAGAGGCGGGTGGCGGGGGTGAGGCGGACCAGCAGGTCGGCGCTGGCGGCGCGCACGTTGGTCTGGTGCTTTTCCTTGACCGCGTTGACGTCGAGGTCCTCCGAGCGGGCGTTCTCGCCGACGATCATGCCCTCGTAGACCTCCTCGCCGGGGCCGATGAAGAGGGTGCCGCGGTCCTGCAGGCTGAAGAGGGCGAAGCTGGCGGTCTTGCCCTGGCGGTCGGCGACGAGGGCCCCGGTCGGGCGCGTGCGCAGCTCCCCGGCCCAGGGCTCCCAGCGATCGAAGACGTGGTGGAGGATGCCGGTGCCGCGGGTCTCGGTGAGGAACTCGGTGCGGAAGCCGATCAGGCCGCGGGCCGGGACCAGGTACTCCATCCGCACCCAGCCGGTCGAGTGGTTGACCATCTGCTCGAGCCGGCCCTTGCGGCCGGCCAGCAACTGGGTGACGGCGCCGACGTGCTCCTCGGGGACGTCGATCGCCAGGCGCTCGACCGGCTCGTGGACCTTGCCGTCGACCTCGCGGGTGAGGACGCGGGGCTGGCCGGCGGTCATCTCGAAGCCTTCGCGGCGCATCAGCTCCAGCAGCACGACCAGCTGCAGCTCGCCGCGGCCCTGGACCTCCCAGGCGTCCGGTCGCTCGGTGTCGAGGACGCGGATCGAGACGTTGCCGACGAGCTCGGCGTCGAGCCGGTCGCGGACCTGGCGGGCGGTCAGCTTGGTGCCCTCTTTGCCGGCCAGGGGGGAGGTGTTGATGCCCAGGACGATCGAGAGCGAGGGCTCGTCGACGGTGATCACCGGCAGCGGCCTCGGATCCTCGGGATCGGCCAGGGTCTCGCCGATCGTCACCTCTTCCATGCCGGCGACGGCGATCAGTTCGCCCGGGCCGGCTTCCTTGGCGGACACCCGCTCCAGGGCTTCGGTCACGAACAGCTCGGCGACGGTGGCGCGGGCGACGCTGCCGTCGGCTTTGCACCAGGCGATCTGCTGACCGGCGCGGATCGTCCCGTTGCGCACCCGGCAGAGCGCCAGGCGGCCGAGGTAGGGGGAGGCGTCGAGGTTGGTCACGTGCGCCTGCAGCGGGTGGTCCTCCTCGTACACGGGGGCTGGGATCCGCTCCAGCATCAGGTCGAGCAGGGGGGAGAGGTCGGTGCCCTCGACCCCCTCCTCGAGCGCCGCCCAGCCGGCCTTGGCGTTGGTGTAGACGATCGGGAAGTCGATCTGGTCGGAGTCGGCGTCGAGGTCGATGAAGAGCTCGTAGACCTCCTCGACGACCTCGGCGATGCGAGCGTCGGGCCGGTCGACCTTGTTGACGACGAGGATCACCGGCAGTTTCGACTCCAGCGCCTTGCGCAGCACGAAGCGGGTCTGGGGCAGCGGCCCCTCGGAGGCGTCGACCAGAAGCAGGACGCCGTCGACCATGGTCAGGGCGCGCTCGACCTCGCCGCCGAAGTCGGCGTGGCCGGGGGTGTCGACGATGTTGAACTTGACGTCGCCCCGGGTCACCGCCGTGTTCTTGGCGAGGATCGTGATCCCCTTCTCTTTCTCCAGGTCCATCGAGTCCATCACCCGCTCGGCGACGTCCTGGCCCTTGCGGAAGGTCCCGGTCTGCCAGAGCATGGCGTCGACCAGCGTCGTCTTGCCGTGATCGACGTGCGCAATGATCGCGATATTCCTGAGATCTGTTCGGCGGTTCATGGCACTTCGCATTCCTGTGTCCTCGTCGCTCATGTGCAGAGCACATTCGCTCCTGCGTCCTTGGACTGCTCAGCCATGAACCGCCGAACAGCCCAGAGGGCACATAAAAACGGGACCCACCGTAGCGGGTCCCGTTTTGCTGCTTAAGCGTGGTGCGCGACTAAGAAGTCTGCTGAACGCTCGCGGCGGCCGGGCCCTTGGGGCCTTCTTCGGACTCATAGCTCACTTTGGCGCCCTCGGTCAGGGACTTGAAGCCCTCACCCAGGATGGCGCTGTGATGAACGAATACGTCCTTCGAGCCGTCGTCGGGCGTAATGAACCCGTAGCCCTTGTCGTCGCTAAACCACTTAACAGTTCCAGTAGGCATGCTTGCCTCCACATAGTGTGCTGCGAACGCGGAGCATGCGATGAAGCAACGACGCGAGCGCTAGACACAAACTTTGCCGGTCTTTACCGGCCCTAACGCAGGGGACCGTAGCAGGATCGACTCGTGCCGCGCCGCGAATTCGACCCTTGCCGTGCTCGGGCCCCGATCTTGCGTCGGGGCGTCGGCGGCGCTCGGAATCGCCATCGCCGGTGTTCAGGGAATACCGAGTCGTGTCGATACTTCGCTTCAGATGAGCCTCTGGCACCGTTCCCGCAGTCGCCCAGGCTGGCGAGCAACGCTCGCTGCGCTGTTCGCCATGACCGCGCTGACCCCGGCCTCGGCGGCCGCGATGTCCTCGCCGGCGGCTGACCACGATCTCTCGCCGCGCCTGGCCGGGCTGGCCGAGCCCGCGGTGCGCTCGGCTCCGCGGGCCGAGCAGGCGGCGCGGCTCAGTCTCGCCGCCAGCGGTCCCGGCAGCCTCCTGCGCGACGGCAACCGGGTCCTCGTCGAAGTCCGCTTCGAGGGCGACGCCCCCGGCCTCGCCGCTTTGCGCGGCGCCGGCGCCGAGATCGTCCACGCCAACCATCGCTACGAGACCGCGACCGTGGCCGCCCGGCCCGCCGACCTGCCGCGCATCGGCGCACTGGCCGGGGTCGGCGAGGTGAGCGAGGTGCTCACGCCGATCACCCGCGGCGTCGACTGCGGCGGCGCCGCCAGGTCCGAGGGAGACGCCCAGCTCAGTGCCGCCGGCGCCCGCTCCGGCTTCGCCGTCGACGGCAGCGGCGTCACCGTCGGCATCCTCTCCGACTCTTTCGACCGCAACCCGCTTGCCGTGACGAGGGCCGCGGGCGACGTCGCCAGCGGTGACCTGCCGGGGCCTGGCAGCCCCTGCGGCTCGGCCGATCCGATCAGCCTCCTCGACGACTCCATCGCGACCGGCAGCGACGAGGGGCGGGCGATGGCCCAGATAGTCCACGACCTCGCGCCCGGCGCCTCGATCGACTTCGCAACCGCCTTCACGAGTGAACTCGGGTTCGCCGCCAACATCCGCCGGCTGGCCGCTGACGGCGCCAAGGTGATCGTCGACGACGTCGCCTACTTCCAGGAGCCGTTCTTCCAGGACGGGCCCGTCGCGGTCGCGATCGGCGAAGTCGTGGCCGCCGGCGCCTCCTACTTCTCCGCCGCCGGCAACGACAACCTGATCGACGCCGCTGGTCGCAACATCGCCTCATGGGAAGCGCTGCAGTTCCGCGACTCGACGAGCTGCCCCGCCGAACTGCTGGCCCTCCCCGGCTTCGGGCCCGGCCATTGCCTGGATTTCGATCCGAAGGCGGGCACCACCGACGACACCGACGACACCTTCGGGATCACCGTCTCCAAAGGGGCGACGTTGACGATCGACCTGCAGTGGGCCGAGCCGTGGAACGGGGTCGTGACCGACCTCGACGCCTTCCTCCTCGATTCGGAGGGCAAACCGCTGAAAGTGGAAGAGGGCGGCGAAGAGTTCCTCGTCGCCAGCCGCGACGACAACATCGCTGGGCAGCGGCCGGTCGAGATTCTCCAGTGGGAAAACGACACCGGGGCGAGCGCCAAAGTGCAGCTGGCGATCGACAACTGCATCGGCGAATGCAACGAGGAGGCGAGCGGCGCGATGCCGAGGCTCAAGTTCGCCCTGCTGCAGAACGGCAGCGGCGTGGCCGAAACCGAGTATCCGGAATCGTCCGAAGGCGACATCGTCGGTCCCACGGTCTTCGGCCACAGCGGGGCGGCGAGCGCGATCGCCACCGGGGCGGTCCGCTACGACGACAGCGCCAAACCCGAGCGCTTCTCCTCGCGGGGCCCGGTAAAGCACTACTTCGGACCGGTCGCTGGCCCGGCGCCCGCCGCGGCGACGGGCGAGCGGACGATCGCCAAGCCCGACCTGGTGGCGAGCGACGGCGGCGCCAACACGTTCTTCGGCGCCCCCCAGGCCGGTGTCTGGCGCTTCTACGGGACCTCGGCCGCGGCGCCTCACGTGGCGGCCGTCGCGGCCCTGGTGCGTCAGGCCAACCCCGGCG
>JBAQZI010000016.1:0-20254 GCA_049790835.1 Solirubrobacterales bacterium
GGCCCGCAGGGCGCCGAGAGCGACAGCGCTGCTGGCGGCGGCGCGGGTGCTCTCGCCGAGCCCGTCCGCGAGCGTCACCCAGACGCCGTCGGCGTTCTCGACCACGTCGAACCAATCGCCGGCGACCTCGTAGGTCGGCAGCACGTTGCCGGCCACCTCGGCCCCGGTCACGCGCACGATCCGCGGCGGCAGCAGGCTCTGCTGGATCTCGGCCGCCGCCTTTGGCTGCTTGCGCCGCTGGGCGCGGGCGAAGACGTCGGTGTAACGATCGGCGAGGGTGACCGCGGCCGCGGCCTGGCGGGCCATCTCGGTCAGCGGCTGATGCGGCCGGCCGAAGGCGACGAAGACCCCGATCGCGCGGCCGCGCAGCCAGAGCGCGAAGAGCTCGACGCCGCGGAACTTGGCGAGCCCCTGCCTGAGCACGGCGATGCCGTCGGCGTCGAGCTCGGGTCCGATCGCGAACGGGGCCCGCAGCTTCGCTCCCAAGCGTTCGGGCCCGGCCATGTGGAGCAGGTGGCTGCCGTCGATGTCGAGCACGTAGAGGGCGACCGGCACCTCGGCGATCCGCTGCGCCTCCGCGACCAGCTGCTCGGGCAGCAGCGCCGGCGGGACGACGTCGAAGACGTGGATCGCGTCGAGCGCGAGCGGGCGCTGGCGGCCCAGCTGGCCCGGCGGCAGCGGATCCCGAGCGTGGCTCAGGGCGCCGTCCTGGGGCCGAGCGTCAAGCTCGGCGAGCAGCTGATCGCGGCCGGCGAAGCGCCTGTAGAGGCTCGAGCGGGAGACCCCGGCGGCGGCGGCGATGTCCGAGAGGCTGGCCGCCGGCGACTGCTCGAGCAGCCGTTTCGCCGCTTCGAGGATGCGCTCGTCGTTGCGCAGCGCGTCGGCGCGGCGCCCATCGGTCTGCGGCTTCTGCTGGGTGGTCAACGGGTTTTCGCTATCTGGAACAGTCGCTCGACGGGAGATGTGTCACTTGGATCACCTACCCGCGCCTGCCGGATAGATTCCTCGAAGTAAGGGCAGAGGGGACCGGACGCACTCGCCGACGACCGAAGGAGCGCCGCGATGGCAGTACGAGCTTCGAATTCAACTGGCGGGGACGGGAACGGCGCCCGCCACGACTACCGGCCCGAGGGTGTGGGCGCCGGGACCGGGACCTGGGCGACGCTGAAGCGCACCGCGACCGAGTTCCGCGAGGACAACCTCTCCGACTGGGCGGCGGCACTCACCTACTACGGGCTGCTCGCCCTCTTCCCAGCCCTGATCGCGATGGTCTCGCTGATCGGCCTGGTCGGCGACCCGAAAAGCACGACCGAGAGCCTGACCGAGATCATCACCGAAATCGGCCCGGCCTCGGCCGCCGAGACCTTCTCGGGGCCGATCGAATCGCTCGCCTCGAACCAGAGCGCCGCCGGCTTCGCCTTCGTGCTCGGCCTGGCGGTGGCGCTGTGGTCGGCTTCGGGCTACGTCGGCGCCTTCATGCGCGCCTCCAACGTCATCTACGAGACCCCGGAGGGGCGGGCGTTCTGGAAGCTGCGCCCGCTGCAGCTGGCGGTGACCCTGGGGATGATCGTACTGATGGCCCTGCTCGCCCTGGGCCTGGTCCTGACCGGGCCGGTGGTGGAGGCGATCGCGGACCCGATCGGCCTCAGCGGCACCGCGGTCACCATCTGGAACGTCGCCAAGTGGCCGGTGATGGCGCTGATCTTCATCGTCATGGTCGACGTCCTCTACTACGCCTCGCCCAACGTCAAGCTGCGAGGTTTCAAATGGGTCACGGCGGGGAGTCTGGTGGCGATCGTGGTCTGGGCCATCGCCTCGGCCGCTTTCGCTCTCTATGTCGCCAACTTCAGCTCCTACGACAAGACCTACGGGACCCTCGGTGGCCTCGTCTCGCTATTGGTCTGGTTCTGGATCAGCAACCTGGCGATCCTCTTCGGCCACCAGCTCAACGCCGAGCGCGAGCGCAGCACCGAGATCGAGGAAGGCCGGCCGCGGGCGGAGCGCGAGATCCAGCTCGAGCCGCGCGAGGAGCCCAAGGACCAGAAGACCACCTAGCCAAGGAGAAGCGAGATGAAGCTCGTCTTCGCGCCGGTCAGCATCGTCATCGGCCTGATCGCGGGCATGGTCGGCAAGAAGATCTTCGAACAGATCTGGGGGCTGGTCGACGAAGAGGAGCCGCCGCGGCCCGAGCACCGCGAGCTCTCCTGGCCGAAGCTGATCACGGCGCTGATCGTCGAGGGGGCGATCTTCCGCCTCGTCAAGGGACTGGTCGACCATGGCACCAGGACCACCTTCGCCCGGGCCACGGGAGCCTGGCCCGGCGAGGAGAGGCCCGAACGTGAGTAACGACGGGCAGGCGGCGTTTCCCAGACCACGGCCCGGGTAGGGAACAACGGAGCGAGCCGGGCACGGCAGCGTGACTGAATCGCCTCGCAAAACCGCCACTCACTCTCACCGGCTTCAGCACGGCGGTGGGGACCGGCACCAGATCCAGCAGACCCTTGAGGAGGAGGAGCCATGCGTGTAGTGAGCAGTGACAGCGACGACGTCGTCGGCCATACGCGGGAAGCAGGACGGGACCTAGCCGGAGAGCCGGTCATGCCAGCCCGTCGCGACCGCGCCCCGGACAGGCTGGTCGACCGGGTGCGTGAAGCCCAGAAGCACCTTCGCAGCGCCGTCCGCGACCCCCGCTCCTTCAGCCGCGGGCGCTAACTGGGGAGCGCCCGCGCGCTGTGGACGCGCCGCAAACCACGTTTTGCGGCCGGCGACGAAGGGTAATTCAAAGCAGCGGACCGAACAATCGAGACCGCAATGAAAGGCGGGGCGGCGGCATGATGGCAACCGAGGATGGGCTCCATCTTTCCCTGGACGCCGAGCCCGAGAACATCGGCGTCGTGCGGGCCGCGGTCGCCGATTTGGCCGAAAGCCACGGGATGCGCGAACCGACGCTCGGCGACCTCAAGACGGTCCTGAGTGAGGCCTGCTCCAACGTGGTCCGCCACGCCTACCCCGGGGTGCCGGGCACCTTCGAGGTCGAAGCCTTCCCCAAAGAGGGCGCGCTGGCGGTCGTCGTGCGGGATTTCGGCACCGGCATGCACGCTCAGGCCAGCGTCGACGACTCCAGCATGCGGCTCGGCCTCGGGCTCATATCGATGCTCTCGAGCCGGTTCGAGATCGCCGGCAGGCGCGGTGGGGGCACCGAGATCCGGATGCAGCTGCCACTTACCGCGTAGCCGCCCGCGGTGTCACCTCGAGAGGGAGTCGCCTCCCCGCTGAGCTTCAAATTGTTCTCGGCGCCGGCCGCGAACGAGACCGAGCCGGCGTCAGTCGTCGCGGAGGAGCTGGTCGAGCCGACGGCCGCTGATCACCGATTGGGGCCGCTCGGCGACCAGGTCTGAGCCGGGGCGGGCCTCCTCGTCGCGGCGCTTGATCAGCAGCCACTGAGGCTTGTCCCCGCGGCGAGTGCGCTGCAGGGCAAAGCCTCCGCGCAGCTTCTCTCCGTGGAGGACGAAGACAGCGTGGCCACGCTCCAGCGCCTCCGGCCAGGCGACCCGGCCACCCTGCTCGTAGCTGCCGCGGTCCAGACGATCACGCCGCCGTCGCCGAGCGCGCCCTCGAAGTCGTTGTGGGAGACCGCGTGGTCCTCGACCTCGAGCGCGAGGCGTTTGACGGCGGGGTCGAGCGAGGGGCCCTTGGGGACCGCCCAGGAACGCATCACTCCGTCGACCTCCAGGCGCAGGTCGAAGTGGTGGGCGGTGGCGGCGTGCTCCTGGACGACGAAGGCGCCGGCGCTGACCCCGCGGATGGCGAACTGCTCGTGCCCCTCGACCTTGACCGTCTCGGTCGTCAGCTCGGCGACCCGCGCCGCGGGCGGCCCCTCTGCCAGGAACGCGACCAGCTCCTCGACCGCCGGCTCCGGGCCCTCGGCATGGACGAGGACCTCTCCCTCCTCCCCGTTGCGCACCCAGCCCATCACCCCCAGCTCGCGGGCGCGCCGCAGCGTCGCGTCCCGAAAGCCGACGCCCCGGACGTCGCCGCGCACGACCGCACGCAGGGCCATCAGCCGTCGCCGGGTTTCGAACCCGACGGCTTCGGGGAGCAGACCGGAATCTCTAACCGAATCAGGAGGAACACAGGTTGTTAATCACCATTCTCATAATCGTCGTCCTCGTCCTGCTCGCGATCTTCCTCTTCCAGCGGGTCCGGTAAGGGGTTATTCGTGCGGTTTTCTGGAGCGAGCGGTTTTAGCGAGGATCGCCTCGATAGGCAATGCCTCGGTGGCGAATGGCGGCCACTCGGACAGTCTGCTCGGAGTCGGTGAGCTGATAGAGGATCCGATAGGTGCCAACCCGCAGCGAGTACAGCCCGCGCAGTTTGCCTCGGAGCGCATGCCCAGCTCGCGGTTCGCGCTCGAGCAGGCCCAGCGCATCCTCGATCGCGTCGATCAACGGCCAGTTGAGTTCGAGCAGCTCCCGCCGAGCGCGACGGGCGAGGACGAGCCTGGCCAACGATCAGCCGGCGGCTGCTCGGCGCTCGGCCAGCTCGCTGCGAAGGTCGGCGAGAGTGATCGTTTCGTCACGCTCGATCTCGGCGAGGCCAGTCTCCAAAGCGGCAAGAGCGTCGGGGTCAGAGAGAATCTCAGCGGTCTCCTCCAGGGCCTCATACTCGTCAATTGGCACCAGAGCCGCGGCCGGCGCACCGTTGCGGGTGACCAGAACATGATCGCGCCGATTGCTGACGTCATCAAGCAGACTGCTGAGATTGCTACGTAGCTCGCGCACGGGGACGATCTTTGCCATTGGCTCAGTGTACATGGTCGCGTACACAGCTTCCTCAGCCGTCGCGCGGGACCGGGGTCGCCGCCGAGCGCAGCGCCCCCGCGCAGGCGGCGACGACGAGGGCGATCGCCAGCGCTTCGACCGCGGCCAGGCCCTGCGAGAGGGCAATGAAGCCGACCAGGGCGGCGACCGCCGGCTCCAGGCTCATCAGCACTCCGAACACCGCCTTGGGCAGCCGCCGCAGGGCCTCGAGCTCGAGCGTGAAGGGCAGCGCCGAGCTGAGCAGCCCCACCCCGAGGCCGACGGCCAGGTGGGCCGGCGTCAGCAGCTCGCCTCCCCCCTGCGCGATCCCGAACGGCGCCACCAGGACGGCCGCGATCGCCGCCGCCAGGGCGAGGCCGCCGAAGCCCTGGTGATTGGCGCCGACCCGCGCGCTCTGGAGGATGTAGAGAGCCCAGAAGCCGCCGGCGGCGAGCGCCAGCGCCGCCCCCAACGCGTCGATCCCGCCGCCGCCGTCGGACAGCAGCAGGATGCCGAGCGCGGCCAGCAGCGCCCAGAGCAGGTCGCGCCGCCGCCGCGACCCGAAGACCGCGACCGCGAGCGGGCCGACGAACTCGAGCGTGACCGCGATCCCCAGCGACAGCCGGTCCAGCGCCGCGTAGAAGCAGAGGTTGAGCGCGGCCAGGAAGACGCCGAAGAGGACGATGTCCCATGGCCGCTCGTCGCGCAGCGATGGCAGGCTGCCGCGAGCGAGCGCGAGCACCGCCAGCGCCCCGAAGACCGAGCGCAGGAAGACGGCGCCAAACGGGCCGACCGCGGCGAACAGCGTCGTCGCCAGCGCCGCCCCGCACTGGACCGAGACGATCGAGACGATCGTCAGCGCCGTCCCGGCCCGGATCCTCGAGCCGGGCGACGGCGTTGCCGTCAGCCGGCTCGCCGGCGGAGCCGTTTCCGCTCTCGATCGAGGCTTTCGAGGAAGGGCATCGGATCGATCGCGGCGCCGCCGCCGTAGTAGGCGCCTTCCCAGAGCTCGAAGTGCAGGTGGCAGCCGGAGGCGTTGCCGGTATCGCCGACATAGCCGATCGTCTGCCCGGCGGCGACGGCCGTCCCGGCCGGGACCAGGGCCGGCTCGACCATGTGGGCGTAGACGAGGTCGAGCTCGGAGCCCTTGAGGTCGAGCACCGCGTAATTGCCGGCGCGGGCGTGGAACTTGCTCATCCGGACGCGAGCGGCCGCGACGGCGACGAGCGGCGTCCCGCAGGTGGCGCCCACGTCGGCGCCCTGGTGGTTGCGCCCGGCGCCGAACCCGTCCCAGAACTCATAGGCGCCGCGAATCGGAAAGACCTGCCTGCCGGTGCTGACCGGCGGCGCCGTCGGTTCGACAGCCGGGCTGGAGCTGACGCCCCCCTGGGCGCCGGAGCCGGCGGCGGGGGCCTCTGCGGCAACTGCCAGCAGGGCAAGTAGGGCGACGATCGCAGCGGCCGCGCCGGTGCGGATCGTTCGTTCGATGAATGCGGCCAACGCGCTTCCTCTCTCTTGCGCCGGCGGGGTTAGCTGTCGGGCTCGCGCTGAAAGAGTCGCGCTACGGACACATCTGTCCGATTCGCCCCTGGGGATCACTCCCCTTTGGGTCCCCCGCTTCCCGGCGTCTGCGGCCGGGAATTAGGCAGTTGCGGTCGCGGCAGTATAGGCATCCGCCTCGGTGGAATGGCATGGGCCCGCAGATCGAGGCGAGGCCGAGCAAATCGGCGACGACGCGAAACTCATTAACCTTCCTTGTAATCCTGCAGCTTACCTTTAAGATTACAAGGATGATCGCTAGACGAATCGCCTCGGAGATCACCGGGCTGCTTCAGCAGACGCCCGCTGTGGTGCTGATCGGCCCGCGGCAGGTGGGCAAGACGACGCTCGCCCTGGCGATCGCCGAGGGACGCGACGCCGTCTACCTCGATCTCGAGTCCGAGGCCGACCGGGCGCGGCTGACCGAGCCTGAGCTCTACTTCGCCGACCACGACGAGGAGCTGGTCATCCTCGACGAGATCCACCGCGCCCCGGGCATCTTCGAAGCTCTGCGGGGGACGATCGACCGCGGCAGGCGGGAGGGAAAGGGGGTGGGCAGATTTCTGCTCCTGGGCTCCGCCGCGATCGAGCTGCTGGCGCAGAGCGGTGAGACTCTGGCCGGCCGGGTCGCCTTCGTCGAGCTGGCGACGCTGGACGTGACCGAGGTGGGAGACGAGCGCCTGGACGAGCTCTGGGTGCGCGGCGGCTTCCCTGAGAGCTTTCTCGCCACCGAGGACGCCGCCAGCCTGCGCTGGCGTCGAGACTTCATCCGCACCTACCTGGAGCGCGACATCCCCCAGCTTGGCCCGCGCATCCCGGCGGAGACGCTGCGGCGACTGTGGACGATGCTCGCCCATCAGCAGGGGGGGCTCCTGAACGCGGCGCAGCTGGCCCGCGGCCTCGGGGTGAGCGGCGCCACCGTCTCCCACTACCTCGACCTGATGGTCGACCTGCTCTTGGTCCGGCGCCTGGCGCCGCGCCTTGCCAACGCCGGCAAGCGCCTGGTCCGCTCCCCGAAGGTCTACGTGCGCGACAGCGGCCTGGCGCATGCCCTGCTCGGCCTCGCCGACAAGGAGGCCGTGCTCGGACACCCGGTGGCCGGCGGGAGCTGGGAGGGCCTGGCGATCGAGAACGTCATCGCGATGGCGGCCGGGCACGCGGAGGCGAGCTTCTACCGCACCAGCGGCGGCGCCGAGGTCGACCTCGTCCTGACCTGGGCCGACGGCCGCGAGTGGGCGGTGGAGGTGAAGCGCAGCCTCGCGCCCAAGCTCGAACGTGGGCTGCGCTCCGCCCTCGCCGACATCGAGCCGCAGCGCAGCTTCGTCGTCTACCCCGGGAGCGAGCGCTACCGGCTGGGGGCCGGTTGCGAGGCGATCGGGCTGGCGGCCCTGTGCGCTGAGGTGGCGGCGGGCTGAGCGCGCCACTCGCGACGATCAGCTGGCGGCGAGGGCCCCGAACGGAGCCGAGTCGTGCTCGAGGGAGAGGACGTGCTCGATCACCATCGCCGCCGCTCCGATCACGCCGGCGCGGTCGGCGAGCGGGCTTCTGACGATTCGCAGGTGACGGGTGGCCAGCGGCAGCGAGCGCTGGTAGACGACCTCGCGGATCCCCGCCAGCAGCTGCTCCTGAGCCTCGGCGACGTCGCCCCCGATAACGATCACGGAGGGATTGAGGAAGTTGACGGCGGTCGCGATCACCTCGCCGACGAGCCGCCCGGAATGGCGCACCAGCCGCACCGCCTCCGGCACGCCGGCCCGGGTCAGCTCGACCACGGCGCGCGAGTCGCGCGCCTCGATCCCGGCCGCCCGCAGCTGCCGGGCCATGGCGCCGCCGCTCGCCAGCGCCTCGAGGCAGTTGAGGTTGCCGCAGCTGCAGACGATGTCCTCGCTCTCCTCGTCGACGGCGAGCCGCACGTGGCCGATGTCGCCGGCGGCCCCATCGGCGCCGCGGTGAATCGCGCGGTCGATGACGATCCCGCAGCCGATCCCGGTGCCGACCTTGACGAAGAGCAGGTTCTCGACCTCCCGCCAGTCGGTCCAGTGCTCGCCCAGGGCCATGATGTTGACGTCGTTGTCGACCAGGACCGGCACGCCGTAGCGACGGGCGAAGCGCTCCGGGACCGGGAACCCGTCCCAGCCCGGCATGATCGGCGGGTTGCGCGGCAGCCCGGTCGAGTGCTCGACCGGGCCCGGCAGCCCGATCCCGATGCCGGCGACTTCGGTCCGCTCGCGGGAGCACTTCCCCAGCAGCTTCGCGAAGCGGTCTTCGACCCAGTCCAGGACCGGCTCGGGGCCGGCGGCGATCTCGATCTCGCCGCGGTCCTCGGCCAGGACCTCACCGCCGAGATTGGTCACGGCCAGGCGCGAGTGGGTGGCACCGAGGTCGGCCGCGAGCACCAGGCCGGCGTCCTCGTTGAAGGCGAGGCGCATCGGCGGGCGGCCGCCGGTCGAGGCATTGCCCCCCACCTCCTTCAGCAGGCCCAGCCGCTGCAGCTGATCGAGCCGCTGGGTGATCGTCGAGCGGGCCAGGCCGGTGCGTTTCGCCAGGTCGGCCCGGGTCGTTCCCTCTCCCTCCCGGATCAGCTTTAACAACGAGCCCGCTCCGGTCGGGGTCAAAGGGGAGAGAACTCGATCGGCCATCCGCCAGCAGTGAATCACCTCATGCTTTTGGCTGTCAAGAATGCAGAAGACATGCATCACAGTGGTTCGTGCCGGTCTTCTGCCGGTTTAGCGCGATACTTTTGGTTGACATACATTCAAAAGCGAGTTAGTTTCCGGGCATGGAGAGCAGTGCCGTGGACACGGGGCTCACCAGGCCCTCGGTGGACATTCGCGAGCTGCGCGTCGGCATCGTCGGCACCGGCTTCATCGGGCGCGTGCACGCGCGGGCGGCCAGGGTCGCCGGAGCGCAGCTCGCCGCGGTTGCCTCCTCCTCCCCCGAGCACGCCGCCGCCGCCCGACGCGAGCTCGGCGCCGAGCGCTCCTACGACAGCGCCGAGGAGCTGGTCGCCGCCGATGCGGTCGACGTCGTCCACATCTGCACCCCGAACCACCTCCACGTACCGCTGGCGCAGGCGGCGATCGCGGCCGGCAAGCACGTCGTCTGCGAGAAGCCGATCGCGCTCGACTCGACCGACGCGGCGGCGCTGGCGAGCGCGGCCGCGGCGGCCGGCGTCGTCGCCACGGTCCCCTTCGTCTATCGCTACTACCCGAGCGTTCGCGAGTCGCGCGTCCGCGTCCAGGCCGCGGCGGGCGCGGCGCGGCTGATCCACGGCGGCTACCTGCAGGACTGGCTGCTCGACGTCGGCGACTACAACTGGCGGGTCGATTCCAAGCTCGGCGGCGCCTCGCGCGCCTTCGCCGACATCGGCTCGCACTGGTGCGACCTCGTCGAGTTCGTCTCCGGCCAGCGGCTGACGGCGCTGGTCGCGCGCACCAGCATCGCCCACGAGAGCAGGCGCCAGTCCTCGCGGCCCTCCTTCGAGCGCGGCGATCGCGCCGGCGAGGCGCGCCCGGTCAGCACCGAGGACGTCGCCCTCGTCCTCTTCGAGACCGACGCCGGCGCCACCGGCTCGGTCGTCGTCTCGCAGGTCTCGGCCGGGCGCAAGAACCGCCTCTGGTTCGAGATCTCCGCCGACGCGGAGACCTTCGGCTTCGACCAGGAACAGCCGGGCTCGCTGGCGGTTCTGCGGCGCCAGGGAGCCGAAGCGGTGCCGAGCGACTTCAGCACCCTCTCCCCCGCGGCCGCCGCCTACGTGACCCTGCCGGGGGGGCACCCGCAGGGGTACCACGACTGCTTCGACGCCTTCGTGGCCGAGACCTACGCGGCGATCGCCGGGGCCGAGCCGGAGGGCCTGCCGCGGCTGCGGGACGGGCTGCGCGCCGTCCAGGTCACCGAGGCGGTCCTGGAGTCGGCGCGGCAGAGCTCCTGGGTGGAGGTGGCGGGGTGAAGCTGGGCATGCTCAGCGCCTGCATGCCGGAGCGCCCGCTCGAGCAGGTCGCCGCCTGGGCGGGCGGCAACGGCTACGAGGCGCTGGAGCTGGCCGCCTGGCCGACGATCGGCGACCGCCCGTTCACCGCCGCCCACGTCGCCGCCGACCGCTTCGACGCGGCTGAGGCCGATCGCGTCGGCCGCGCCCTGGAGGAGAACGGGCTCGAGCTCTCGGCCCTCGCCTACTACGACAACAACCTCCACCCCGATCCCGACGAGCGGGCCGCGATCCACACCCACCTGCGGGCCTGCATCGACGCCGCCGCCGAGCTCGGCGGCGTCCCGGTCGGCACCTTCATCGGCCGCGACCCCGGCGCCACGGTCAGCGAGAACCTGCGCACAGCCGAGCGGCTGATGCCGCCGCTGGTCGACTACGCGGGCCAGCGCGGGGTGAAGCTGATGATCGAGAACTGCGTGATGGAGGGCTGGCACCCCGACGCCGGCCCCGGCAACCTCGCCTACTCGCCGGAGCTGTGGGAGTGGATGTTCGCGCTCGGCCTCTACCTCAACTTCGACCCCTCCCATCTGCTCTGGCTCGGCATCGATCCGCTGGCGGCGCTGCGGCCCCACGTCGACAGGGTCATCCACGCCCACGCCAAGGACGCCGAGGTCTTTCCCGAGCGGCGCAACCAGTTCGGCTTCTTCGGCCGGGTCGCGAACCGCGAGCAGGACCCCTGGGACATGGGCTGGTGGCGCTACCGGCTGCCCGGCCTCGGCGAAGTCGACTTCCGGCGCTACCTCGACGTGCTCTACGAGGGCGGCTTCGAGGGCGTGCTCTCGGTCGAGCACGAGGACCCCGTCTGGGGCGGCTCGCCGCGGCTGGTCGAGCGCGGGCTCGAGATCGCCCACCGCAACCTGCGCCCCCTGGTGGTCGGATGAGCGCCGCGGCGGAGCCGGGGGCGAAGGTGCTCGAGGTCCGCGGGCTGGTCAAGGAGTACCCCGGGGTGAAGGCGCTGCGCGGCGTCGACTTCGACGTCCGCCGCGGCGAGGTGCACTGCCTGCTGGGACCGAACGGCGCCGGCAAGTCGACCCTGATCAAGTGCGTCGCCGGCGCGGTCGAGCCCAGCGGTGGCGAGATCCTGATCCACGGCGAGCCGCTGCCGCCGCGGGATCCGGCGGCTTCGCTGCGGCGGGGGGTGGCGACGATCTACCAGGAGCTCGACCTGGTCGGCGACCTCGACGTCGCCCACAACGTCTTCCTCGGGCACGAGCCGCGGCGCGGGCCGCTGATCGACCTGGCCCGGATGCGGTCGTCGTCGGCCGCGCTGCTGAAGCGATTGGGGCACGAGAAGGTCGATCCCCGCACCCCCGTCAGGGCGCTGCGCCCGGCCGCCCAGCAGATCGTCTCGATCGCCCGCGCCCTCTCCTACGACGCCCAGGTCCTGGTCATGGACGAGCCCTCGGCGATCCTCGACAGCGGCGAGATCGAGACCCTCTTCGAGGTCGTCCGGCGCCTCACCGCCGAGGGCGTGGGCGTCGTCTACATCTCCCACCGCCTCGACGAGATCAAACGGATCGGCGACCGCGTGACGGTGCTCGCCGACGGCGCCACCGCCGCCAACGGCATCCCCGCTTCGACCCCGACCGAGGAGCTGGTGCGGCTGATGGTCGGCCGCAAGGTCGAGCAGCTCTACCCGGAGCGCCCGCGCGGCGGCGGCGAGGTCCTGCTCGAAGTGCGCGACCTGAAGCGGCTGCCGGCCGTGCGCGGCGCCAGCCTCGACGTGCGGGCCGGGGAGATCCTCGGCATCGGCGGCCTGGTCGGCTCCGGTCGCAGCGAGCTGCTGCGGCTGATCTGCGGCATCGACCGGCGCGAAGCCGGCGAGGTTCGCGTCGAGGGCAGGCGCCTGGCCCCGAACCGGCCCGACCGGGCGATCGCCGCCGGCCTCGGGCTGGCGCCCGAGGACCGCAAGTCGCAGGGGCTGCTGCTCGACTGGGACCTGACCAAGAACGTCACCATCGCCGACCTCGGCCGCTTCAGCCACGGCCTGCTCAACGTCCGGCAGGAGCGCGTCGCGGCCCGCGAGCAGCTGCGCTCCCTGCAAACCGTTCCCGACGACCCGGATCGGCACGCTCGGCTGCTCTCAGGCGGCAATCAGCAGAAGGTCGTGCTCTCCCGCTGGCTTCTGCGCCAATGCCGCGTGCTGCTGCTGGACGAGCCGACCCGGGGCGTCGACGTCGCGACCAAGGCCGAGATCTACCGGATCGTGGTCGAGCTCGCCAACTCCGGCATCGGCGTCCTCGCCGTCTCCTCCGAGCTCGGCGAGCTGGCCGGGATCTGCACGCGGGTCCTGGTCATGCGCGAGGGCGAGCTGGTGGCCGAGGTCGACGGCGCCCGCACCAGCGAGCGGGAGCTGCTCGGGCACGCGGTCGCTCCCACCACCGGCCCGGATCTGATCGAGGAGGTCGCATGAGTCGTGCAGGCACGCTGAAGAACCGCCTCGGTGCGCTGGAGTTCCAGGAGTACGCGCTCGGCCTGGTCGTCATCGGCCTCTTCGTGACCGGGACGATTCTGAGGCCGGAGACCTTCCCGACCTGGGACAACGTCCGCAACATGCTGACCCAGGCGAGCATCATCGGCGTGCTGGCGGTGGGCATGACCTTCGTCATCGCGACCTCGGGCATCGACCTCTCGGTCGGCTCGATGGTCGCCGCCGCCGGGGTCTTCGGCGGCATCCTCGTCGACCCCAGCGGCTCGACCCTGCTCTTCGTCCTCGGAGCGATCGGCTTCGCGCTCCTGCTCGGCACGATCAACGCGACCGCGATCACCTACGGGCGGGTCGTCCCCTTCATCGCGACCCTGGCGATGTTCTCGATCGCCCGCGGCCTCGCCCTGCTGCTCAACGACAAGCTCCCGGTTGGCCTGCTCGACCTCAACGGCGGCTCCTTCGGCGAGCCCGCGCCCTTCTCGCTGCTCTGGTTCGGCACCGGCAAAGTGCTCGGCATTCCGGTCTCGGTCTGGATCTTCCTGGCGATCGTGATCGGCGGCTGGATCCTGCTCAACCGCACCCGCTTCGGCCGCTACGTCGTCGCCGTCGGCGGCAACCGCGAGGCGGCGCGGATCGCCGGCGTGCCGGTGCGCAAAGTGATCTTCAGCGTCTACGTCCTCTCCGGCCTGATGGCGGGCATCGCGACGGTCCTGCTCTGCGCCCGGCTCGGCAGCGCCTCGCCGGTCAGCGGCAACCTCTACGAGCTCGACGCGATCGGCGCGGTGGTGATCGGCGGCACCAGCCTCGCCGGCGGGCGGGCGACGATGGTCGGGACCTTTCTCGGCGTCCTCACCTTCGCGCTGATCTTCAGCCTGATGACCCAGCTCGACCTCTCGACCGAGATCCAGCAGGTCACCAAAGGGGCGATCGTGCTCGGCGCCGTGCTGATCCAGCGTCCCGAGGCGAGGTACTGATGCGCCCGCACCTGACTTCAAGCAGTGGAAAGTCCAAACAAGGAGGAGTAACGATGTCGCTCAAGCGACTCATCGCCGTGGTGGGAACCATGGCCCTTATCTCGATCGGGGTTGCCGCGTGCGGTGGTGGCGACGACGACACCACCGCCGAAACCGCGGCGGACACCAGCCAGGAAGGGGGCGCGGCCGGGGGCGGCGGCTCGAACGGGCCGGTCAGCATCACCGCCAGCGTGCCACCCACCGACCACGGCTGGCTGGGCGCGATCTCCAAGAACGCCCAGGCGCAGGCCGACGAATACGACGACGTCGACTTCAAACTGCTCGAGGCGGCTGACGCCGACTCCCAGGCCCAGCAGATCCAGCAGGTGATCTCCGAAAAACCCGACGTCCTGGTGGTGCTGCCGCAGGACGGCGAATCGCTGACGCCGGTCGCCCAGCAGGCTGAGGCGGCGGGCATCCCGGTCGTCAACATCGACCGCCTGTTCACCCAGCCTGACGCGGCGACGGCGACGATCCTCGGCGACAACTACCAGATCGGGATCCTGGCGGCCGAATACATCGCCGACGAGCTCAAATGCAAAGGCAACGTCGTCGAAATCCAGGGCCTGGCGGGAATCTCGGTCACCGAGGAACGCACCGAAGGCTTCACCGACCAGCTGAAAAAATCCTGTCCCGACGGGGGCATCGACGTCGTCGCCCAGCAGCCCGGGGACTTCGACCCGGCCAAGGGCCTGACCGTGATGGAGAACATCCTCCAGTCCGAGGACCAGATCGACGCCGTCTACACCCATGACGACGACATGGCCCAGGGAGTCGTCCAGGCGATCCGCAACGCCGGTCGCGACGACGAAATGTTCCTCACCGGGGTCGGCGGCTCGACCGACGCGATGGAGCAGATCGAAGCGGGTGGCCTCTACCGAGCGACCTTCCTCTACAACCCGAACATGGCCGCCACCGCGGTGACCATGGCTCGGCTGCTCGCCCGCGGCGAAGGCTTCCCGGAGCTGGTCCCGCCCGAGGTCCCGCGCCAGATCGTCGTCCCGGCCGCCGTCGTCACCAAAGACAACGTCGAGGAATACAAGAAATACGCCTTTAACTAGCCGCCCTGGGAAGCCAGGCTCATGGCGCCGGCCTGCATGGGCCGGCGCCATGAGCGAGGCTCCCAAGCAACCCGTCGCGAGGCGATTCGCCAAGGCCGCGCGCCGGCTCAACCGCGTGGAGCCAGCGATCTCAACATCGCCGCCCGCCTGGCCGACGCGGCGAAGCCCGGCGAGATCCTCGTCTCCGATCCCGCCTTCGAAGCGCTCGACCCCGCCGATCGCGAACCGTGCTTTGCTCAGTTCATGCCTCAGGATCACAAATAAATGGCGTTTTATGCCATTAATTTGATGTCTTATTAACCCTCCGCCGCGGGCCGATCAAGGTAGTTCGGTAGCAGACTATTTGCCAGCAGACCTAGTGGCGCTACCCTGTGTGCATGGCCACGAATGCCGCAATCGCGAGAACTGAGCCCGAGGCCGAGTGCCCGCAGTGCTTCACGGGCGACCTCGGCTGGCTGCTCTACAACGCCAACTGGGCCCTGGCGACGGCGATGACCGCGGCCCTGGCGCCGCTTGGCATCTCCGGCCGCGCCTATCACGTGCTGCGTGCCGCGAGCAGCGGCGAGCACACCCAGAAGGCGCTGGCGGAGATGGTGGGGATCGACAAGACGACGATGGTCGTCACCGTCGACGAGCTCGAGTCCGCCGGCCTGGCCGAGCGCCGCCCCTCCCCCAGCGACCGCCGCGCTCACGTCATCGCCGTGACCAAGGCCGGCGAGCGCAAGCTCGCCAAGGCCGAGGCGGTCAAGGAGCAGGTGCAGCGACAGGCGCTCGAGGCCCTGCCCGCGACCCGGCGCAAAGAGCTGCTGAACGCGCTCGGCACGGTCGTCCAGGGGCTGCTGACCGACCCGCCCGAGTGCTCCGGCGCCCCGCGCCGCCGCGAGCCCCGCGGCTGAGCTGGCCGAAGCCAGCCGGACTCAGATCAGCTCGCGGATCTCTTCGAAGCGCCCCAGCACGTCCTCGAAGGTTGCATAGCCCTGGTCGGAAAAGAGCAGGGCACACTGCTCTTCGTACTCGGGCTCGATCTGTGCCCGCAAAGCGTCGTTGGGGAAGAGGGCCGCGCTCGCAGCAAAGGAGAGTTCGGGTGGGGGTCTATAAGCCCTGGCAAAGAATTCGCGGCTGCGCGCGTCATAGTCGAGCTTGATCTCCTCGTACTCAGGCGAGGCGAGCATCGACCGCACCTCGTGCTGGTCGGCGAGCACGTGCAAGTCGGAGTAGTGCCGAGCATCGCGCCCCAGCGGATGCCCCTCGGCCAGCAGCCGCGCTACCTTGCCATGCAGGGCGAACATCTTCTCGACAAAGGTGCGCCGGAAGTGCAGGAGATGCATGTCAAAGCCCTCCAGGTCATCAAGGTCGGCCAGATCCCCGGGTCCCACTTCACGCAGGTACTGGGCCACGAGCGAGGCGATCGGCACCTTCTCGGTCGGGAAGTCGCCGCTCTGAATCCCCGGCTCGAGACGCACCGCCGCCCGCAGGCCCGGAAGCCCGTCAAAGTGGCTCTTATAAGCAAGGACATCATTGCGCCCCAGTCCCTTGACCGTGTCTCCCTCGGCGGTCATCCACTCGAGCGGCGGGTAGTCGGCCACCGTTTCGGTGAGTTCTTTGAGGATCCTGTTGATCTTGTTCTTGCCGGGCCGCGGATGGAAGCGATCGGGGTTGACGAAGAGATCGATGTCCTCGGAGAAGCGCTTGATCAGCCCCCAGCCCTTGGAGAGGCTGGTGCCACCCTTGAAGATCACCCTCTCCCCCAGCTGGATGGAGACGATTCGCAGAATCTCGGTGATGTAATAGTCCTTCTCGACGAACTGTTCGCTGAGACCGTGATGCTCCGCGGCGCGCAATATCGCCTGCTCGAAGTCCTCGTGTTCGAAGAGCCTCACTTCGCTTGCCAACGCTTGGCGGAAGGCAGTGAGTCGAGCCGGCCGAAATCGAAGCGGCTGAGCGGGTTGAGGCTCTCGTGTAGGGGTGCCAGAGAGCGCTCGGGCATCCCCAAGTCTTCGCCGAGGGCACCGAGCATCGCGCGCACGCGCGGCGGCTCAGCCAGCGCCGCGTCCGCCAGCCTCGTGAACCGCCGCTCGTCGGAAAGCAGACGCTGCATTCGCGCGATCGTCTTGCCAGGAGACAAGTCGCTGTAGCGGGCGCGTTCGCGAAGCGTCTCGAGAATCGCGCCCTCTTCAGGCGAGAGGCTCGCGCGAACGGCCGGCCGGCCGGTATGCACGACTGATCCGCGCAATGCGCTGGGAGGGCCGGCGGCCGGCGTCGCATACTCTGGGCGCCTTGGATTCTGGGTGCTGAGCCCAAGCACGTTGGCGGCATTCAGCCCGGCAGGGTGCAGCACCGCCTGCAAGGTCTGGGAGGCCACCCGGCTCGCCGCCGGCACGCTGGGCCCGAGCGAGGTCTGTCGAGGGCGGTAGTAGATCCCCTTGCCGACCCGCCGCAGAACGCCCTCGCGCGCAAGGCGGGACAGCGCGATTGCAACGGCTGAAGCGGGAAGATCGGCGAAATCAGCGTGCCTCCAATAGCGCTCCTTGCCTCGCCTCACACGTTCACGCACGGCGGCTGCCGCGCTGCCCTTTCTCTGCTCAGTGCGCGGCTCCTTAGGCATCTCGACAGCCTAGGGGGCCCCTCGACTAGTGTCAAGTTTTTTTGCCATAAAACTTAACACGGACCAGACGGCCGGAAACCCGCGCGGACCACGTTACGGCGTCAACCTTGCGCTGATCCCACACTAGATCGTCTGCTATCGGACGATCTGCTACGGTCTCGTCTCCGACCGCGCACACCCCTTCGCAGGAGACGACATGACCAGCTCGCAGGCCCTCCCCCAGCTCGACGCACAGCCGCACGACAAGCGCTGGACGGCACTGATCGTGCTCTGCGCCGGGATGCTGATGATCATCCTCGACCAGACGATCGTCAACGTCGCCCTGCCCTCGATCCAGGACGACCTCGGCTTCTCGCAGTCGAGCCTGGCCTGGGTCATCAACGCCTACCTGATCGCCTTCGGCGGCCTGCTCCTGCTCGCCGGCCGGCTCGGCGACCTGATCGGCCCGAAGCGGATCTTCATGGCCGGCCTCGGCGTCTTCGTCGGCGCCTCGCTGCTCTGCGGCATCGCCAACAGCGAGTCGACCCTGGTCGCCGCCCGCTTCGTCCAGGGCGTCGGGGGCGCCCTCACCTCGGCCGTGATCCTGGGGATGATCGTGACGATGTTCCCGGAGCCGCGCGAGCGGGCGAAGGCGATCGGCGTCTACAGCTTCGTCGCCGCTGCCGGCGGCTCGCTGGGGCTGCTGCTGGGCGGCGTCATCACCGAGGCGATCAACTGGCACTGGATCTTCTTCGTCAATCTGCCGATCGGCATCGCCACCGCGGTCGCCGCGGCGCGGCTGGTCGAGGGCCAGGAGGGAATCGGCATCCGCGAGGGCGCCGACGTGCTCGGCGCCGTGCTCCTCGTCAGCGCCCTGATGCTCGGCGTCTACACGATCGTCGAAGCGACCAACTACGGCTGGGGCTCCCTGCACACGCTGGGCCTCGGCGGCATCTCGGTGGCGCTGCTGGCGGCATTCGTCGGTCGCGAGCACCGCGCCGCCGACCCGCTGATGCCGCTGCGCATCTTTCGCTCGCGCAACGTCTCCGGTGCCAACGTCGTCCAGGCGTTGATGGTCGCCGGGATCTTCGGCATGTTCTTCCTCGGCGCGATCTACCTGCAGCGGGTGCTCGGCTACGGCTCGCTCGAGGTCGGCCTCGCCTTCCTGCCGGTGGCGACGCTGATCGGGATCCTCTCGCTCGGCTTCTCGGCCCGGCTCAACCTGCGCTTCGGCCCCCGCGCGACCCTGCTCCCCGGCCTGACCCTGATCCTCGGCGGGCTGCTCTACTTCTCGCGCTCGCCGGTCGACGCCAGCTACCTGCCCGACGTGCTGCCGGCGATGATCCTGCTCGGCCTCGGCGCCGGCCTCAGCTTCCCCTCGCTGATGAACCTGGCGATGTCCGGAGCCCACCAGGACGACGCCGGCCTCGCCTCCGGGCTCGTCAACACGACGATGCAGGTGGGCGGGGCACTGGGGCTGGCGGTAATCGCGACCCTGGCCTCGAGCCGGACCGAGTCGCTGCTCGCCGGCGGCGACGCCCAGGCGCAGGCCCTGACCGGCGGCTTCCATCTCGCCTTCCTGGTCGGCGCCGGCCTCGTCGTCGCCGCGATCGCGGTCGTCCTCACCGTGCTCGAGCCGCTCCCCGCACCAGCTCAGGAAGAGGCCGTGGACAACGCCCCGGCCGAGTTCGGCGAGCCGGCTTACTCAGAGGCGGCCTGATGTCCTCGAGCCTCCTGATCGAGGCCTACCTTGCGCAGCTGCGCAAGGAAGCCGGCTGGTCGCGGTCCAGCCGCGATCAGCCGGCTCTGGCGAGCGTCGTTCGAGCGGAGGCCCGAAGCTAGGATTTCCGGCCCGTGTCGCCGGGTAGTTGACGTATCAATGCTGATCGCCACGCAAGCCCGGTTGAAAGATCGCTACCGGCTCGAGCGGCTCCTCGGTCATGGGGGGATGGCATCGGTGTGGCTGGCCGCCGACGAGGTCCTCGACCGGCCCGTGGCGGTCAAGGTCCTGGCCGACACGATCGCCTCCGATCCGGAGTTCAAGGCCCGCTTTCGGCGTGAGGCACGGGTCGCGGCGAGCCTCTCGCATCCCAACCTGATCGGGGTCTACGACTACGCCGACGGCGACGAACGGCCCTATCTCGTGATGGAGTACGTCCCCGGCCAGAACTTGGCCGAGCGGATGGCGCGGAAGGCGGTTGTCGACTGCGAGCGGCTGGCGCGTGAGCTGCTCGGCGCCCTCGCCCACATCCATGCCGCGGGCATCGTCCACCGCGACGTCAAGCCCGGGAACGTGCTGATCGCCCCGGACGGCAGCGCCAAGCTGATCGACTTCGGGATCGCCCTGCCCGCCGACGCGACCGCGCTGACGCGCACTGGCCACCTGCTCGGCACCGCCCGCTACATCGCTCCCGAGGTGATGGCCGGCGGCGGCGCGACCGGGCGCTCGGACCTCTTCTCGTGCGGCATCCTGCTGCGCGACTGCGGTGGCGATAGCCGGCCGGACCAGCTGCCGGTGCTGCTGGCCCGTCTGTGCGACGAGGACCCGCGCCGCCGCCCGGCCTCCGCCAAGGAGGCGCTGACCGAGGTCGGCCGCAGGGCTCCTGTCCCGAGCCAGCCGACCGAGCGGTTCGAGCCGGCGTTCAGCCGCCCGCGCGCGGCGGCTGCGGCCGAACCTCCGACCCGGCCGCTGAGGCGGAGTGCGCCCCGCTTCGCCTGGGGCAGGGCCGCCGCCGTCCTCGCCCTTCTCGCCGGGCTCGCCGCCGGCTTCCTCGCGGTCCTCGGCGGCTCCGGCGACGGCCCCCAGGGCGAGCGCGGCGGCAAAGCCCAGGCGGCATCCGCC
>JBAQZI010000017.1:0-10033 GCA_049790835.1 Solirubrobacterales bacterium
GCGCTGCCGCCGCCGAGCCCGGCCGCCACCGGCACCCGCTTGTCGATCTCGACCCGCAGCGGCTCCCGCTCCCAGCCGCGCTGGCGCAGCCCGACCAGCGCCCGGGCGACCAGGTTCTCCCCCTCGACCCCCGGGCAGATCACCTCGTCGCTCGCCGCCGGGCTGACCGCGATCAGGTCGGCCAGGGCCAGCGGCTCGAACAGCGAGCAGAGCTCGTGCAGGCCGTCGCCACGGCGCTGACCGAGGTAGAGGCAGAGGTTGAGCTTGGCGGGGGCGTGGAGGAGCATCGCTGCGGCGGCGGGAGTCAGGCGTCGTCCTGCAGCTTCGCGGACAGGGCGGCGAACTGCTCTGGCGAGAGCGCCTCGGCGCGCGAGTCCGCCGCCAGCCCGAGCTCGGCGAGCGCCGCCCGCGCCGGCGCCAGCGAGCCCTTCTCGCCGTGCTCGAGCGAGCGGGCAAGGGACTTGCGGCGGTGGGCGAAAGCGGCGCGGATGAGGCGATGGGTCGCCGGGTCGACGGCGGGCCCGACGCGGCGCAGACGCAGGATCGCGGAATCGACCCGCGGCCGCGGCTTGAAGACCGCGGGGTCGACCTTGCGGACCAGCTCAACCTCACAGGCGAGCTGGGCGACCACGCTGGGCGAGCCGTAGGTGCGGCTGCCCGGCGCCGCCCGCAGGCGGTCGGCGATCTCGCGCTGGACCATCACCGTCCAGCTCCGCAGCGACGGCAGCAGCTCGATCGTGCGCAGGATCAGCGGCGTCGCCACCGAGTAGGGCAGGTTGGCGACCACCGCCGTCGGCGCCGGCGCGAAGGCGGCGAGGTCGAGCTTCATCGCGTCGCCCCAATGCAGGCTGACGTTGGCGAGAGCGGCGATCGGCTCGAGGACGGGCTCGAGACCGCGATCGATCTCGACCGTGTGGACGTGGGCCGCGGCCGCCGCCAGGCGCTCGGTCAACACCCCTTCCCCGGCACCGACCTCGAGCACCACCTCGTCCGGCGCCAGCGCCGCGTCGCGGACGATCGCGTCGAGCAGGTTGGGGTCGGCGAGGAAGTTCTGACCGAGGCGGACCAAGAGCTCCTACCAGCCGAAGAGGGCGCGGGCGTTGGCCTCGACCGTGCGCTCCAGCTGCTCGTAGGAGACGCCGCGGACCTCCGCCACCAGACGGGCGGTGGCGACGACGTTGGCCGGCTCGTTGCGCTTGCCGCGCCGCTCCTGCGGACTCAGGTAGGGAGCGTCGGTCTCGACCAGGATCCTGTCCTCCGGAACCTGGGCCGCGGCCTCGCGCAGCGCCTCGGCCGAGGGGTAGGTGACGTTGCCGGCGAAGGAGCAGTGCCAGCCGCGCTCGGCCGCGTCGGCGACCCGCTGCGGCGCCGAGAAGCAGTGGAGGATCACCGCGTGGCCGGCGGCCCTGGCGTCGAGGGTGGCGAAGATCTCGTCGACCGCGTCGCTGCCGCCCTCTGGGTCGCGGGCGTGGATCACGATCGGCAGGCCGAGATCGACGGCGATCTCGATCTGGGCGGCGAAGGCGCGGCGCTGGTCGGCGGGGGCCGCCGTGTCCCGGTAGTAGTCGAGCCCGGTCTCGCCGATCGCCCGCACCTTCTCGTGGGCGCCGAGGCGGGCGATTTCGGCCGTCGTCGCGTCGTCGAACCCGGTCGCCTCGTTGGGGTGGCGCCCGACCGCGGCGAAGACCCCCTCGTGGCGCTCGGCGGCCGCGATCGCCGCCGGGTTGGTCTCCGCGTCCATGCCGACCGTGAGCAGCCGCTCCACCCCCGCCGCCGCGGCCGCCGCGACCACGTCGGCCTCGCTGCCGTCGCAGAGGAAGAGATGGGTGTGGGAGTCGATCATCGGCGCAGCCAGCCTATCCTTGCCCGATGGCCGACCCAGCCGACTACTACCGCGAGATCTACATGCGCGGGCTCGGCGGCGAGACGCCGGCGATCCCGGTCGCGGTCGCGGAGCTGGAGCGCCTGGGGGTTGCGGCGATGGAGCCGCGGGCGGCCAACTACGTAGGCGCCGGAGCCGGCAGCGAGGACACTATGCGCGCCAACGCCGAGGCATTCCGGCGGCGGCGGATCGTGCCGCGGATGCTGCGCGACGTCGCCAGCCGCGACCTCTCGACGACGGTGCTCGGGACGGCGATGCCGGCGCCGCTGATGCTGGCCCCGATCGGCGTCCAGAAGGTCGTCCACGACGAGGGCGAGCTGGCGAGCGCCCGCGCCGCCGCCGCGATAGGGACGCCGATGATCGTCAGCACCGCCTCCCACTTCAGCCTCGAGCAGATCGCCGCGGCCGGCGGCGACGGGGCGCCGCGCTGGTTCCAGCTCTACTGGGCCAGGGACCGCGACCTGGTCGAGAGCTTCATCGGGCGCGCCGAGCGCGCCGGCTATGGCGCCATCGTCATCACCGTCGACACCTTCATCCCGGGCTGGAAGCCGCGCGACCTGCAGCAGGCCTGGCTGCCCTTCCTCAACGGCATGGGTCTCGCCAATTACTTCCAGGACCCGGTCTTCCGCGCCGGCTTGGAGAAGACGCCGGAGGAGGACGTGGGCGCCGCCACCGGCCACTTCCTCGGTATCCAGGCCAACCCTTCGCTGAACTGGGACGACCTCGCCTGGCTGCGCGAGCGGACCTCGCTGCCAATCCTGGTCAAGGGCATCCAGCACGTCGACGACGCCCGCGAGGCCGTCCAGCGCGGCGTCGACGGCGTCGTCGTCTCCAACCACGGCGGCCGCCAGGTGGACGGCGCGATCGCCTCGCTCGACGCCCTGGCGCCGATCGCCGTGGCCACCGGCGAAGATCTCGCGGTCCTCTTCGACAGCGGCGTCCGCGGCGGCAGCGACGTCCTCAAGGCGCTCGCCCTCGGCGCCGACGCGGTCTGCCTCGGCCGTCCCTACATCTGGGGCCTGGCGCTCGGCGGTCAGGCGGGAGTCGAAGCGGTGCTGAAGATGACCCTGGCCGAGCTCGACCTGACGATGGCGCTCTGCGGCCTCACCCGGCCCGACCAGCTCGGGCCGGACTGCCTCGCATCATCCGCCTGACGTTCCGCGGTTCTTTTTCCACGAAATACGCGGGAAAGGAACCGCGCAAGTCAGAGATCGCGCCGGGAGAAGGCCAGGGCGGCGATCGCGAGCACGCCGAGCATGTAGGCGAACGCCCAGGCGATCAGGCCTGGGCCGGCTGGCTCGGAGCCGCCGAAGGGACCGAGCTGGAGGACGACCCCGGTCAGCCCCGAGGTGCCCGAGATCAGCGCGTGCAGGCCGGCCGCGTAGAGCCCCTCGAACGGCAGCGCCCAGCTCGCCACACGACCGATCGTGTGCAGCGAGTCGGAGTTGATCGCGTTGCCGATCTGGGCCAGCAGCCCTGCCGTCAGCCCGGCGCCGAAAACCATGAAGACGACGATCCCCTGGGCGGTGACGGGGAGCAGCACCGACAGCAGCAGTGAGATCGCGGCGATGATCGCAACCGCCAGGGCCAGCCCCAGCGCCGGTCCGATCAGATGATCCGGGGACCAATCGCCGGCGGCGCGGGTGATCGCCCAGGCGGCCAGGTAGACGAGCACGACGTAGGCGGCCGAGAGGCCCGCGGCGCCGGCGAAGCGGGCCATCAGCATCGTCGTGCGCCCGATCGGCCGCACCACCATCGGCTGCAGCAGGCCGCTCTCGGCATCGCCGCGAACCGCGCCAAGAGTGAGGAAGACCGCGAGCACCGCGCCCAGGAAGAGGATCGCGAACATCGCCAGGCCGAAGATGGTCGCGCCCGCGAACGCCCTCGGTTCGAGGATCCCTGCTTCGCCGCCGGCGAAGTTGCTGACGTCCCGGAAGACGAAGTGGGCACCGACCGCATAGAGCAGGAGGAAGCCGACGGTGAGGACCAGGACGGCGAGGAAGACCCGGCGCCGGACGCCTTCCCGGACCGAGTGGGCGATCACCGTCAGCGCCGAGCGCAGCGGCGACGGCGTCATCCGGTCTGCCCTCCGACGGCCTCCAGGTAGACCTCTTCGAGCGAGCTGTGACGGACCTCGACCCGGTAGACCCGCTCTCCGGCGCCGACCAGCTCGGCGACGATCCGCGGCGCGTCGTCGCGCCCCGCACCCGCGAAGACCTTGACGCCGGCCGCCGTCTCGACCTCGACTCCGCCCGGACCGGCGAGCTGCTCCGGCGTGCCGGCCTTGACCAGCCTGCCGCGGGCGATGATCACGACCCGGTCGCAGACCAGCTCGACCTCGCTCAGCAGGTGTGAGTTGAGCAGGACCGCGACGCCGCGGCGGCGCAGCTCCTCGAGCAGGCCACGGACGATGCGACGGCCGACCGGGTCGAGGGCGCTGGTCGGCTCGTCCAGCAGCAGCAGCTTCGGGGCACCGACCAGTGCCTGGGCGATCCCCAGCCGCTGCTGCATCCCCTTCGACATCGCCTCCACCCGCTTGTCCCTCGCCTCGCCGAGCTCGACCAGGTCGAGCAGCTCCTCGCGCTCGCCGGCATCGCCCGCCGAACCGGCCAGGCGCTGGTGCAGCCGCAGCAGCTCGTCAGCCGAACACCAACCCGGAAAGCGGAACAGCTCCGCCAGGTAGCCGAGAGCCGCCCGCGCCGGGGGCGAACCGGCGGCGCGGCCGAGCACCTCGACGCCACCACCGCTGGGCCTGACCAGGCCGCAGGCGATCTTCGTCAGGGTCGACTTGCCGGCGCCGTTCGGGCCGAGCAGGCCGACCAGCTCGCCGGCCCGGATCTCCAGGTCGACCCCCGCCAGCGCCTCCTGCCCCCGGTAGCTCTTGCGCAGGCCGGAGACCGCGAGAACCGGGGCCTCGATCAACTGGGCGGCTCGATCTTCGGGAACAGCGCCGGGATCCGCTCGACGCTCTGGCCACCCGCACGAGACCCCAGCTCGGCCAGCCCTCGGCCCTCCTCGCCGAGCGCCGTCAGCAGCGTCTCGGCGCTGCGCGGCAGGTAGGGCACGAGCAGCAGCGTCGTCACCCGGATCCCCTCGACCAGGTTGTAGAGGACCTCGTCGAGGCGCTGGGGATCGGCCTCGTCCTTGGCCAGCACCCACGGCTGCGTCTCCTCGACGAAGCGGTTGAGGCGGCGAACCAGCTTCCAGGCCTGCTCCAGCGCCAGGGTCAGCTCCGCCCGGTCGAGCAGCTCGCGGAAGCGCGGCACGACCCCTTCGAAGTCCTCGGCCAGGACCGCATCGACCCCGGCGATCGGCACCGTGCCGTCACGGTAGCGCTCGACCATCGCCAGCACCCGGCTCGCCAGGTTGCCGTAGTCGTTGGCCAGCTCGGTCTCGTAGCGCGCCTCGAAGCCGGCGGTGGAGATCGCCCCGTCCTGGCCGAAGCTGACCTCGCGGAAGCAGTAGAAGCGCAGCGCGTCGGCGCCGAAGCGGTCGATCACCGCGAACGGGTCGAGCACGTTGCCGAGCGACTTCGACATCTTTTTCTCCCCCATCAGGAGATACCCGTGGATCGTCATCCGCCGCGGTGGCTCGAGGTCCGCCGCGAGACAGAGCGCCGGCCAGATCACCGCGTGGAACTTGAGGATGTCCTTCGCCATCACGTGCAGGTTGGCCGGCCAGAAGCGCTCGGTCAGGTCCTCCCCCTCGCGGGCGAAGCTCAACGCCGTGACGTAGTTGAGCAGGGCGTCGAACCAGACGTACATGCGCTGCTCCTGGTCCCAGGGCAGCCGCATCCCCCATTTCAGCTTCGGCCGCGAGAGCGAGACGTCCTCCAACCCCTGCTTGACGAACGAGATCGCCTCGTTGCGGCGGAACTCGGGGACGACGAAGTCAGGCCGGCTCTCGTAGAGGTCTTCGAGCTGACCCTGGAAGGCGGAGAGGCGGAAGAACCAGTTTTCCTCGCGTTCTTTCGTCAGCGGGATCTCGTGGATCGGGCAGGTGTTGCCGGGGCCGAGCTCGCGCTCGTTTTTGAAGTCGGCGCAGCGCGGGCAGTACCAGCCCTCGTAGACCCCCTTGTTGACCCAGCCGTTGTCGTAGACGCGCTGCATGATCGTCGCCACCTGCTCGGCGTGGCGCGGGTCGGAGGTGCGGATGAAGAAGTCGTTGCTGGCGTCGATGATCGGCATCAGCGCCTCGAACTTCGCCGCGTTGCGATCGGCCAGCTCCTGCGGTGAGATCCCCTCTCGCTCCGCTGCCAGCTCGATCGGCTCCCCGTGCTCGTCGGTGCCGGTGAGGAAGAAGACGTCCTCGCCGCGCTGGCGCATGTGCCGCGCCAGCACGTCGGCCGCCATCGTCGAGTAGGCGTGCCCGAGGTGCGGCTCGGCGTTGACGTAGTAGATCGGGGTGGTGACGTAGTAGCTCAATGCCGGGCCTACGTTAGGGGTGGGCGCTAGCGCCGCGCCTCGCGCCCGGTCAGCGCTTTGTAGAGGTCGTTGGCGCGGGTGCCGGTCAACGCCGCGACGACGCTGGCGGCGGCGCGCGGGCGGGCGCCGGACTGGACCAGGTGGCGCAGGGCGTCGACCGCGAAGCCGACGTCTTTGTCCTCGCTGCCCGAGGCGGCCGGCCCCAGCACCAGCACGATCTCGCCCTTGACGTCGCCGCGGAAGCGCCGCGCCAGCTCGCCCAGGGTGCCGCGCGCCACCTCCTCGTGCATCTTCGAGAGCTCGCGGCAGACGGCGGCCTCGCGGTCGGGGGCGAGCGAGGCCAGCGCCGCCAGCGACTCGCCGACCCGGCGCGGCGACTCGAAGGCGACGACGGTCTCGGTCGAGCGCAGCACCCGCTCCATCTCGCCGGCCCGGCGCGGCAGGAAGCCCTCGAAGCGCCAGCGGTCGGTCGGCAGCCCGGAGGCGACCAGCGCCACCGGCACCGCCGAGGGCCCCGGCAGGACGGTGACCTCCAGATCCCGTTCGATGCAGCGGTGGATCAGCTTGTAGCCCGGGTCGGAGATCGCCGGCATGCCCGCGTCGGAGACCAGCGCGACGATGTCGCCGCGCTCGATCCGCTGCGCCAGCTCAGTCGCCCGCGCGGTTTCGTTGCCCTCGTGGTTGGAGACCATCCGCGGCGCCGGGCGGATCCCCAGCTTGTCGAGCAGGGAGCCGGTGCGGCGAGTGTCCTCGCAGGCGATGTAGTCGGCGCTGACCAGGGCCTCCCGCACCCGCGGCGTGACGTCGTCGAGGTTGCCGATCGGGGTCGGGCAGACGACCAGCCTCCCCGGCATCAGCCCTCCCTCCGCTCCAGCTCGACCCGCGCCATCGCCGCGGCGCCGATCATGCCGGCGTCGTTGCCGAGCGTCGCTTCGAGGATCGGCGTCGCGTTCATCGGGTTGAGCGCACGTTCGCGCACCTCGCGCCGGGCCGGGTCCAGCAGCAGGTCGCCGGCGGCGATGACGCCGCCCCCGACGACGATCGCGTCCGGCTGGAAGATGTTGGCGAAGCTCGCGCAGGCGACGCCGAGGCGGCTGCCGATCAGCTCGAAGACGCCGATCGCCGTCTCGTCGCCGTCTAGCGCGGCGACCGTCACCGCCCTGCCGTCAACCTTCTCGCCGGCGGCCAGCAGCTTGCCCAGGGCGGAATCCGGCGCGCTTTCGGCTACCGCCGTTCCCTCTCGCCCCAGGGCGGTCCCCGAGGCCAGCGCCTCGACGCAGCCGTGGTTGGGGCAGTTGCCCTGGCAGGGAGGGCCGTCGGCCTGGATCACCGTATGGCCGAGCTCGGCGCCGGCGCCGGTGGCGCCGCGGTAGATCTCGCCGCCGAGCACGAGGCCACCGCCGATCCCGGTCCCCACCGTCAGCATCACCGTGTTCGGCTTCCCCTGCGCGGCGCCGTAGAGGTACTCGGCCAGCGCCGCGACGTTGCCGTCGTTGTCGACGAAGACCGGTAATCCGACTCGATCCGCGACCAGGTCGCGGATCGGCAGGTCGTCGAGCGGCAGGTTGACCGCCGAGACGGCGACGCCACGGTCGTGGTCGATCGTCGCCGGGATGCCGAGCCCGACCGCGGTCACGTCGGGGCGGGCTTCCTTCGCCTCGCTGACCTCGCGCACCAGCAGCTCGACCAGCTCGTCCTCCCCCTGTCCGGTCGAGGCCTCGCGACTCTCATGGAGGACATCGGTCCCGGCGAGGACGCCGACCAGCATCTTCGTCCCCCCCAGGTCGACCCCGATCGTCTCGCTCGCACTCATGGGCGATTGGGGGCTGGAAGGCGGGCGACCGAAGACATCGCCATGATTTCTAGCCCTTTATGCCCGACAGTGGAGAGCAGCGGCCTTCAGGACCGCCCGACTACAAGGTCTACCGGTCCCGCAAGGGCTTCTTCTCGCGCCTGCGATCGGCCGACCTCGCCGGCCTGCGAGAGCGCGCAAAGCTGCCTGGGAAGCGGCCTGGCAAGGATCGCGAGCAGCGAGAGGGGCGCCGCCTGCGACCACCCCGCACCGGCCTCAAGCGCGTTCTCAAATGGGTCGGGATCGCCGCTTTGGGATGGATCTTGCTCAGCTTCCTCGCCTTCGCGGTCTCCGCCCAACTGCAGTCGTTCAAGCTTTCCGGGGAAGCGAAGGAGGCCCTGCACGGCAACCCGCTGCTGCTGCCGAGTGCGCAGACGATCCTCGTCCTCGGCACCGACGCCCGCCCGCCCGACACCAAGGAGCCGGGCGCGGCCCCCTCCGAGGAGTGCTTCGAGCAGCAGGCCAACGGCGACTCCCCGCACACCCCCTGCGAACAGGGCCAGTTCCGCGCCGACACGCTGATGCTAATCCGGGCGGGCGGCGGCGCCTTCCGCAAACTCTCGATCCCGCGTGACGCCTACACCGAGATCCCCGGCCAGGCTCCACAGGAGATCAACGGCGCCTACGCCTACGGCGGCGCCGCCCTGCAGATCAAAACGATCGAACAGTTCCTCGACCTCGAGATCGACCACGTCGCGATCGTAAACTTCACCGGCTTCGAAGACCTGATCGACGCCGTCGGCGGCATCGAGGTCGACCTCCCCCGCAAGCTCTGCGCCGACATCGCCGGGGGCTCCGGCGGCGGCCAGGGCGGGATCACGCTGAAGCTGAAGAAGGGCGAGAACACCCTCGACGGCGAAAAAGCCCTCGCCTACTCGCGCATCCGCAAGCCGAGCGAATGCCCCGGCCCGGGGAAGAGTGCCTACAGCTTCGACTACGACGATTTCGACCGCGAGAAGGCCCAGCAGGCGGTCATCAACGGCATCAAGGGCCGCCTCACCGACCCGTTCCGTGCCCCCTACAACTTCATCAGGGGACCGATCATCGGCTGGAACGCGCCGAAGGCATTCGTCAGCGACATGGGCTTCCTGACGATGCCGCAGCTGGTCCTGGCCGCCGCGATCGGCGGCAGCGCTCCCGCCGACGTGCTTTGCGGCAGCCCCAACGCGGGCTGCGGCGAAGGCCCCAGCAGCAGCATCGAAGTCCCGGAGTCGGTGCGGCGCCAGGCCGTCAACCGCTTTCTCGGCAACTAGTGGTGTGACCACCAACAGAGTTGAGGCCCCTCCAGGGGCCCAAATCCTGGGAACGCGTCAGTCCGCCGCGGCGGCCTTCGGCTTCGAGCCGCTCGACTTCGACTCGCTTGGCTTCGAGTCCGAGGAGCCGGAGTCTGAGCTCGAATCGGAGCCCTTCGACTCCTTCGCGCCGTCCGCGCCGGCGCCGCCCTTCTTCTTCTTGCCGTAGTCGGTGTTGTAGAAGCCAGAGCCCTTGAAGTGGACCGCCGGCGAGTGCAGGACGCGCACCGCCGCGGCGCCGCACTCCTGGCACTCGGTCAGCGGGTCGTCGACCATCTTCTGGATCACGTCGAAGACGTGGCCGTTGTCGCATTTGTACTCGTAGATAGGCACGGGCTGCGGGATTATCGCAGCCGCTACGGTTCCGGCATGTCCGCCGCCGAGCAGCAGGAGCGCCCGACCGAGGTCTCGATGGAGGAGATCGTCGCCCTCTGCAAACGGCGCGGCTTCGTCTTTCCCTCCTCAGAGATCTACGGCGGGCTCGGCTCCACCTACGACTACGGCCACTACGGCGTCCTGCTCAAGGGCAACGTCAAAGCCGAGTGGTGGCGGTCGATGCTGCAGGAGCGCGACGACGTCGTCG
>JBAQZI010000018.1:0-1675 GCA_049790835.1 Solirubrobacterales bacterium
GCGCAGCTGCGCCGGCTGCGAGAGCGCTTCCTGGCGGCTCCTGGCCGGGTCGCGGACCTGGCGATCGAACAGCTGGGCGAGCGCCGCTTCGATCTCGCCTGGATCACCTTCGCCGCCCCTCACCTCGCCGGTCACCGGCTTTGGGACGTGCCTCCCTACATCGGCGACGACACGATCTCGGCCGCCGACCGGGAGCGGCTGGGCGCCGCCCTCGGCGACGTCTACCAGGAGGTCGACCGGCAGCTGGGCAGGGTGCTGGCGGCGCTGCCAGAGGATGCCGACGTGATCGCCTGCTCGGTGCTGGGCATGGACGTCAACACCAGTCGCGCCGATCTGCTGCCAGGCATGCTGGCGGCGGTGCTGGGCGGCGCTGCCGGCGGGGCGACCGGCTCCGACTCGGACTCGGGCGGCATGTGGCGCTTGCGGGCGGCGCTCTCCGGACGCCTGCGGGCCGCCGTCGCCGCGGCGATGCCCGACCGCCTGGCACTGGAGCTGACCGCCCGGCTGGAGCTGCGCGGCGTCGACTGGTCCTCGACCCGGGCCTTCGCCCATCCCGCCGACAACCAGGGCTACATCCGCCTCAACCTGCGAGGGCGCGAGCGCGACGGCATCGTCGCGGCGGACGAGGTCGATGCTCTGGTCGAGCTGATCCGCGACGGCCTCGCCGACTTCCGCGATGGCGGCGGTGAGCCCGTCGTCGCCTCGGTCGACCGCGTCTCGGAGCGCTGGCGGGGCGCTGCCGCCGAGCGCCTGCCCGACCTCGTTGTGCGCTGGTCGCAGACTGCGTCGATCGCCGCCGAGACCCTCCACTCGCCCCGCTTCGGCAGCGTCAGCCGCCAGGGCTACGGCAGCGGCCGCAGCGGCAACCACACCGAGGGCGACGCTTGGGCGATCGTGGCACCGGGGCAGGGTCGCGAGCGCCTGCTCGGACGCCCGCCGCGAATCGCCGACATCCCGGCGACCGCCGCCGCCCTGTGCGGGGCGCCGCTCATCGGCCTTGCCGGCGAGCCGCTGATCGAGCGCTAGCGGCGACGCCCGCTATCCGCTCGACCACCACCCCGGCGACGGTCGCCAGCTGGGCGGCACAGACGAGAGTCCCCGCGCCTGGACCGGCGGCGAAGCCGGCCCGCACCAAGCCGGCGTAGAAGGCAGGCGGCCCGATCCGGCGCCCGGAAGCCGCCTGGCGATAGCGGGCGGCGCCACGGCCGTAGCGATACTGCTGGCGCACGAAGCCAGCGACCCTCAGGCCTGGGCGGTGGATGACCACCGCCTCCGGCACGTATCTGGGCGCCCTCCCCCGCGCCGCGGCCCGCTGCGCCCAGTCGCGGTCCTCGCCGGCCGCGGCGGCAAACGACTCGTCGAAGGGAATCTCCTCCAGCAGCCGCCTCGAGCAGGCGAGGTTGGCGGTTGGCGCAAAGCCGGGCGAAGGCGAGCGGGGCGCCGCGGACTGGCGTTGCAGGTGGTCGACGATCGCCCCCCAGGCGCGATCGCCGGCGCTGGCACCTGGCGCGACCACGGTCGCCCCCGCGGCCGCCTCGGTCTCGCCGGCGAGGATCGGAGCGGCGAGATCTCGCGCCCACCCGGACGCGGGCTCGCAGTCGTCGTCGGTGAAGCAGACCACCGCGGCGGTGGACTCGCGCCAGCCGGCGTTGCGGGCGGCGGCGGGGCCCGCGCC
>JBAQZI010000019.1:0-1639 GCA_049790835.1 Solirubrobacterales bacterium
GGCCCGGAGAGAACGCTCCAGGCACCGGCGCGCGCCGCCTCGGCCGCCGGGGCAACGCCGCCGGAGGACTGCATCACCTGCGGCTCGGGCAGGCCCGCCGCTGTCGCCGCCGCGCCGAGCTCGCCGAGATAGCGGCCGAGCAGGGGGCTCAGGTAGGCGTCGATCGCGGTCGTCGAGCCGCGCTCGTACTCGCGGAAGCGCGGCAGCACCTCATGCGAGGCGGAGACGTGGACGCCCGGCAGGCGCTCGCGCAGGTGGGCGGCGATGCGGCGCTCGTGCGCGGGGTCGAGGTAGGAGAAGAGCAGGCAGATCGCGACTGCCTCAGCGCCCCGTGCGCGCAGCAGCTCGGCCAGGCGCTCGGGCTCGTCCGCGGCCAGCGGCGCGACGACGCCGTTCGGGCCGATCCGCTCGTCGGCCTCGAGCCGCAGCTCGGGCTCGACCAGCGGCTGCGGCTGCGGCGCGCAGAGGCGGTAGAGGTGGGGGCGGTCCTGGCGGCCGATCTCGAGCAGGTCGGCGAAGCCGCGGGTGGCGATCAGGGCGGTGCGGGCGCCGCGTTCCTGCAGCAGGGCATTGGTCCCGACCGTCATCCCATGGGCGAAGGCCTCGACCTCGGCGGCGCCGGCACCGGCCCGCTCCAGGACCTCGGCGATCGCCCGCATCACTCCGTTCGACTCCTCGCCGGGAGTGGTCGGCACCTTGGCGGTGTGAACTCTGCCGTCGTCGATCAGCGCGGCGTCGGTGAAGGTCCCGCCGACGTCGACTCCGAGCAGCATGGGACGACGCTACCGCCACTCCTCGCGGCGGACCTCGCCGCTGGCGGTGAAGACGAAGTGAACGCCGTCCAGCGTCGGGTCCGTCCGCGGGCTGTCGGTTCGCAGGTGGCCGCCGCGCGACTCGCGCCGGTTGAGGGCGCAGCGGGCGATCGCCGTCGCCAGCGGGTAGGGGTTGCGGACCAGCGAGGCGAGGTCGTCGGGGTTGCGCTGCGGCCCCGCCCGGCGCCAGACGGCGTCGCGGGTTTCCTGCGTCGGCGGCCGGAAGGACCACTCCGGGAGCGGCGGTCGCTCGCCGCCGCCCTCCTCCTCCACGGCCGCTACGGCGGCGCGGCTGCCGAAGACGAAGCACTCGCTGAGCGAGTTGGAGGCGAGCCGGTTGGCCCCGTGGAGGCCGGTGCAGGAGGCCTCTCCGACCGCGTAGAGGCCGGGCAGGGAGGAGCGGCCGTCGAGGTCCACCGCGATCCCGCCCATCATGTAATGGGCGGCCGGCGCCACCGGCACCGGCTCGGTGCGCGGGCTGAGGCCGGCCTCGGCGAGCGAGGCGAAGACGTTGGGGAAGCGGGCCGGGTCGATCTCGCGCAGGTCGAGCTTGACGTCCGGGGCGCCGTCGGCGTGCATGCGGTCGAGGATCGCCGCGGTGACGGCATCGCGGGGGGCAAGCTCGTCGGTGAAGCGCTCTCCGGCGGCGTCGAGCAGCTTCGCTCCCTCGCCGCGGATCGCCTCGGTGATCAGCACGCCGTCGAAGGGCGAGTCCGCCAGGGCCAGCGCGGTCGGGTGGAACTGGCAGAACTCGAGGTCGGCGAGGTCGGCGCCCGCGGCCGCCGCCAGCACCGGGCCGGCGCCGATCGCGCCGCGCGGGTTGGTCG
>JBAQZI010000020.1:0-1533 GCA_049790835.1 Solirubrobacterales bacterium
GGCAAGCTCTAGCCGGAGCAAGACCGAATAGGGGAGCGCAGGCGGCTCGCTTTGCTCCCGGGTAGGTCGCATAGATGGATGGCCGTCCATGGGGCCGATGCGAATCGGTCCCGGGACAGAACTCGGCTTACAGGCCGCTCTCCAGGGACTTCAGGCGCCGATCGTATATACCGTATATACGATCATCCGCCCACGCTAATCCTCGTCCTCGCGCCACACGGAGCGAGCCGTGCATGCGTTGCACACCGGACGTGCCTCGTCCATGGTGCCGAGGGGCAGCGGGTATTCCGTGCCGCCGAGCAGGCAGTCGACCTGGACGGAGACGGGATCCCCCGGCACGATGCTGACGTGGCGAACCGAGCAGCGGCGGATACGACCTGATCGCGGGATCGGTCGGCGCTCTTCGCCCCCCTCGATCGGGTTCAGCGCCATGGCTGTGCCTCGCTCCGCTGCCTCTGATGCTCCGTACGTTTCAGGCTAGGGCCTGTGGCGTCCTGTCAACAATGGCGCGTTCGTACCATCCCGCCGCCCCGGCAGGAGAGTCGCGGCCCGGGAGCCACGCGCGCTAGACTCACGCCGTCGCGGTGCCGCGGCCAAGCCATGCCAGGAGGGGTTCGTGTTCGGACGTCGAAAGCGCGAGCAGGAGGCAGCCGCGGAGGCGGCGCGCGAGGCCGAGCGCCACGCACTCTTCGCCCGCCTGGCGGAACGCCCGGAGCACATCTGCCCATTCCTTGGGCTGGCTGCCGACCGCAGCGGCTACGTCGAGGGCGTCAGCGACGATCACCGCTGCTTCGCGTTCGGCGAGCCCGCCCCACTGTCCGCCGAGCAGCAGACGCGCGTATGCCAGCAGCGCGGCTACGGCAACTGTCCCCGCTACCTCCGCGGGGTCCTGGTCATCCCGACCGAGGAGCTGGAAGCCCTGCGTCAGCGGCGCGCTCCGCTGCCCGAGCCGGTGCCGGCCGCGGCAGCCCCGCCGCAACGCCGCCGTGGGGCGCCGATCTTCCTGCTGCTCGCGGCCCTCGTGCTGATTGTTGGCGGGGTCGGCGCGTACCTCCTGTTCGGCGAGTCTTTCGGGATCGCCGGCGGTCCATCGCCGAGCGCCTCCCCGACGGCCGAGGCGACTGCGATCCCGACGGCCAGCCCTTCCGAGCAGCCGTCGCCCTCCGCCAGCGCGCCTCCCGCCAGCGCCACTCCGGAGCCCAGCCCCACGCCGGAGCCGACTCCGAGCGCGGGGGATTCCTTCGCCCTCTACGAGGTCTCGGTCGGTCCGACGGCATTCACCCTGTATGAGGTGGACGACTCGAGCGGGGAGGTCACCGATACGACCACCACCTCGTTTGCCGGCTTCTCCTTCGCCGGCGTTGAGCCACTCCGCGGCAGCGATGGCCAGATCTACTGGGAGACCCAGGACGGCGACCTCGCCGGGTGGTCCTATCGGTACCCGGACTCCGGCGAGTTCCGGATCCGCGCCGTCTTCCTGAACGACAGCGGCGAGCGCCGCTCCGCCTACCTCGACGAGAGCGAGCTGACCGT
>JBAQZI010000021.1:0-3811 GCA_049790835.1 Solirubrobacterales bacterium
GTCCTCGCCGAGCCGATCGCCGTGGCCGCCGACGGCCTCGCGCAGGCGCTCCTCGACCTCGCCCAGACGCGCCGGCAACCAGCGGCTCGACGCGTCCAGAACCGCCGTCACCGGCGGCGGCACGGCCGAGCGCCGGGTCATCCTGGCTCGGGGGCTTTGACGCCGCTGTGGATCGCGATGATCCCCCCGGCGAGCACCGAGTAGCGGATGCGCTCGAAGCCGGCCCGGTCCATCTTCTCGGCCAGGCCGCGGGGGCTGGGAAAGCTGCGAACCGATTCGGGCAGGTAGGAGTAGGCCTCGGGGTCGCTCGAGAAGGAGCCCAGCAGCGGCACGATGCGGTCGAACCAGAGCGAGTAGAAGACCGAGAGGGGCGGCCGCGTCGGCTGCGTGATCTCGAGGATCACCGCCCGCCCGCCCGGCTTCAGGACCCGGGCCATCTCGCTGAGGCCACGATCGAGGTCGGCGAGGTTGCGGACGCCGAAGCCGACCGTGACGGCGTCGAAGCGCCCACCGTCGTAGGGCAGCTGCAGGGCGTCCGCCCACTCGAAGCGGAGCCCCGGGGCCTGACGGGTGGCGGCCTTCTCGCGGGCGAGGTCGAGCATCGGCTCGGAGAAGTCGCAACCGACGACGCGGCCGCCGGGCGTGACGCGGCCGGAAAGCTCGAGCGCGAGATCGCCGGTGCCGCAGCAGACGTCGAGCGCCGAGTCGCCGGCGCCGAGCCCGGCGCGCGCGGCGGCCCGCTCGCGCCAGCGATGGTGCAACCCCGCCGTCATCACCGAGTTGAGCACGTCGTAATTGCTCGCGACGCGGTCGAACATGCGGTTGACCTGCCCAGCGAACTGGGCGGAATCCCGGGAGGGCTTAGTCGAGTGAGGAGAGGAAATCGGCCATCTCGTTGAGCTTTTTTTGCGGCAGGTCGCGGAAGGAGGGCATGATACCCGGCCCGATTTCGACCGAGCGCAGGATCGCCGCCCGCGGCACCCGCGCCGCGATGTGGGTCAGGTCCGGCCCGGGGCCGTGGTTTCCGTTCTCGCCGATCTTGTGGCAGGCGAGGCAGCCGGCGCCGGCGACGACCTCCTTGCCGGCCTCGTACTGGGGCGCGACTTCCATCTCGATCTCGGTCGGCGAGCCGCCGGTGGCGCCGAGGAAGGTGAGGTAGGCCATCGCGACGATCGTCAGCACGCCCGCCGTGGTCGCCAGCGGCCGGCGCTCGGGACGGCGCTCGGGGCCGCGGTCGTAGAACGGCAGCAACAGCAGCAGGACCATGCAGATCGTCGGGATCCCGATCGTCGCGATCGGGACCAGCTCCGGCGGCTTGATCACCCGCAGGACCTCGAAGAGGAAGAAGAAGTACCACTCGGGCCGCGGCACGTAGGTGGTCGAGGTCGGGTCGGCCTTCGGCCCCTGCTCGGCGCCGAGGATCAGCGACATCGCGATCACCACGGCGACGACGATCAGCGCCATCGCCGAGTCCTTCAGGACCGCGTAGGGGAAGAACGGCTTCCCCTTCTTCTTGAGGAGCTCGTACTCCTCCAGATATGCCTGCTTATCGCTTGGCTTCATCCGCCACTTCCATTTACGCGGCCGTCGCCCTCGACGCCGGCGTCGAGCTGGGCGACCGGGACGGCGTTTTTCGGCTTCTCGGCCCGCACCCACGGCGGCGCCGTGGTGCCGAGCTTGACCACGAGGTACATGTGGGCGCCGATCAGGGCGATGATCGCGCCCGGCACCAGCAGCATGTGGATCGAGTAGAAGCGCGAGAGCGTGGTCGCGCCGAGCTCCGGGCCGGCGCGCAGGAAGTCACTCAGGTAGGGGCCGACGATGGGGCCGGTGCCGTTGATGTTGATGCCGACCACCGAGGCCCAGAAGGAGCGCTGGTCGAACGGCAGCAGGTAGCCGGTGAAGGCCATCGTCATCGTCAGGATCAGCAGCACCACGCCGATCACCCAGTTGAGCTCACGCGGGTACTTGTAGGCGCCGAAGAAGAAGGTGCGGCCCATGTGCAGGAAGATCAGGATCACCATCAGGCTCGAGCCCCACTTGTGCATGCCGTGGACGAAGGCGCCGAGCGGAACCTCGTTGTTGATGTGGGCGATCGAGGCGTAGGCCTGGGTGGTCGACGGCACGTAGAACATCGCCAGGAAGACGCCGGTGACGGCCTGCACGATGAAGGCGAAGAGGGTGGCGGAGCCGAGCGTGTAGAACCAGTTGGTCCCTTTCGGCACCTTGCGGTAGAGCATCCCGGTGAGGAAGCCGCTGCCGCCGGTGCGCTGGTCGACCCAGGCGAGCACGTCGACGGGGGCCTCTTTGGCCTGCCCGCCGAGTTTCTGCACGTGCGTCTGCCGCTCCGGCGGCGCGGTCTTGAGGTCGGCCGGGGCCTGCCCCTTTGGCGCCCCGCCCGCGCCCGGCTTGGCCGGTTTGCGCAGCGGCGCGGGGACCACCGAGTCGGGGATCTTCGGCATCTTCGGCATCAGGGGGCGGGGAAGGTAGAGGGCCGCGGCGGGTAGAGGTACTCCCAGATGCCGCCGGTGAACTCGCCGGGGTCGCGGGCGCGCACCGGCTCGAGCTGGGAGGTGACGCTGTAGCGGGGGCCGACCTCGACCCGGCCGTTGCGGATCCGGGTCTGGAACTGGTCGAGCGGGCGCACCGGCGGGCCGCCGATCCGCTTGCCCTGGAAGTCGTAGACGCCGCCGTGGCAGGGGCAGATGAAGTTGCCGGCGGCCTCGACGAAGCGAACCGGACAGCCGAGGTGGACGCAGCGGTTGGAGACGGCGACGAAGGAGTTGGGGTCCTCGTCGAACTGCTTGGAGCCGCGGCGGACGTAGGCGGTGGTCTTGCCGGCATCGCCGATTCCCTCGGTCTCGGTGAAGACGACCTGGCGGTAGGTGTCCTCGACGAAGTCGCCGGTCGGGCCGACGATCTCCCAGCGCTCCTTGCCGCGGTGGAAGATCGGGGCGACGGCGAAGCCGACGGCGGGCAGGATGATCGCGGCGCCGGCGACCCCGCCAAGGCCCTGGGCGGCGATCGTGAAAGCGCGACGGCGAGTCATCGACTCGCCCTCGAAGTAGCCGGGAGGGTCGGGCTTCTCCCGCTGCTGTCGGGGAGCCTCCTCGGCTCCGTTCTTCTTGTCCGCGTCGTCAGCCACGTTGCTTCAAGGAATTCGGCCATGCAGTCTATTGCCTTGGCGACGCCGCCGACGTCGTCACCGCCGCAACTCCCGCCGCTAGGATCGGGTTAGTTGGTCACAGGAACAATGGAGAGACCGTTATGAGAGACAGGGGAACCGATCGAATGAAGACCGTGAGCCGCAGTTCGAGGCTTTTCGCCGGGGCCGGGGCGGCGCTGCTGGTAATGGCGCTGGGGGCCGGGGCGGCGCTGGGCGTCACCTCTGCGGAACAGACCCGCGAGACCTACGTCGCTCAGGTCGAACCGATCTGCAAGGCGAACACCAAGGCCAACGAACGGATCCTCGCCGGGGCCGAAAAGAAAGTCAGAGGAGGCAAGCTCAAGGTCGCCGCCGGCCAGTTCACGCGAGCAGCGGCCGCCTTCGGCAAGGCCGTGAGGCAGATCAAGGCGGTGCCGCAGCCGGTCGCCGACAAGGCGAAGCTGGCCAGGTGGACTCGCTATCTCGAAAAGGAGACGAAGCTGCTGAGTGAAATCGGGGCGGCGCTGAAGGCCGGCAAGAAGCCGAGAGCGCAGACGCTCTCGGTCAAGCTCACCCATAACGGCAACATCGCCAACAACGCCGTGCTGGGCTTCGACTTCGACTACTGCCTGATCGACTCCTCGCGCTTCAGCTGAGCGGCGCGGC
>JBAQZI010000022.1:0-17941 GCA_049790835.1 Solirubrobacterales bacterium
GCCGTGACCGCGCCGGTGCGCCTCCCCGCCCGCGGCCGGGCCGCCCGCGGTTGGGCGTCCTTCGTAGGGGCGGCGGTCGCCCGCTACGGGCCGCGCGGCAGCTTCTGGGCTGAGAACCCGAGCCTCCCGCGCCGGCCGGTCCATACCTGGCAGGTCTGGAACGAGCAGAACTTCAAATACTTCGTGGTCCGCCCCAACCCGGCCGAATACGCGCGCTTGCTGAGGCGCTCGGCGCGGGCGATCCGCGGCGCCGACCGCCGGGCGCGGATCGTGCTCGGCGGCCTCTTCGCCCGGCCGGCCGAGGCGAGGCTGCGGCTGCGCCCGCCCCGCGCCTATTTCGCCGCCGAGTTCCTCGCTGAGATGTACCGGCGCTCGCCGGGCATCGGATCGAAGTTCGACGGCATCGCCCTGCACCCCTACAGCGGCAGCTACCGCCAGCTTCCGGCGATGATCGAGGAAGCGCGGAAGGTGCTGCGCCGCCACCGCGACGCCGGCAAGGGACTCTGGATCACCGAGCTCGGTTGGAGCTCACAGCGCCCCTCGCGCCGCAACTCCTTCGCCAAGGGCAGGCGCGGGCAGGCCGCCCAGCTGAAGGGAGCCTTCAAGCTCCTGCGCCGAAATCAGGGAAGGTGGCGGTTGCGCCAGGTCTTCTGGTTCTCGGTAGACGACCAGGCCGGGTCGTGCAACTTCTGCGGGGGCTCGGGACTCTTTGGCCGTGGCTTCCGGCCGAAGCCCGCCTGGCGCGCCTACGTGCGCTTCGCGGGCGGCCAGGTGCGCTGACCCCACCCGCCGGTTGGCTGGATCGAGGGACCGCGGCCCTCCAAGTGAGCGTCGCGGACGTCGATACCGCGGATCGCGCCATCGCGCATCGAGAGGATCGCAACTGGAATCGAGGTTCGCGGGTCGGCTCGCCTCCAGCCGAAGCGAGCCCGTACTACCAACACGCGAAGGGGTGTCAGTGATCTGACACCGGGGTTGGCAGTGAATGCCGTTCCTGCCAGGATGCGGTGGCTCGATCCAGGAACGTCGCAGTGGGCCTGGCGACGTTCCAGATCCGAGTTGCCAGCAGGGGGGAAGGAACCTGTAGCCGCCGTGGTCGCCGTCGAGTTGCTTTCGTCGGTCCGCTCGACAGGCTCGACCCGGCGGCTTCATCCCTATTTCCGCGGCCAGCGGCGCGCCACGGTGACGGCGCGCCTCGCCCCGCCCGCGCGCCACCGCCTCGCCGAGGCGGGCAGTTTCGGCGCTCGCGTTCGCATCGTCACCGAGATCCCGGTCGGGCTGAGCCGCGAAAGCGAGCGCCAGCTGATTACGACCAAGGATGAGTTGGCAAAGCAGGTAGCCGCGCGGACCGGGCTCGAGACGGGCCAGGCGAAGCTCGCCGTGGAGGCGACTATCGAGGAGATCACCGCTCAGCTCGCGGCCGGCAACGAGGTCAAATTCACGCCGGCTTCAGCCGGCCAGGGGTGATCCAGCGAGGTCGGTGAGCACTGATCCAGGCCCGCAGCCCGGTGGCCGCGCCCCCCGCCGTCATTGCCGTGGCCATGCCACTGCATGCACATCGGGGACAGTGCAAGGACGTCCTGCGAAGGGCTATGCGGTCGGGAACCGATTGCTCGGGTTCCAGTTGATTCCGCTCTGCGCTCGCCGAGCAGCGCTTACGCTGAGGGCCGATGAGACGCCGGACCCCAATCATGAGCTTGGGCATCGTGCCGCCGTCCACCTGGCTCGGGATCGTCGCAACGGCTGCCGCGGTCGCGATCGGCACGCTGCTCGTCTATCCGCTCAAGTCGGTGGCGCCGGTCGTCTCGCTTGGAGTGGTGTATCTGCCCGCCATCCTGGTGATTTCGACGGTGTGGGGCCTGCGGCTCGGGCTGCTCGCCTCGATCGCCAGCGCCGCCGCCTTCAACTTCTTCCATATCCCGCCGCTGCATCGCTTCACGATCGCCGAGGAGGAGAACTGGGTCGCGCTGGCCGCCTTCGTGATCGCGGCGATCGTCAGCAGCACGGTCGCCGGCCTGGCCCGAGCCCGAGCCGTGGAGGCGGAGCGACGGCGGGAAGAAGCCGATCGAGCGCTCGCTGAGCTGGAGGCGCTTACCCGCGAGCGGGACCGGATGCAGGCGGAGGCAGTGGAAGCCGAGGCGGTGCGGCGCAGCGACGAGCTGAAGACCGTGCTGCTGCGGTCTATCTCCCATGACCTGCGGACCCCACTGACGTCCATCATCGCGGGGGGGTCGGCACTCGGCTCGGCGACCTTGACTTCGGAGGAGCGCGCCGAGCTCAGTGAGGGGCTCGTCGGGGAGGGCAGGCGACTCTCGCGCCTAGTCGAGAACCTGCTCGACATCTCCCGGTTGGAGGCAGGGAAGGCCGAGCCGCATCGTGGGCCGGTGGACCTCGCCGAGGTGCTGGAGGCGGCACAACAGGGACAGAGCTCCTCGGAATCGATCCGACTGGCGCTCGACGCAGAGCTGCCGATGGTCGACGCCGACGCCGCTCAGCTCGAGCGCGCCTTCGCGAACCTGCTCGAGAACGCGATCCGCCACGGAGACGGCCGGCCGGTTCTGGTTCGCTCGCGGCGGGTCGGCGGTAGTGTCGTCGTGCGCGTCGTCGACCAGGGGCCGGGGATACCCGAGCGCGAGCGAGAGCGGGTTTTTGAGCCCTTCCAGCACGGCGACGCTGCTGGCGCCGGCTCCGGGCTCGGCCTGGCGATCGCCAAGGGCTTCATCGAGGCCAACGGCGGCGAGATCGCAGTCGAGTCGCTGCCGGGCCAGGGCACGAGCTTCGTCGTCACCCTGCCGCACGGGGAAGGCGTGGGGTGAACGGCGCGACGAGGGTTCTGGTCTGCGACGACGAGGAGCAGATCCTTCGCGCTCTGCGCGTGATTCTGCGCGACGCCGGCTATGAGGCCGTCACCGCCTCTACCGGCGAGGAGGCGCTGGACCGCGTGGCAGTGAAGCCGCCGGCTGCCGCAATCCTCGACCTGATGCTCCCCGACATCGACGGGGTCGAGGTGACGAAGCGGCTGCGCGAGTGGAGCGAGATGCCGATCATCGTCCTCTCGGCGGTCGGGGAGGAGGAGGCGAAGGTGCGAGCGCTCGCGGCCGGCGCCGACGACTACGTGACCAAGCCCTTCGGCCCGCCGGAGCTGGTGGCGCGGCTCGAGGCGGTGTTGAGGCGGGCTAGGCCCGAGGCCTCGGAACCCGTGATCGAGGCAGACGGCCTGGCGCTCGATCTCGTCGCCCGCATGGTGCGACGCGACGGCGAGGCGGTTCATCTGACCCCGACGGAGTTCGAGCTGCTGCGCGTCCTCGCGCAGAACCGCGGCCGACTGATGACGCACCGCGCCTTGTTGGTCGAGGTCTGGGGGGTCGAGTACGAAGACGACGTGCAGGTGCTGCGCGCCCACGTCGCCAACCTGCGGGGCAAGATCGAGCCCCCAGACGGCCCGCGCTATATCAGGACCGATCCGGGCGTCGGCTACCGCTTCGCCGGCTAGAAGCGACCTTTACGAAATCTGTATCCGGAGGCGGCGTTCCTTCATGCGGTCTTGACGGGATGAGGTCCACGATCGCCGCATGGATCTCGTCTCTCTCGTCCTTGCGCTCGCCGCTTTCGGCGCGATCTACGCGCTGATCGAGGCAATCGACCGCGTATGAGCGCCGCTGAGCTGTTCGGACTGATCGTCGCCGCCGCGGTCTTCGGCTACCTCGGCTACGCGCTGTTTCGTGGGGAACGGTTGTAGTGGCTCAGGGCTGGGCGCAGATCGTCGTCTTCCTCCTCGTCTTGACGGCGCTCGTTCCCCTGGTCGGCTCCTACGTCGCCCGCGTATTTCAGGGCGAGCGGGTCTTCCTCTCGCCGGTCCTCGGCCCGGTCGAGCGCTTCGCCTATCGGGTGCTGCGCGTGCATCCCGGGGAAGGCCAGGACTGGAAGGCGTATGCCCGGTCAATCGTCGTCTTCAGCCTGCTCTCCTGGCTCGTTCTCTACCTGCTGCTGCGCACCCAGAGCGTCCAGCCGCTGAACCCCGAGGGCTTCGGCTCGGGCCCTTGGAACCTCAGCTTCAACACCGCCTCCTCATTCGTCACGAACACGAACTGGCAGTACTACGGCGGCGAGACGACGCTCAGCTACTTCGTCCAGATGGCCGGCCTGACGGTGCAGAATTTCGTCTCCGCCGCCGTCGGGATCGCCGCTCTCGCCGCCGTGATCCGCGGCTTCGCTTCGCGGTCGGGCGCGGCGCTCGGCAACTTCTGGTCGGACCTCGTTCGGATCAACCTCTACATCCTGCTGCCGATCGCCTTCGTTGCGGCTCTCGTCCTCGTCTCCCAGGGCGTGATCCAGACGCTCGACGGCTCGCAGACCTTCCACACGCTCGCCGGCGGGACGCAGACGCTGGCGCTCGGGCCGGTCGCATCGCAGGAGGCGATCAAGGAGCTGGGGACCAATGGCGGCGGCTTCTTCAACGTCAACAGCTCCTACCCGTTCGAGAATTCCGGCGGCCTCACCAACATGCTCGAGCTGCTGCTGATCTTGATCGTCCCGGCCAGCCTCACCTACACCTTCGGGCGCATGGTGGGCAATCGTCGCCAGGGCTGGGCGCTGTACGCGGCGATGATGGCGATGTTCATCGTCGCCGTCGCGGTTGTCTATACGGCGGAGCAGCACGGCAGCCCCGCCCAGTATCAGGGGGGTGTCCTTACCCACGCCTTCGATGGCTCGACCGGCGGAAACATGGAGGGCAAGGAGCAGCGCTTCGGGATCGCCGAGTCCTCGCTGTGGACGGCGGTGACGACCGTGACCTCCTGCGGCGCTGTCAACGCCTCGCTCGACTCGCTGACCGGGATCGGCGGCCTCGTGCCCCTGGCGAGCATGGGAACCGGCGAGGTGGTCTTCGGCGGGGTCGGCTCGGGCCTCTATTACATGCTGCTGTTCGTCCTTCTGACCGTCTTCATCGCCGGTCTGATGGTCGGCCGCACCCCCGAGTTCCTCGGCAAGAAGATCGAGTCGCGGGAGGTGAAGCTGGTCCTGGTCGGTGTCCTCGTGACGCCGCTGCTGGCGCTGTTCGGGACCGCCTGGGCGGTGGCCAGCCCGGACGGGACTCAGTCGATCTACAACTCCGGCCCGCAGGGCTTCTCCGAGTCGCTTTACGCCTACATGTCGCAGGCGAACAACAACGGCTCGGCCTTCGCCGGCTACACCGGCTTCGTCCAGCCGCACGCCCCGGGCAACGCGGGGTCGGAAGCGTTCAGCTTCGCCACTCTGCTCGGCGGCGTGGTGATGCTGCTCGCCCGCTTCCTGCCGATGATCGCGGCACTCGCGGTGGCGGGATCGCTGGCGGGCAAGCGGATCGCCCCCGCCGGGGCGGGCACCTTCCGCGCCGACTCGCCGACCTTCGTCGTGCTGCTGATCGGCGTCGTCGTGATCGTCGCCGCGCTGACCTTCTTCCCCGCCTTCCTGCTCGGCCCGGTCGTGCAGGGACTGAGCGACCAGCTCTTCTGAAATGGGTGGACTGCGAAAAGACCTGGCCACTGCCGCCCTCGCGATCGCCTTCCTGACGCTCTTGCTCGGCATCGCCTATCCGCTCGTCACGACCGGGGTCGCGCAGTTGGCCTTCCCTAATGCTTCCAACGGCAGCAAGATCGAGATGAACGGGGAGGTCGTCGGCTCGAAGCTGATCGGCCAGGACTTCGGCGGCAAGCCGCGCTACTTCCAAAGCCGACCGTCGGCGACCGGATACAGCGCCAACGTCACCTACTTCAACAACCTCGGCCCGAACAGCCGCGAACTCTCTGATTTCTTCGCCGAACAACTCGCCGACTACCTGAAGCGCGAGCGGCCCTATGACCCCGGTTTGCGTGCCGGGGAGGTGCCGGTCGACGCGGTGACGACCTCGGCGTCGGGCGTCGATCCCCACATCTCGCTCGCCAATGCCCGCATCCAGGCGCGTCGGGTCGCGGCGGTCCGCCGTCCGCCGCTCGCGCAGGTGCTCGATCTCGTGGACGAGCACACCGAAGGCCGCTTCCTGACGCTGTTCGGCGAGCCGGGCGTGAACGTCCTCGAGCTCAACATCGCCCTCGACCGGGGGGACCGGGGATGACCGACGAGACGCTTCGCAACCAGCCGCGCTCGCTGCTCGACCGGGCGATCATCATGCGGGCCGCGCTCGACTCGCTGCGAAAGCTCGACCCCCGTCACCAATTCCGCAACCCGGTGATGTTCGTGGTCGAGATCGGGGCCGCAATCGTCATCGCCGGCTGGCTGATCCAGGTCCTCGGAGGGTCGCCGCTCGGCGGCGGCGACGATCCCGCCTGGTTCTCGTTTGCGATCGGCGTGTGGTTGTGGCTCACTGTCGTGTTCGCCAACTTCGCCGAGGCGATCGCCGAGGGCCGGGGCAAGGCGCAGGCGGACGCGCTGCGCTCGATGCGCACCGAGACCGTGGCGCGGCTGCGTGACGGGGGCGAGAAGCACGCCCCGGAGCTGCGGCGCGGCGACGTCGTCGTGGTCGAGGCGGGGGAGACGATCCCCGGCGACGGCACCGTGATCGAGGGCATCGCCTCGGTGGACGAGTCGGCGATCACCGGCGAGTCGGCGCCGGTCGTGCGCGAGTCGGGGGGTGATCGTTCCGCGGTAACCGGGGGAACGCGGGTCCTCTCCGACCGGATCGTCGTGGAGATCACCCAGGAGCCGGGACAGAGCTTCCTCGACCGGATGATCGCGCTAGTCGAGGGAGCCGAGCGTCGAAAGACGCCGAACGAGATCGCGCTGGGAATCCTGCTCGCCGGGCTGACGCTGGTCTTCCTCGCCGTGGTGGTGGCGCTGCGCCCCTTCGCCCAGTTCTCCGGCACCGACGCCTCGGTCGTCACCCTGATCGCCCTGCTGGTGGCGCTGATCCCGACCACGATCGGCGCCCTGCTCTCGGCGATCGGCATCGCCGGCATGGACCGGCTCGTCCGCCACAACGTGCTGGCGCTCTCGGGCCGGGCCGTGGAGGCGAGCGGCGACGTGGACGTGCTGCTGCTCGACAAGACCGGCACGATCACCCTCGGCAACCGCGAGGCGACGCAGTTGATCCCGATGCCGGGGATCGAGGAGGGCGAGCTGGCCGAGGCGGCGCAGCTCTCCTCGCTCGCCGACGAGACGCCGGAGGGCCGCTCGATCGTCGTCCTCGCCAAGAGCGAGTACGGCATCCGCGAGCGCCAGCTGGACACCCACGAAGCCACCTTCGTCCCGTTCTCGGCCGAAACTCGGATGAGCGGGGTGGACGTGGACGGCAACCAGTACCGCAAGGGAGCCGGCGACGCGATCATCCGCTACGTCGAAGAGCAGGGCGGTCGCCCGCCCGCCGAGCTGCAAGTGCAACTGGACCTGATCGGCCGCGAGGGCGGCACGCCGCTCGCGGTCTGTCGCGACAACCACGTGCTCGGCGTCGTCTACCTGACGGACATCGTCAAGGAGGGGATGCGCGCCCGCTTCGACGCGCTGCGGCGGATGGGGATCTCGACCGTGATGGTGACCGGCGACAATCGGCTCACCGCGGCGAAGATCGCCGAGGAGGCCGGGGTCGATGACTTCCTGCCGGAAGCGACCCCGGAGCAGAAGCTGGAGCTGATCCGCTCCCATCAAGCCGAAGGGCAGATGGTCGCGATGGCGGGCGACGGCACCAACGACGCCCCGGCCCTGGCGCAGTCCGACGTAGGAGTGGCGATGAACACCGGCACTCAGGCAGCCCGCGAGGCGGGCAACATGGTCGACCTCGACTCCAACCCGACGAAGCTGATCGAGGTCGTTGAGATCGGCAAGCAGCTGCTCATCACGCGCGGGGCGCTGACCACTTTCTCGATCGCCAACGACGTCGCCAAGTACTTCGCGATCCTGCCGGCGATCTTCGCCTTCACCTACGCGGCGAATCCCGGCGAGCGCGGCCCGCTCGACGCGCTCAACGTCATGGAGCTGGGGACGCCCCTCTCGGCGATCCTCGCGGCGATCGTCTTCAACGCTCTGGTGATCCCGCTGCTGGTGCCGCTCGCCCTGCGCGGGGTCCGCTACCGGCCGATCGGCGCCACGGCGCTCCTGCGCCGCAACATGCTGATCTTCGGGCTCGGCGGCTTGATCGTCCCCTTCGTCGGGATCAAGCTGCTCGACCTGGTGATCCATAACCTGCTGGGAGCCTGAGATGTCCGCCGCGCAGATGGCGGCGGACAATCGAGATGTGCGATCCGCTCGCCGTGGACAGCTCAAGGTCTTCATCGGCATGGCCGCCGGGGTCGGCAAGACCTACCGGATGTTGCAGGAGGGCCAGGTCGAGCAGGAGGCTGGGCGCGACGTGGCGGTCGGCTATATGGAGCCTCACAAGCGGCCCCAGACCTCGGCCCTGGCGGAGGGGCTGGAGACGGTTTCGCGGCGGCGCCTCACCTACCGCGACACCGCCCTCGAGGAGATGGACCTACCCGCGCTGCTGGCGCGAGCGCCCGAGCTGGCGCTGATTGACGAGCTTGCCCACACCAACGCGGCTGGCGCCGAGCACCCTAAGCGCTACGAAGACGTGCGTGACGTGCTGACTGCGGGGATCGACGTCTTCTCGACCGTCAACGTCCAGCACCTGGAGTCGCTGAACGACCAGGTCGCCGAGCTGACCGGGACGCGGGTGCGGGAGACGATCCCCGATGCGGTGCTCGGCGAGGCCGACGAAGTGGTGCTGATCGACCTCACTCCTGAGGCGTTGATCGAGCGCCTGCGGGCGGGCAAGGTCTATCCCGGCGAGAGCATCGAGCCAGCGCTCAACAACTTCTTCACCGTGGAGAACCTGCTGGCGCTGCGCGAGCTCGCCCTGCGCCAGGTCGCCCAGGAGGTCGAGGTTAAGCGTCTCGTGATCGAGGAGCCGCTCGGCACCCGCGAGGAGCGGGTCGCCGCCGAGGTGCCGAAAGCGGTCGGGGAGCGGCTGCTGGCGCTGGTTCGCCCGCAGCCCTCATCACAGCGTCTCGTGCGCCGGGCCTGGCGCTCGGCGCAGAGGCTCGGCACTGGCCTCGACCTGCTCTGGGTGAAGCCCCCCGGCCTGGGGATCGAGGGCGAGGTCGAGCGCCAGGTGACCGCGCTGCGCCATCTCGCCTCGGTCCTCGGCGCAACCTTCCTGATCGAGGAGAGCGACGACCTCGTCGACGGCGCGGCGCGGGTCGTCCGCGAGCGCGGCACGACCTACATCATGGTCGGCGAGTCGCTGCCTCCTCGCGGTCTCGCGCGCCTGCGCGAGCCGCTGCCCCAGCGGTTGATGCGAGCCACGCCACCGGGAGTCGATGTGCGGATCGTCGCCCACCGGGGCTTCAAGGGGAAGGAGCTCGAGTGAGCGCCGAGCACGCCCCGATCGCCGTCGCGCTGATCGCAGGACTGGCGGGCGGCTACCTGATCGCTCGCTCCCGCTGGCGAGGGCGCCGGTCCGAGCGTCCGCAGGCTGTCCACCAGATCCTCCTGCCCTTCACCGGCACGGAGATCTCCCGTCGCGCCGTCGATGCGGCGGTGCGACTAGCGCGGGCCGAGGAAGCGACGCTGATGCCTGCCTACCTGGCGACCGTGCCAAAGCAGTTGCCGCTGGAGTGTGCGATTCCCGCCGAGGCAGCGAAGGCGATGCCGATGCTGGAGGCGATCGAACAGCGAGCGACGGTGCAGGGAGTGAACATCGACTCGCGCATCGAGCGCGGGCGCTCCTACCGGCACGCACTCGCCCGGCTTCTAGGACGGGAACAGTTCGACCGCGTGGTCGTCCCGGCGACCGCCGAGACTGGCGCCGGCTTCTCTGGCGACGATCTCGTTTGGCTCTTGGAGAAAGCTCCGGCTGAGGTGTTGATCCTGCGTCCCGGTCCCGAGGACCGGGTTGTCGTCGCGGCGGCCGCCGGCCGGGCGGCTTGACCTAAGCGAGCGCCGCGAAACGCTCGGCCAACTTGGTTTTGCCGGCCACGATCAGCAGATCGCCGGCACCGATCGTGGTCTCGGGGGTCGCGTAGGAGAAGTCCTCGCCCCGCCTCTTGATCGATACCACCGTCACCCCGTGCTCGGCGCGAATTCCGGCCTCGGCGAGGGTCTTGCCCACGTACTCGGCCGGCGTCGTCGTCTCAACCAGCGCGAAGCCATCCTCGAACTCGATGTAGTTCAGGGCTCGCCCGGCGACCAGGTGGGCGACGCGCGCTCCCATGTCGTGCTCGGGCAGCACCACCCGGGTCGCGCCGACTCGGGAGAGGATGCGGCTGTGCGCCCGCGTGACCGCCTTGGCCCAGATGGTCGAAAGCCCGAGATCGGCGAGGACGGAGGTGGTGAGGATGCTGGCCTCGATGTGGCTCCCGATCGCGACGACCGCGCAGTCGAACTGGTCAGCTCCCACTTGCCGCAGAGCCGCCTCACTCGTCGTGTCCGCCTCGACGACGTGGGTCAGCGAGCCCGCGAAGCGCTGGACGGTGTCGTGGTTCTGATCGACCGCCAGCACCTCGTGGCCGAGATCGGTCAGAGTCTCGGCGATCGCTCCTCCGAAGCGGCCGAGGCCGAGCACCAGAATCCCGCTGTCGGTCCTGCGCTCAGCCAACGATCGGTCGCTCCTCGGGTAGTCGATACAAAATGGGCCGTGAGCGTAGCGCCAGCGCTGAGGCGAAGGTGATCGTGCCGACGCGGCCGAGGAACATCAGCGCGATCAAGATGAACTGCCCCGCTCCGGGCAGTTCGGCGGTGATCCCGGTAGACAGCCCGACGGTGCTGAAGGCCGACACCGCCTCGAAGAGGACGCGATCCATCGTCTCGCCGCTGAGGGTGAGCAGCGCGATCGTGCTCAGGATGATGAGGAGGATCGCGAGCAGCGCGACGCTCAGCGCCTGGCGCTGAGTCTCGGGGGCGATCCGGCGATTGTGGACATGGACGACAGGGTCGCCGCGGACCTCGGCAAGGATCACGAAGGCCAGAATCGCGAACGTCGTCACCTTGATCCCCCCGGCCGTGCCGGCGGGACCGCCGCCGATGAACATCAGTATGTCGGTGACGAGCCAGGTGGTCTCGTTCATCTCGCCGTAGTTCAGCGAGTTGAACCCGGCGGTGCGCGGCTGCACCCCCTGGAAGACGCCGGCCAGCAGCTTGTCGCCATCTGACAGCGGCCCCAAGGTGGCCGGATTGCTCCACTCGAAGGCGATCACCGCAGCCGACCCGACGACGAGCAGGACCAACGTCGTCCAGACGACGATCCGCGTGTGCAGGCTCCATTCCGCGGGCCGAAACAACTCCCGCCGAAGCTCCAAGAGGACGGGAAATCCCAGACCACCGCCGACGACCGCCGCCGCGATCGTGAGCGAGACCACGGGGTCGGTCGCAAAGCCGACCAGGTTGTCGCTGAAAAGCGAGAAGCCGGCGTTGTTGAATGCCGAGACGGAATGGAAGACGCCGTGGTAGACGGCCTGTCCCAGCGATTCGTCGTACGTGGTCGCGAATCGGAGGGTGAGAACGATGGCCGCGATCGCCTCGAAGGCGAGGCTGAAGGCGGCGACCCCGATCAGCACCCGTCGAACGTCTCCGAGTCCCAGCGATTTCGTCTCGGCTTGGGCAGAGAGGCGGGTGCGCAGGCCGAGCCGGGTGGCGACCAATAGGCCCAGAAGCGAGGCCAGGGTCATGATCCCGAATCCGCCGACCTGGATCAGCACGAGGATCACGACCTCGCCGAACCCCGACCAGTAGGTCGGAGTGTCAACGACGACGAGCCCGGTCACGCAGACCGCCGAGGTCGAGGTGAACAGCGAATCGAGAAACGAGGCACTTCCCGGACCGGCGCGCGAGATCGGCAGCGCGAGCAGCAAAGTGCCGAGGGAGATCGCGATCGCAAAGGCAAGTGGGACCGCCTGGGCTGGGTGACGGAGCCGAAAGCTGCGCAGCCCGGAGCGCATCACGAACGACCCAGGCAGGACCGAAGCTCCGGCGGCGGCTGGAGGCGGCGGGTGGACGGAGACGTGACGGCCATCGCGCCTCGGCACGATAGTTCGTGTCGAGGAGGCCCAGAACCGTCTCCCGCTCTCATTGCTGGCCTCCAGCCAAGCTCCCGCTTGCTACAAGGGAGGTCCGATTCCGAGCGCTTCGTGCGGTCGCTCAGCCGCCCGGCCGAGCGGAGCGAACTGCCCGAGCCGCCCGCCCGGCCGTCCGTCGAGCGTTAGGAGGCCACAACGGTGCTACAGTGGCCTCATGCGCGAGATCGGTGTCCGCGAGTTGAAGTCGAGCCTGAGCAGCGTGCTCCACGAGGTCGAGGAGGGCAAGCAGGTCAGGGTCACCGTCCGAGGCCGGCCGGTCGCCGACATCGTTCCCGCCGCAGCCAGGGCCGGCGAGGCGCGATTGCGGGAGCTGGTGGCGAGTGGCCGGGTGACTCCCGCCGCCCGCGCCCTGCCCTCTCGCTCACCGCGCCCGCTGCCGAGCAAGCGCTCGGCCACCTCGATCGTCCTCGCCGAGCGCGACGCCGAGCGCTAGATGCTCTACCTCGACCCGAGCGCGCTGGTCAAGCGCTATGTCGCAGAGGAGGGGAGCGAGGCGCTGATCGCGGCGATGGGAACTGCCGAGGCTTGGGCGATCTGCCGGGTCGGCTACGTGGAGACGGCGCGAGCTGTGGGACTGGCCGCCGGGAAGCCCGCGGTAAGGCGGCTCATTGCGGACTGGCCCTCCTTCGAGGTGGTCGAGGTCGACGCGGCGTTGGCCGAGCACGCAACCGAACTCACCTTCACGGAGGAGCTGCGGAGCCTCGACGCGCTGCATCTTGCCGCCGCGCTCTTAGTCACCTCCGACGGAATGACCTTCGCCACCTGGGACGTTCGCCTGCATCGTGCCGCTCAGAGTCAGGGCCTCGCGGTATTCCCCACTGAGCTTCCCTGAGCGACTCGATTGCGCATCTGCTCGGGAGCGCAGGCAGTCGGCCAGCAGATCCATGCTTTCCTCCTAAGAGGCATACGTTATGTTCCGTATCGTATCTTAACGAGGCCCGACGAGCGCAAAGGAGCCGCCGATGACGCCGACCGACCCGACGCCCGCCTTACCGACTTCAAACGCTGGAAGCCGAACCGCGATCCTGTCGTTGCTGGCGTTCGCGATGCTGATCGTCTCGCTGGACCAGTACATCGTCGTCGTCGCCCTGCCTGAGATCGGACGGGACCTCGGCTACTCGGCGCAGACCCTGCAGGTAGTGGTCAGCGCCTACGCGGTGGCGTCGGCGGGGTTCCTGCTGCTCGGCGGGCGGGCCTCCGACCTGCTGGGGCGCCGGCGGGTCCTCGTCGCGGGGCTGGTGCTCTACGGGGTCGGATCCCTCGTGGGAGGCCTGGCCCCGGTGCCCGAGGTCCTGCTCGTCGCCCGCGCGATCCAGGGCCTGGGCGGGGCCCTGGTCTTTCCTTCCACCCTGGCGATCATCAACACGACCTTCGCGGAGGGCCCGGAGCGCAACCGCGCGGTCGCCGTCTGGGGTGGAACCGGCGCCGCCGGCCTGGTGTTAGGGGTGCTGCTCGGCGGTCTGCTGACCCAGGGGTTCGGCTGGGAGGCGGTGTTCTTCGTCAACGTGCCGCTGGCGGCGGCTGCCCTTCTGCTCGCGTTCGCGCTGATTCCGGCCGACCGCGGCAGGGAGCTGGGGCGCAGGTTCGACCTGCCCGGGGCGCTCAGCACCACCCTGGGGGTCACCCTGCTCGTCTTTGCCCTCGTGCAGGGTCCGAATCTCGGCTGGGGATCACTCGGCGTCCTCGCCAGCGCCGTCGCCGGCCTACTCTTGCTGGTCACCTTCGGCGTCATCGAGCGGCGCGGCCGCGACCCGCTGGTGCCTCCGCGGCTGTTGGCCAACCGCAACCTCGCGACCGCGGCTGCGATCGCCTTTCTCTTCTGGGCGACCTTTGGCTCCGTGCTCTACTTCCTCACCCTCTACTTCCAGGACGTGCTGGGGTACGACGCCCTGGAAGCCGGGCTCGCGTTCCTGCTGCCGACCGCCGTCGTGGTCGCCGGTTCGATGTTCGCGGGCAGGTTCGTGACGCGCTGGGGGTTGCGGCCCACCCTGATCACGGCGCTCTCGATCGGCGCGCTGGGCGCGGTCGTCCTCGGCATGGCGATGTCGCCGGACGCGTCCTACACGGCGCTGATGCCGGGGCTCGCGCTGATCAGCGTCGGCGATGGCATCGTCTTCACCACGATGTTCATCGCCGCTGGGACCGGCGTCGACGACAGCGAGCAGGGCGTCGCCTCCGGCATCGTCTCGACCAGCACCTCGCTTGGCGCCGCGGTTGGGCTCGCGCTGCTCGTGCTGGTCGCGGCGTCGGGCACCGACGGGCTGGCCGGCGAGCCCTTGAGGGTCGCGAGCGCGGATGGCCTCAGCAACGCGGTGCTGGTGATCGCGGCCGGGATCGCTACCACCGCCCTCATTGCCCTCAACCTCCGACCGTGCACGAGGGCCGAGGCGAGGCTTCCTTGCCCCCAAGGCCTCGCGGCCGCCGAGCTGCATCCAGGGGAGCGCTGAGCAAGCGCGCCTCAGGCGTGGAGGTGATGGACTTTCGAGTCCCCGCTCATCCGGCGGCTGTGCTCGAGCAGGCTTGGATAGTCGGTGGCGATGCCCTGCAGAAGAGCCTCCACCGCGCCCTCGATCTCGACGTCGCTGGTCGGAGCGTGGCCGAAGAGGGCGCGGTAGTGGACCAGGGAGCCGATCAGGTCGAGGATCAGCTCGATGTCGACGTCGTCGCGGAGGTCGCCACGCAGTTGGGCGCGCTCGAGGGCCTCTCTGGCGGCTGCGCGCGGCGGCTCGAACAACGCCGTCATGAATTCCGTCCGCAGCTTGCGGTCGCCCGCGCAGTCGGCGAACAGCGGGCCGATCACCCCGGGGGGCATCCGTCGGAATGCGGCGACGAACAGCTTGAGGGATTCGTCGAGGTCGCACAGGGTGCAGCCGGTGTCGGGCGCGCGCGCGTTGCCGAGCCGCCGCGCGAGGGCGGCGAGCACGAGTCGCTGGCGGCCCGGCCAGCGCCGGTAGATCGCGGGCTTGGTCGTTCCCGCCCTGCGGGCCACCTCTTCCAGCGCCAGCCCGCCATAGCCTGACTCGTCGAGGACGGCCAGCGTTGCCTTCAGTACCGCTGCGTCGATTTGCCGATCCCGCGGGCGTCCCACCCGGACTTGCTTGCTCGTCGCGCCAGGAGCTCCTTTCATAGGCCCAAGTCTAGCTCGAAAGCATTATGGTCCGGTTCGGAACGTTAGCGAGCCGGCGGAACGTTGACCTCCTGGGCGAGAAGTGCCCGAAATGAGGAGGGCGGTTGGAAACCACACCGGCGCCGTGCTAACCTGCAACCGAATGGTTGTAGGTAAGGAACCGATCCGCGACGACGAGAAGGCCGCCGACCTGCTGTTCGGGGCGCTGGCCGACCCGACCCGCCGCGACATCTTCCGCCGCGCCCACGAGGGCCGGCTCTCGGTCTCGGCCCTGGCCCGCGAGTACCCGATCAGCCTGGCGGCGGTGCAGAAGCACGTCGCCGTGCTGGAGCGGGCCGAACTGGTGAGCAAGCACCGGGTCGGCCGCGAGTCGATCGTCCGTGCCGAGACCGACGCCCTCAAATGCGCCCACGCCGCGCTCGACCGGCTCGAGTCCGAGTGGCGCGGCCGGATCGAGCGAATCGACCGTATCCTCGACGAAGACAAAGGAGACAGCTGATGCCCGTCACCGACGTGAACAAGGACCTCGACGCCCTGACGATGACGATCACCGCCGAGTTCGACGGCGGCGCCGAGCGAATCTGGGAGATGTGGTCGGACCCGCGGCAGCTGGAGCGCTGGTGGGGGCCGCCGTCCTACCCGGCGACCTTCGTCGACCACGACCTTTCGGCCGGCGGGCGCGCCGCTTACTTCATGACCAGCCCGGAGGGGCAGAAGTACCACGGCTGGTGGCGGATCGAGGAGGCCGAGCCGCCCAAGCGGCTGCGCTTCGAGGACGGCTTTGCCGACGACCAGGGCAATCCGAACGAGGAGATGCCGACGACGATCGCGACGGTGACGATCGCCGAGGCCGACGGCGCCACGACGATGTCGATCGAGTCCAAGTTCGGCAGCCGCGAGGGGATGGAACAGGTGATCGAGATGGGCATGGAACAGGGCATGGTCGAAGCCCTCGGCCAGATCGACGCGATCCTCGTCGGCGAGAGGGCGTGAGCACCGTGCGCGAGATCGTCGGCTACTGGGATGAGGAGGCGGCCGAGGCGATGAAGGCGACGCCTCGACGACCTCTGCGGGCTGAAAGGAGGATGCGATGAGCGGTGAGATTGCTTTTTTTGAGTTGGGCGTAGAGGACATCGAGAGAGGTCGGGCCTTCTACGAGGGGCTCTTCGGGTGGAGCTTCGAGACGGGTCCGTCCGGCAAGGGGTTCGTGATCGACGGCTCCAACGTCGGCGGCGGCATGCACAGCGGCGACGCGGGCGCCTCCCCCTATGTCTTCTTCGCGGTCGAGGACATCGAGGCGGCGATCGCGCGGGTGCGCGAGCTCGGCGGCGAGGCCGAGGACGTCGACGTCGAGGGCGGCGCCGACTCGATCGCTCGGTTCGGTCGCTTCATGCTTTGCCGCGACGACCAGGGGTCGCCGTTCGGCCTGCACCAACCCCCCGCAGCCGCTTGACGCGGGGGGAGCCCCCCTTGGTCGAGCGGCCGGAGGGGTTCGTCGCGGGGCTGACGGACACCTACGCGCTCGAGGAGATGCTCGGCCGCGCCGAGGCCCTCCTCGGGGAGGCGCTCGCGGGTGCGCCGAGCGCGGAGAGGCGGTTCGATGTCCTTGACGAATTCCTGTTGGTGCGCCTCGACGGGGCTCGCTCGCCGGTGCCGGCGGTCACCCATGCGGGAGACGCATGGCCGCCGGTGGAGGAGGCGGGATGGGGGGCTTCTTGCGCCGACGGGCGGTGACGTGGGTGCGCGACGACTCCGCCGGCGCGGAGTACGCGGAGTTCGAGTTCGGCGCCGATCGGCTGCGGGCCACGGGAGCGGCCATCGGCGCGGCGCCGCTGCCCCATCGGCTGGAGTACTCGCTGGAGACGGCGGCCGGCTTCGCCACGACTCGGGTCGAGCTTCGTGCGTCAGGGTTGGGCTGGAGCCGTTCCCTCGAGCTGTGCGGATCGGGTGACGGCGCCTGGACCGGCGAGGCCGATTCCGAAGGCGACGTCGAGCTGCCGGCACCCGGTGGGGATCTCTCTCGGTTCGGCGGGGCGCTCGACCCCGACCTCGAGCTCTCGCCCGCCTTCAACACCCTCCCTGTGCTGCGCCACGGTCTCCTGGAGAGCGGCGACACGCCGCCGCTCTCGATGGTCTGGATCGCGGTTCCAAGTCTCGCCCTCCACCGCTCGGAGCAGCGCTACTCGCACCGCGGGCGGGACCCCGCGGGCCGAGCGGTGGTGCGCTTCGAGGGCCTCGACCCCGACGCCGAGGATTTCGCCGCCGACCTCGTCTTCGACGACGATGGCCTCGTCATCGAGTACCCGACCATCGCCCGCAGGACGACCGCCCACGCGCCACCGAGCGCCTTGCCGCCGCCCACGCCGAGGCTGCCGCCGCCGAGGTGACCTGAGCCGGGTGGCCCGCTCGACCTCCGCCTCGCGACGCCGACGGGCGCGCCGCGCTCATCGCCGAACTGCTCGACCGCTCACCTCGTCAGTTCACCACCTCCGCACACGGCCACCACCCAACACCAGAGAGTGGAGCTAGGCGGATTCGAACCGCCGACCTCCTGGTGCGATCGCTCCCAAGGAAGCTTTGGTTGCGCCCCGGCTATCCCAAAGAAAAGGCCTAAACCTTGGGGTAGCCGGGGCATAACGTCGGGCGGCTACTCGCGCTGCGCGACGCGCACGGCGCGACTGCCCTGCCAGGACACGATCCGGGGCAGCCACACGCGCGGCGCTCACCGCCGCGCCCGCGCCGCCTGGCGGACGAGGTGGTCGCGCTCGCCGACGGT
>JBAQZI010000023.1:0-2069 GCA_049790835.1 Solirubrobacterales bacterium
CCTTTGGAGCGCTCCACCGCGCCGGCGCCGACGAACGGCTCGAGCACGTCCATCGGCAGCGGGAAGACGATCGTCGTGTTCTGGTTGCTGCCGATTTCAAGCAGGGTCTGCAGGTAGCGCAGCTGCAGCGAGGCCGGGTTGGTGCTGATGATGTCGGCGGCGTCGGTGAGCTTCTGCGCGGCCTGGAACTCGCCCTCGGAGTTGATGATCTTGGCTCGCCGCTCACGCTCGGCCTCGGCCTGGCGCGCCATCGCCCGCTGCATCTGCTCGGGGATCTCGACGTCCTTGATCTCGACCGCGGTCACCTTCACCCCCCAGGGCTCGGTCGACTCGTCGATGATCTTCTGCAGCTCTTCGTTGAGCCGCTCGCGCTCGGACAGCAGCTGGTCGAGCTCGGCCTTGCCGAGCACCGAGCGCAGCGCCGTCTGGGCGATCTGCGACGTCGCCAGCAGGAAGTTCTCGATCTCGACGATCGCGCGGTTGGCGTCGACGACGCGGAAGTAGGCGACGGCGTTGACCCTGGACGGGACGTTGTCGCGGGTGATCACCTCCTGCGGCGGGACGTTGAGCGTCACCGTCCGCAGGTCGACCTTGACCATGCGGTCGATCAGCGGGATCAGCAGGATCAGGCCCGGGCCCTTGGTCGCGATCAGGCGACCGAGGCGGAAGATCACGCCGCGCTCGTACTCGCGCAGCACCCGTACCGAGAGACCGACCGCGATCAGCGCGAAGAAGACGAGGACGACGAGTATTCCGGCCACGACTTCCATCAGCTGCCTCCTTGCTTGGGCGACTCCGCGGCCTGGGGCTCGGTATGAACCACGAGCGTCAGCCCCTCGACCGCCTCGACCTTGACTCTATCCCCCAGCCGGGCCGGGGTCGCGCCGTCGCCGAGCCGGGCCCGCCAGAGCGCCCCCTCGATCCAGACCTGGCCCTCGGGGTCGATCGAGCTGCGCGCCTCGGCGACGGCGCCGACCAGCTCCTCGGTGCCGGTGCGGACAGAGGTGTTGCGATGGGCATCGAGCACTTTCCCGGCAACGAAGTAGAAGCTGATCCCGGAGAGGATTCCGAGCGTGATCAGAGCGGGGCCGGCGATCTCCGCGGCGTCGCCGTCGGAGCCGAGAGCGACGATGCCGCTGGCGATCAGCCCGGCCGCCCCGAGCGCCGCCAGTGCCCCGCCGGTCGGCAGCGTCAGCTCGGCGAGCAGCAGCCCGAGGGCGACGAGCGCGATTACGACGAAGACGTCCATAGTTTGATTATCCGCCCTTCAGCGCGTAACGCCGAAGATCCGCTTCCAGTTCGGAGTCGTCGGCGTACGGGCCCTGCTTGAGATGGACGAGCTTGCCGCCGCGGTCATAGAAGGCGGTGTCGGGCAGGCCGCCGATGCCGCCGAGCGATTCGAGCAGCCCCTTGTCGGGATCGGTGTAGCTGGGATAGGGGACTGGCGCTTCCCTGAGAAACGTCTTGGCGGCGTCAGCGGAGTCCTGGGAGTCGATGCCGATGAAGGCGACGCGCTTGCCGTAGCGGGCGGAGAGCTTCTGCAGGGTCGGGAACTCGAAGCGGCAGGGCCCGCACCAGGAGGCCCAGACATTGGCGACGATCGGGTATCCCCGCAGCGCGGCGATCCGCTTCTCATAGGCTTCGATGCCGCCGGGGAGTAGCTGGTTGGCTTGCGAGTGGAGGGCGGCCAGGGGCGCGGGGGCACCGGCCAGGGCGCGGTTGTAATCGGGGTGCTTACCGCCGTGGTCGTCGCCGTCGGAGGAGCCGCAGCCGGTCGTGGCGAGGGCCGCCAGCGTCGCCGCCAGGAAGGCAATGCGCAGTGGGAATCGCGTGGTCATCCGTTCCGTGATTACAATACGTACGTTCGGTTCGCCCGTTTGCGAGCCGCTGAGATTTCCGGGGGAATGGGAATACAGACTCCCGGTGACCCTCGTCTACTTGCCTCCAGCCGGCTGTCTTTGCTCGGCGGGGGCGGATCCAGAAGCCTTTCTATGGCCAAGACCAGCGACGTTGCCGCTAGCGCGGCAGTTCCTTCAAGCGCCGATATCGAGCGCGCGGCGGCGTTCGCC
>JBAQZI010000024.1:0-26084 GCA_049790835.1 Solirubrobacterales bacterium
GCGGTGCTGCGGGTGACCTTGACCAAGCGCGCCCGCCAGGCCCTCGCGCGGCGCGCCCACCAACTCGCGCCAAAGGTACGCAGCAGACCCGCGCGCATGGCCGTCCTGCGGACTTCCGTGCGAGTCACGTTCGCACCTGCGAACGGACCGCGAAGCGCCAAGCGCGTCGTCCTGACGTTCAAGCGCCCGGCACGGGCCGCGGGCGGGCACCAAGCATCGCCGCAGCGTTCCTCCGCAGCGAGGGGCGGTCACTAGATGTCGTCGCCAATCGGAACCGGCTGCTCCCGAGATGAGGAGAACATGATGGATCAACGCACGAACTCGAACACCACGGCCAGTCCCGGATCACCGCGGGCCCACTTCCGGGCGCTGCGGACGCGACTGGCAGTCGCCTGGGTTGCCGTGACGGCAGTGCTCGCGATGGTCGCGGTGATCCCGCCGCTGGCCCAGGCGGAATTCGGCGTCGTCCCGGGGACGTTCAAGGCCGACGCGATCGCGGACGCGGGGGGGACCCCCTTTACGCAGGCCGCCGGGCACCCCTATGGAGGGGCCGCGAGCTTCAGGTTCAACACGCACCTCGAAAGCGACGGCTTCTTCGGTGAAAAGCCCGTGCCAGACGCGGACATCAGGGACATCGTGGCGGAATTGCCCGCCGGGTTCGTCGGCGATCCGACCGTGGCCCCGACTTGCGACAGCAACGCCAAGATCATCACCTCGGCCCAGCAGCTGACTCAGGCATGCCCCGCCGAGGCACAGGTGGGAGTGACCGCCGTGACGTTCCCGGAAATTTTCGGGGCCGGGGAAGAAACGTTCTTCGAGCCCGTGTACAACATCGGGCCGCTGCCGGGCGACGCCGCGACCTTCGCGTTCAGCGTGGCCGGGGTGGTCGTCGTCATCCACGCGACGGTCCGCACCGGCGATGACTACGGCGTCACCACCACGATCCCGAGGATCTCCACGCAGTTGCGGTTGCTGGGGGCTTCCCTGACCCTCTGGGGAACCCCCGCCAGCCCGGTGCACACGCCCGAGCGCGGCCAAGACTGCGTTGAAAATACGTATGGGGGGAAACACTGCAACGGCGGCAACGTCCCCAGCAGTGCGCCGGTCGTGCCGTTCCTGACCAACCCGGCCAACTGCGCGGCGCCGCCCGCGGTCACGACGTTGCACATCGACTCCTGGCAGAACATCGGCGACTGGAAGAGCTACTCGGTGACCGCCCCGCCGCTGGTCGGCTGCGACGCGGTCGATTTCTCGCCGACCCTGCAGGCCCGCCCGACCACCAACGTCGCCGATTCGCCCTCGGGCCTGGACGTCAACCTCCACGTCCCCCAGAACGAAGAGCCGGAAGGGCTCGCCGAGGCGAACCTTCGCGACACCACCGTCGTCCTGCCTCCGGGTCTGGTCGTCAATCCATCGGCGGCCAACGGGCTGGGTGCCTGCACCGAGTCCCAGTTCGGGTTCACCGAGATGGAGGGCGACATCGTCCACACGACGCCGCACCCAGGGGAGTGCCCCGACGCCTCCAGGCTCGGCTCCGTCGTGATCGAAACCCCGGTGGTCGATCACCCGCTCAAAGGCTCCATCTATCTCGCGCAGCCACACGCCAATCCGTTCGGCTCGCTGCTGGCGCTCTACGTCACGGTTGACGACCCCGCCACCGGAGTGGTGGTGAAGCTCGCCGGCAAGGTCGAAGCCAACCCGACGAACGGCCAGCTGACCGCGACGTTCAAGCAGAACCCGCAGCTGCCCTTCGAAGACTTCCACCTGAACTTCTTCGCTGGCGCGGGCGGTTCCTTGAGGACGCCGGCGACCTGTGGGCAGTACTCGACCACCTCGTCGATGACCCCGTGGTCGGCGCCGGACTCGGGTCCCCCGGCCACCCCCTCGGACAGCTGGGCGATCGAACGTGGCCCGCATGGCGCCTGCGCCACCTCGGAAGCCGGCCGGCCCAACTCTCCCTCGTTCGAGGCCGGCACCGTGACCCCGCTCTCCGGCGCCCACAGCCCCTTCGTGATGAAGCTCGCCCGCGAAGACGGCTCCCAGGAACTGAAGGGCCTCAACCTGACCCTGCCGCCGGGCCTTACCGGCAAGTTGGCGGGCATCCCCTACTGCTCCGACGCCCAGATCGCCCAGGCGCAGTCGCGGAGCAAGCCGAAGGAAGGTGCGATCGAGCAGGCCCATCCGTCCTGCCCGCAGGCCTCCGAAGTCGGCACCGTCACCATCGGCGCCGGGGCCGGCCCGAATCCCTATTACGCGCAGGGACATGCCTACCTGGCCGGCCCCTACAAGGGTGCCCCGCTCAGTCTGGCGATCGTCACCCCGGCGGTCGCGGGGCCGTTCGACCTCGGCACGGTCGTCGTCCGCGCCGCCCTCGTCGTCAACCCCGAAACCGCCCAGATCTCGGTCAAGAGCGACGAGATACCCTACATCCTCGAAGGCATCCCGCTGGATCTCCGCTCGATCGTGGTCAAGGTCGATCGCTCCGATCTCACTCTCAACCCGACCAATTGCGAAGCGCAGAGCATCACCGGCTCCGCGGTCGCCCTCGGCGGCTCGGAAGCCTTGCTCTCCAACCGTTTCCAGGTCGGTGAATGCGGGGCGCTTCCCTTCAACCCGAAGCTCTCGCTGCGGGTCTTCGGCAAGACCAACCGCAACGCCAAGCCGCGCCTCCGCGCGGTGCTGACGACCAAACCGGGCGAAGCCAACATCGCTCGCACCCAGGTCAACCTGCCGCACTCGGAGTTCCTCGAACAGGCCCACATCAAGACGGTCTGCACCCGGGTCCAGTTCAACGCCGGCGGCGGACATGGGGAACAGTGCCCCCCGGGGTCGATCTACGGCCACGCCCGCGCGATCACGCCTCTGCTGGACCAGCCGCTCGAAGGCCCGGTCTACCTGCGGAGCTCGAGCAACAAGCTGCCTGACCTGGTGGCGGCGCTGAACGGCCAGGTCGACATCGCCCTCGCCGGCAAAGTCGACTCCGGGCCCAACAAGGGCATCCGCAACACCTTCGAAGTGGTGCCCGACGCGCCGGTCAGCAAGTTCGTCCTCGAAATGAGGGGCGGTAAGAAGGGCCTCCTGGTCAACTCCGAAAACCTCTGCTCGAAGAAGGCCAAGCGCCAGGCGATCGTCCGCTTCACCGGCCAGAACGGCAAGGTGACCCAGTACAAGCCGATGGTGGCGAACCAGTGCGGCAAGAGCAAGAGCAAGCACAGGAAGCAAGCCGGCCACGGGCAGAAGCGGTCCCTTAGGTGAGTCCGGCTCGCGCCGCCGTGGCGACGGTCATGGCGGCGCTCGTCCTGGCGGCGCCGGCGCGGGCGGCGGTGACCGCGCCGCTCTTCGCCTTCGTCCCCGCGCCCGTCAAAGGCGAAAACCCGCCCAAGCCGCCGCCCGGCGGCTACCTGAACGGTCCCTGCGGGCTCGCGGTCGGCGCCGCCGGTGATTTCTACGTCTCCGACTACCATCACGACGCCGTCGACTCCTACAGCGTCGGCGCCGCCTACTCCTCACCCTCGGCGTCCGGCGCCACCGGCTACCTGGGACAGCTCGCCGCCGTCGCCGCTGCCAATGGTCCCTGCGGCCTCGCGGTGGATGCCTCCGGGCGCTTCTACGTCAACGTCCTGCACGGCGCCGTGCTGCGCTTCGCCTCCTTTCCCTCCGGGGCGAGGGCAACGCTCGACCCTGGCCCGGCGACCGGCGTCGCGGTCGATCCCGCCACCGGGGTCGTTTACGTGAACGACCGCACCCACCTTGCCGCCTATGAGCCGTCCGGAGCGCCACTGGAAGTCGGGGGCGAGCCGCTCGCGATCGGCCTCGGCACGCTCGAGGACGGCTACGGCGTCGCCGTCTCGGCGTATCCGGCGACCGCGGGATTCCTCTATGTGCCTGACGCGGCCACGAACACCGTCAAGGTCTACGACCCGGCCGCGGGTACGACCGACCCGGTGGAATCGATCTCCGGCCCACCCGGCGGGTTCACGTCCTTGCGCGACTCCGCGGTCGCGGTCGATGCCGCGAGCGGCGACATCTACGTCCTCGATGACCTGAGTCCCGCCGGCGCCACCCAGCCTGTCGGGATCGTCGACGTCTTCGATTCCTCCGGCGCATACGTCGGACATCTGGCTCATGAGGTGGTGGACGGCCTGCCCTCCGGACTCGCGGTCGACAACTCCGGAGGCTCCACTCAGGGACGTGTCTACGTCAGCTCCGGCAACACCATGAACGCCGGCGTCTACGCCTACCCGCCGGGGGCGGCGGGTACCGCAGCCCCGCTGGCGCCGAGCATCCCCGTGGCGCCGCCGGGCGGGGAGTCCCTCTTCCCGACGACGCCGATCGGCGGTCCGGTGCCGGGGGGCGGCGGCACCCGGATCGAATGCCAAGGCGATGGCTGTCAGATCCTGCCGCCGGAACCGTCGGACCCGGCCCTCGACACCCTGCTCGTCGGCCGCGGCAATCCCAAGCCCCGCTACAAGCGCCAGACCCACCGCCGCACCGGGCGACGCAGCCACCACCATCGTCGCAAGGGAGGTCGTCGCACGGACCGAGGTGGGAAAGGGCATCGTCGCGACCGGCCCGCCCGAGCGTCGAGGATCACCACGCGGAGCAGCCGGACCAACTCCGCCTCCGTCGCCACGCTGCCTCCCGTCGCCTTGGGGGCCGGCGGAGCGGCCGCCATCGCGAGTGCCGCCCTTGCGCCCGGCGAAGCAGGCTTCCTCGCCGAAGTCCCCGCCGCCGACGGCGACGGGTCCGCCAAGGCCGGCTCGCACCCCTACCGGCTCTCCCTGCACGTCGGCCTCGACCAGGGCTCGGGCGAGGCCGACCTGCGCAGCCTGGGTCTCGAGCTTCCCCCCGGCTTCCTCGCCGACCCTGCCGCCGTCGGCTTCTGCGGCGCGGCGCAGTTCGCCACCGACCGGACGTCCCCCTTCGAAGCAGCCGCCTCGGGGGAGGACTGCCCCGCCCACTCCCAGGTCGGCGTAGTCCGGGTCGAAACCGGACTCGGCCCACGCCGGAGCTTCGGCCTCTTCGAGCTGGATGCGGCGACCGGGGCCGCGCTCACGCTCGGCGCCTCTCCCTATGGCGAGCCGCTCATCTTCAACGGCTTGATCGACGAAGGAGAAGGAGGCCTCCATCTCGATTTCCGCGTCGAAGCCCCCGCGGGCCTTCGACTCCACGGTCTCACGATGGACCTTTGGGGCGCCCCCTGGGACGCCGCCCACGACGCCCAGCGCGGCGACTGCCTGAACGAGGTCGAATCCTCGTTCGCCTCGTGTCGGGAAGCCGCCTGGAAACCAGCCCCGCGCGCGCCCTTCGCCTTCCTGACTCTGCCCACCGGGTGCACGCCGACGCTCGCCTTCACCGCCACGACCACCTCCTGGCAGGACCCGACGCCCGCAGCCAGGCAGACTCTCTACCGCGACTCCGAAGGCAACCCTGTGCCGCTTGGCGGCTGCGCGTCACTGCGCTTCCCGGCGCGCCCCGAAGGGCTGCTCTCCGTGCGCAAGGCCTCCTCCTCGTCGGGCTTCGTCTTCCGTCTCGACGCCGGCGAAGACCCCGGGCTCGCGAACCCCCGGGGACGAGCCTACGCGCAGCCTCGCGACCTCACGGTCCAGCTGCCCCGGGGGGTCACCCTCAACCCGTCGGTGGGAGCCGGCCTCGGTGTCTGCACCGCCGCGGGGTACGCGGCCGAGAGCGCGACGGGCTCGCCGGGGAGTGGCTGTCCCGACGAATCGAAGATCGGCGACTTCATCGTCCGCGTCCCCTTCTACGAAGGACAGCTCCGGGGCGCGGTCTACCTCGCCGCCCCTCACGACAATCCCTTCGGCTCGCTGCTCGCCGTCTATCTTGTCGCCAAGGCCGCCGACCGCGGCGTACTCGTCAAGGTGGCCGGAAAGGTCACGCCCGACCCCACCGATGGCACGCTCAGCGCGACCTTCGAGGGCCTTCCCCAGCTTCCCTACACCGAGCTCGAAGTCAACTTCCGCTCGGGCCAGCGGGCACCGCTGATCAGCCCGGGCTCCTGCGGACCGGCGCTCACGCGGATCCAGGCCTCGCCCTGGAGCGGCACGGCACCGATCGTTGCCGAAAGCCCCTCCCCGATCGAAAACGGCATCGAAGGCGGCCCCTGTCCGGGCGGGGGCGCGCCGCCCTTCTCGCCGCGCGTCCACGCGGGTGGCGTCAACTCCGCCGCCGGCACCTACACGCCCTACTTCGTCCGTCTCTCGCGCTCGGACACCGAACAGGAGATCACCTCCTACTCGCTGGTCCTCCCCCGGGGGATCACCGCGAAGCTGGCCGGCATCCCCTTCTGCACGGACGCGGCGATCGAAGCGGCACGGCACAGCTCGGGCGTCGCCGAGGCCGCCGATCCCTCCTGTCCGCCGGCCAGCCAGGTCGGCCGCACCGTCTCGGGTTACGGGGTCGGACCGGCCCTCAGCTACGCCAAAGGCCGGATCTATCTCGCCGGCCCCTACCACGGCTCGCCGCTCTCCCTGGTGACGGTCGATCCCGCCACGATCGGGCCCTTCGACCTTGGCACGATCGTCGTGCGCTCGGCCTTCGACCTCGACCCGCGCACCGCCCAGCTGCGGATCGACTCGGCCGCCTCGGACCCGATCCCCCACATCGTGGGCGGCGTGGTCCTCCACCTGCGCGACATCCGCGTCTACATGGACCGGCACGAGTTCACCCACAACCCGACCAGCTGTGAACCGTCACGGCTCGAATCCACTCTGACCGGCTCAGGGTCGCCCTTCACGGACCCCCACCAGGCAACCGCCTCCGCCACCTCCTACTTCCAGCTGCTCGACTGCCGCGAACTGCCCTTCCGCCCGCGCCTCGGCCTGCGGCTTCGGGGTGGCGTCGCCCGCGGCGCGTACCCCTCGCTGCGCGCCACCTTCGCCGCGCGGCCGGGGGACGCCGACCTGAAGCGGATCGCCGTCGCCATGCCCCATTCGGAGTTCCTCGCCCAGGGACACATCCGGGCGATCTGCACGCAGACCCAGTTCGCCACCGAAACGTGCCCTCCGGGCTCGGTCTACGGCCGCGCCGTCGCCTTCACGCCGCTGCTCTCCGCGCCTCTGCGCGGCGACGTCTATCTGCGCTCCTCCACGCACAAGCTGCCCGACCTGGTGGCCGACCTGCGCTCAGGGTCGATCCGGATCGACCTCGAAGGGCGCATCGGAACCTCGAAGCAGGGCGGCATCCTGGCCTATTTCGACGAGCTGCCGGACGGACCGATCGAACGCTTCACGATGATCCTGCGCGGCGGCCGGCACGGTCTCCTGACCAACTCGGTGAATATTTGCCGGCACCCGCCGACGGCGACGGTCCAGGCGCTGGGGCAGAACAACAGGGGCACGATCTTCAGTTCGCTGCTGCGCGGCCAGTGCCGCAAGAAGAAGCCCCATGGCAAGGGGAAGGGCGGCGCACGGCATCACGGCAAGCACGGGGGAGGGCGATGAAGCCTTTCGGAAAGACCATGGCGATGCTCGCCGTCACGGCGTTCCTCGTCGCCGGCATCGCCCGGGCCGAGGTGGTGCAGCGGGGCAACCTGCGGATCACGGTCGGCGCCGAGCTCTCGCCCCAGCGCCTGCCTCGCGCGGGCGCTGCGCCGATCGCGGTAACGGTCGGCGGTCGGATCGCCACCACCGACGACGGCCTGCCGCCGCAGCTCAAGAGCCTGCGGATCGAGCTCAACCGTCACGCACGCTTGGAGACCGCGGGCCTGCCGCGCTGCCGGGAGTCCCAGATCCAGCCCGCCTCGACCGCGCGTGCGCTCGCTGCGTGCCGTGCCGCGCTGGTCGGGCAGGGGGACTTCTCCGTGGACGTGGTGCTCGGCACTCAGCAGGCCTACCCGGCCAAGGGCCGTCTGCTGGTCTTCAACGGCACCTACGAGGGCAGGCCGGCACTGCTCGGCCAGATCTACTCCGCCCATCCCTTCGGCAATTCCTTCGTGATCCCCTTCGCGATCGGCAAGCTGAGGCGCGGACGCTTCGGCACGACCCTGACCGCGAAGCTTCCCCGCTCCTTCACCGACTGGGGTTATCTCACCGGCCTCACCATGCGGCTTGGTCGCCGCTACCTCCACGAAGGCCGCCGTCACAGCGTCCTCAGTTCTGGATGTCCGGCTCCGGAGGGCTTCCCCGGCGCGACGTTCCCTCTCGCCCGCGCGAGCTTCGGCTTCTCCACTCAGAAAATCGGCGTGACCCTGACGCGCAGCTGCGAGGCGCGCGGGTGAGCGCACTCCGCATACGCGGGGGAGGGGGCGATTCATGGAGTGTGGCGTTTGTACGGGTACCGCTAAGGGATGTAGAAGTTGGAAACGCCAAGGTTTCTATGTTAGGTTGGCCCCCTCGATTGGAGGAGTATGAGAGCCAACAGTTCGCAAGGGGCGCGGGACGGCGCCCCTAAGGGAGGCGTTCCATACCCAGCGAAGAGGCTGTCGGTGACGGCTTCGCGCGCCCGGGAAGGGGCCGCGCGGCATCCGCGATGCGACAGGGCATCGCGCACGTCAACGGTCGGCCACTGTTGATGCAAGGAGAGAGACATGAATCAGACGCTGATGCGGGAAGGCCGCTTCGGGTCCGAGACCAGCGCCGTGGAGTTCGACCGCCTGGTGGTCGAGTTGGAGGCCCGGCTTGACTTTCTGGCGGCCGAGGGGCTCGAGGCCATGCGCGGCAGGATGCCGCGCTGGATCTCGGAGACGAGCGGGATCTGGCAGCAGATCGGGGAGTGCATACGCGGCACCCTGAGGACCGAGTGGGCGGCATTCCGCGACGGCGTCCTGCCGGGCCGTCTGCCCGACATCGACGCGACGATGATCGTGATGGCGGCGAGGGTCGGGGATCTCGCCTCCCTGCAGGCGGCCTATCGCTTCGCCCAGATGGCCCTCTGGGGCTCGTGGTTCGAGCTGGTCGAGGCCTCGGTCGAGGACGAGGATCTGAAGCGGGAGCTTCTCCGCCACGGCTCCAGCTACTTCTTCGAGTACGCCGACCTGGTCAGTCGCTACATGGCCGAGGGGTACCAGCGCGGGGTCGAGCGCGCGGCCGCCAGCGGCGAGCACCACCGCTTCCAGGCGATCAAGAGCCTGCTGGAGGGCGACCAGATCGCCCAGTCCCGCCTCGACATCGACCTCAACCAGCACCACCTCGGGCTGGTCGCCTGGGGCGAGGGAGCGGACGCGACGGTGCGGCAGCTCGCCGCCGACCTCGGCCGCGTCGCCCTGCTAACGCTGCGCCTTCAGAACAACTGGTGGGGCTGGATCAGCGGCTCGCGCCCGCTCGACCCGCGGGGGGAGCGCCAGTTGCGCGATTTCAAGGCGGGACCCGGAGTCAGGATCGCTTTCGGCCTCGAGGGCTACGGCGAGGTCGGCTTCCGCGCCACCAACCACCAGGCCCTGCGCGCGCAGTGGGTCGCTCCCGCCGGCTCGGCGGTGATCCGCTACGAGGATGTCGCGGTCGAGGCCCTGGCGACCGAGGTCCAAAGCGACGCTCGCGCCTTCGTCAGGCGCGAACTGCGCGGCATCGACGACATGTCGGCGGCCTCCGCCCGCCTGCGCGAGACAGTGGACGCCTACCTGTCGGCGGAGTTGAACGCCGCTTCGGCCGCGGCGGCCCTCGGCGTCCACCACCAGACCATCGCCAACCGCCTGCGGGTGGTCGAGGAGCGGCTCGGGCACCCTGTCGGCTCCAGGCACCTGGAGCTGGCGATGGCCCTGCGCCTATGGGGCTGCTTGGCGAGGGACATGCCCTAGCGGCTCGAATTCGCAGACCCTACGAGTCGACCGTACGTCTGTTCGGTCTTTTTGCATAGCGACTTACGAGCCCTCTGACCAAACTCCCCCGGGTATGTAAGCGGAAGGACATGGTTCGATCCATGCGCTTCAAGAGCCGGGGAAGAAAAGACAGTGCGGATGGTCGACAGAAGGGTGGAGATCGACGCTGGGCATCGCGCCCGGCTCAGGGTCGTGGGCCCAGAGGCCAAGGACGACTTTCGCCGGCTCGCCCGCCAGCTCGAGGCCGGCATCGACGCCCTGACCGGCGCCACCCGGGAGCGGCTGCGGGAGACGCTGCCAACCTGGATGACCGACACCATCTTCACCGAGGAGGAGGTCGCCAAGTTCATCCGCGCCAGCCTCGGTGCCCAGATCTGCGGCTTCCGCAGGGGAATCCTGCCCAAGCGCTGCTCCGACATCGATGCCGTCGGCGCCCAGGCGGTGGCGGAGGTGGGGGAGCTGAAGCTGCTGTTGAGCGGCTACCGGGTCGCCCAGATGAGCCTCTGGGATGCCTGGCTCGACCTGGTCGAGCGCTCGGTCAAGAGCGCCCCCGAGCGCCAGCAGCTGCTGCGCCACGGCTCCGAGTACTTCTTCCGCTACGCGGGGCTGCTCAGCGACTATGTCACCGACATCTACCAGCGCGAGCTGGAGCAGGCGGTGAGAAGCGGCGAGCAGCGGCGGCTGCACGCGATCCGGGCGCTGCTCGAGGGCGGGTCCCTAGTCGGCTCACAGATCGACGTCGACCTCGACCAGCACCACCTCGGCCTCATCGCCTGGGGCGAGGAGGGGCATGAGGCCGCGCGTCAGCTGGCGGCGGCGCTGGGCCGGCCGCTGCTGGCGATCGGACCGCTGAACAGGAACTGGTGGGGATGGATCAGCGGCACCCGCGCCCTCGACCCGGATCAGAAGCGGACGTTGAGGCGATTCCAGCCGGCCGGCTCGGCCCGGCTGGCGCTGGGGCTCGAGGGCTTCGGGGAAGCGGGTTTCCGGGCCACCAACCGGCAGGCCCTGCGCGCCCGCTGGGTCGCCCGCAGCGGCGCCGGCCCGGTCGTCCACTACGGCGACGTCGCCGTCGAGGCGCTGGCCAGCGAGAACCATTACGACGCCCGCGCCTTCGTCGCCAACGAGCTGCTCGGCATCGACGACGATTCGCCGACCTCGCGGCGGATCCGCGAGACGATCGTCGCCTACTTCGCCGCCGATCACAACGCCGCCTCCGCCGCCGCCGCGCTCGGAGTCCACCAGCAGACCGTCGCCAACCGCCTGCGCGTCGCCGAGGAGCGGCTCGGGCACCCGGTGGGCGCCAGGCGCGTGGAGCTGGAAACGGCGCTGCGCCTGAGACTCTGCCTGGGTCGCGAGGCGACCTGGCCTTCGTAGCTTCTACGAAGGCGACGGTTTGCGCATCGGCCTATGTGCGTGGCGGCGACGGCTCCGAATCGCGAATCTAGGCAAGTCCCCGATCGGGATTTTTGGTGCCGCTTCTTCCCAAGCGGCGTCATCAGTGGCAAGCGAGCCCGACTGCCGGAGTCTCTCTCTCGGCGGTCGGGCAAGCTTTGCTCTGCCGCTAGAGCAGCTCGAAGCGCACCGTGACGACGGCGCCGCGGCGGAAGATGCCGCCGGCCAGCTCGACCGGGATCGCGATCGCCAGAGCCGGGATCGCCAGCACGACGCTGGCCAGGCCGTCGATCCGCCGCTGCCAGCGGTGCTTGGCCGGTCCGGCCTGGCCGCTTCCGAGCGCCGCCAGGGCGACGTTGTGGCCGAAGGTGACGCTGTTGAGCAGCGTCTGCCAGGTGGCGGCGAGGCCCGCCGCCGGTGCCCAGCGGCTCGACTTCACGACCTGATCGCGGCGGGCGACCAGGCGCCGCACCGACTCCACCGTGAAGAGATAGCGGGCGCCCGGCTCCAGCCCGGCCCAGCCGGCGCTGCCGAGGGAGGCGGCGTAGCTGGCGCGGTTGGCGATCCGCGGGCCGCCCTCCGCCCCAAGGCGATCCAGCTCGCGCAGCGCCTCGTCGGGCTTGCCCGGAGCGTCGACGAGGCCGAGGCCGCAGCTCTCGCAGCGGCTGACCGGGCCGCGCCAGCCCGGCTGCGGGGAGAGCCAGCCGAAGAGCGGCTCGCCGCAGGCGGGGCAGGGGGGGTTTTCGGGGCCGGCACCGGCCTCGAGCGGGACGACGGGGGTGCGCTGTGCGTTGGGCATGCGCGGTAGCGTACGACGCGCGGGGCGCTGCCCCCAGTTCTATTTCGATGAGAGGGGCTGACGCGGTTGCGCAACAAGGCGGAGATTTTGGAGTGGGAGCGGAAGTGGTTCCTGCCGGCGGGATTGGCGACGCTGGTCGGCGTCGCCCTGGTGATCGCCTCGGCCTTCGCGATCGGCAGCGTTAACGGCGACGGCGACGCGGAGCTGCTGCGCTCCGCCTATGAGCACGGCTCCTCCGTCACCCTGGCCGCGATCCTGCAGGCGCTGGGCTTCCTCTTCCTGGTCGCACCGCTGCTCTTCCTCTTCAAAGCGGCGGCGGCGCGCAGCGACCGCGTGCGCTACCAGCTGATCGGCCTGGTTGTCGCGGCTCCGCTCTTCCTCTCGGCGGCGGCGGCTCTCAACGCCGTCGCCACCAACGACGCGGCGGACGCTTTCGTCGCCGGCAACGCCAAGCCGGGGATCACCGCCAAGGCGGCGGCGGGGGACTGCCGCGAGGAACAGCGGGAGCTGGGGGCGAAGGAGCTCGGCGAAGAATATGACGGCGCCTCGCCGCCGGCGGCGCTCGAACGCTGCACGAAGGCGAGGCTGGCCGACGAGGAGGCGAGCAACGCGATCGGCGAAGCCTCGACCCACGGCGCCGCGATCGGCTTCGGCCTCGGCGGCCGCATCGGCCTTGCCTTCGCCCTCCTCTACACCTGCCTGCACGCGATGCGGATCGGCTTGCTGACCCGTTTCTGGGGCTCCCTGGGGATGGCCCTCGGCGTCGCCGCCGTGCTCCTCCTCGTCCAGTTCACGATGATTTGGTTCATCTACCTCGGCCTGCTCCTGCTCGGCCGCCTGCCCGGTGGAAGGCCGCCGGCCTGGGCGGCGGGGGAAGCCGTCCCCTGGCCGACGCCAGGCGAGAAAGCCGCCGCCGGCCTGGAAGCAGCGGAGCCCGTGGACGACCAGCGGGGCTCCCCGGAGCCTGGCGACGGCGAACGCCGCAAGCGCAAGCAGCGCGACTAGGAGGAGGGTCTAGCCGAGTGGGTTGAGACCGGGCGGGGCCTCGGTCTGCTCGGCGGCATGGGCGCGCTTGCGGTGGGTGCGGATCTCGCTCATGATCCGCTCCAGGCGTGGCTCGGCCGAGGTGTCGACGTGGCTCATCGTCGCGGCGACGGCGGGATGGATGGCGGCGATCCGCTCGTGCATCGCCTGGGCGACGGCGCGGTAGCTGGGGTGGCCCTCGCGGCCGGAGCGCAGCTCGATCAGGTGCATCGCCTCGCGGGCGTTGAGATCGAGCGTGTAGCGGATCCGGTAGGCGAGGCTGAGCGCGTAGGGGGCCTGCTCGGCGAGGCCGGCGGCGGTCAGCCGCTCGTGCTCCTCGCGGGAGACCTCGAGCGCTCGTTCGAACTCGCCGCCGACGCCCGCTTCGACCACCTCGTCGGGCACGCCGGCGCCGAGGTCGGGGCCGAGCCGCTGCCACTGGCAGGTCAGCATCCGGTGGCGCTGTAGGTCGCGGAAGGCGCCGTAGTCGGAGACGATCTCGAAGCGATAGCGCAGCGCCTCGAAGCCGCGCCCGGGACGGTGGCGGCGGTTGGCGCGCTGGCCGACCACGGCCGCCAGCAGCTGCGCCCGCTCGGCCCGGTCGAGGACGTCGATGCGGGCGAGGATCTCGGTCTCGGGGACGCCGGCGGCCTCGAACAGGCAGGCGGCCAGCAGGTCCTCTTCGGTTCCGTCGACGTGGATCAGCTCAACCGCGGGGGCGCTCTCGCCACTGCCACGGCGATCGAGCCCGAGCCGGGCGACCCAGCTCTCGGTCTGCTCGCGGCGCTGCTGCAGGTAGGAGATCCACTCGCCGCCGCGATCGGGGCGCTCGACCCGGGAGACGAAGCTCGGCATCACCTGCTGCAGCTCGGCCAGGATCATGCCGCCGTACTCCCGTGCCTCCGGCAGCGGCGAGGCCAGCAGCCGCAGGATCAGCTGCTCGTAGGCCTGCCCGGAGGCGTAGATGCCGACGTGGCTCAGCGTCGCCGCCGGCAGCAGCCCGCGCAGCAGGTCCAGGGCCTTGGCGCGGATCGAGCGCTGCCAGGGGCCCTCCGGTTCGCCGTCGCCGCGCGGCCAACGCGCGGCCGCCCAGGCCTCGACCTCGGTCAGCGAGCGCGAGTAGATCGTGAAGATCTCGTCCATCGCCAAGCCGAAGCGCTGCCCCAGCTCCTCGTTGCGGTAGAAGCGGTAGCCGCCGTCGGGCAGCGGCTTGTCATAGGGGATGTAGCGGGTCGACTGCTCCAGGTAGGCGGCGAGGCGGCCGCGCTGCAGCAGCTTGGTGAGGACGTTGGAGACCCACTCGCAGGCGATGTGGGCGCCGCCTACCTGGGCGATCGAGTCGTCGCCGTAGCCGACGAAGATGCGCTCGTAGAGCTGTGCGGCCCGCGTTCCCTCCTCGTCGTCGAAGGCCCGCCCGCCGGCGGGGGCGTCGGCCGCGAACTCCTCCAGGTAGAGGCGCCGGACGGTTCCCGAATAGCGCGAATAGCGAGCAAAAAGCGCGCCCTTGACGGTCTCCGGAAGGTTGACGAGGCCGAACACGGGCCTGTCGAGGTTGGTGAAGTGGGGAGCGAGGATCGCTCGCTCCTCGGGGCTGAAGTGCTCGACTGGATAGCGCACCGGGGCATCGTAGTGGCGACCGACGACGAGCCGCGCATAGCCGCATATCCTGCGGGTATCCAGGACATCCATACCCATTTCTGATGAAGGCTCCGTACACCCCATCCGAGCCGGATGGCCGGCGCCCGGTCGGCGCCGGCTTTCTCGTCGCGGCACTGGCCGCGATCGCCGCCGGTTTGCTGCTGCCGGTGGCGCTAGGCACGTTCTCGGAGGGGCAGGCCCTGATCCTCGCCCTGGTCGAGGCGGCCTGCCTCGGGGTGGTCGCGGCGGGCATCCTCCTGCTGGCCCGCCGCCTGCAGGCCAGCCATCGGGCGCTCTGGGCCTTGGCCCGCCGCGACGAGCTGACCGGAGTCGGCAACTACCGCAGCCTGCACGAGCGTCTGGCCGAGGAAATCGCCCGGCACCGGCGCCACTCGCGCGAGTTCGCCCTGGTCCTGCTCGACCTCGACGGCTTCAAGGCGGTCAACGAGCGCTTCGGCCACCTCGAGGGCGACCGGCTGCTGTCCGAGATCGGCGTCGCCCTGAGCGACGAGGTTAGGGCCGAGGACTCGGTCTTCCGCCAGGGCGGCGACGAGTTCGCCGTGATCGTTCCCGAGGCGAACGCCGAAGAGGCGGAGGAAGTGGCGGCGCGGCTGCGCGGACGGGTCAGGCGGCGTGGCTTCGGGACCGACGCGGCGCTGCCGGTCTCCGCCGCCACCGGCTTCGCGATGTTTCCCGCCGACGGCGACAGCGCCGAGCAACTGCTCGGCTTCGCCGACCGCGACCTCTTTGCCGCCAAGCGCGAGCGGCCGCTGGCGTAGCGCGTCTTCGGGCGGCAATTCGGCGCTCAGATTTGACATTCACGCCTATTCCGGGCGCAATCTTTTGTCTACGGTGCCATCATGGCGGCGATGATGAGAGAAGCCTGGACCGACGAGCGGCTCGACTACCTCAACCACCGGGTGGATGACGGGTTCAAACGGGTCGATTCGCGGTTCAAGCAGGTCGACGAGCGCTTCGAGCAGGTCGATAAGCGCTTCGACCGGGTCGACGACGGCCTCGCCAGGGTGAACGACCGGATCGATGCGCTCCATCTCGGATTGAGCCGGATCGGCGCCGGGATCCTCGTTGCCCTGATCGGCCTCATCGCCACCCAGCTCTGACGACTAACTGGGAGGAAGGGATGAGGTGGATGGGACGTGCCGCGGCCGCGGCCGCGTGGGTAATGGTGAGTCTTGGGGCGGCACCGGCCGAGGCTCACGCAGGGTCGGGATCGACCGCGATCGTCTCGCTTGGCGACAGCTTCATCTCCGGTGAGGGCGGGCGCTGGCTCGGCAATGGCTCGGAACCGCTCGGGACCAGGTCGGGGACCGACCGGGCGGTCTTCGGCTGTGACGGCTGGGATTGCGAGTACGACGCGGCGCGGATCTACGGCGCCTCCGAGGCAAACGGCTGCCACCGCTCCGACCTGGCGCCGATCCTCAGCGCGCCGCTGGCGGTCGATGAGAGGGTCAACCTCGCCTGCTCGGGGGCGAGGGTGGCGAACGTCTGGCCGGCAGCGGCGGGCGGGCGGGTTCACTTCGGCGAGCCGCCGCAGACGGACCAGCTGACCGCGATCGCCCGGCGCGCTGACGTGCGGATGATCGTCCTCACCGTCGGCGCCAACGACGTCGGCTTCGGTGAGCTGGTGGCGGGGTGCGCGCTCGACTGGGCGCGCAGCTCCGAGGAAGACCCGGTGCTCTGCCGGCGGCGCGCCCAGGCCGATGTCAACGTGGCGCTGTCAGCGATGGAACGGGGTTTGCTGAAGGCGCTGCGCGGCATCCGGGCGACGATGGCCGCCACCGGCTACCGGCGCCTGGACTACCGGCTGGTGACGATGGGGTACGCGTCGCCGTTCCCAGCCGGGAGCTGGATCCGCTACCCCGAGGAGGGTTGGAGTCGGCTCAACCAGGGTGGCTGTCCGGTTTGGAACGCCGACGCCGACTGGGCCGCGGGCGTGGGGATCGGTTCGATCGTCGCCGCGATGCGGCGTGCGGCGGCCGCGGCCGGAGCCGAGTTCCTCGACCTCCGTCACGCGCTCGACGGCCACCAGCTCTGCGACCGCCGCTCGCGCCGGGTCGGCTCGGAGGGGCCGTCGGCCGCGGGCGCCGAGTGGGTTCGTCGCCTTGCCTTCGTCCAGGGGTCCAGCCGCGAATCCCTTCACCCCAACGCCTACGGCCAGCGCGCGATCGGCGCCTGTATCGGCTTCCTCTACGCCCGTCCTCGCGGCGACTACGCCTGCCAGGCGACTCCGGGGCGCAGCTATATCGATGGCATGAGCGTCAATCCCGCGCGCTAGGCGGCGCCGCCATCAGCTCGACGCGGTGGCCGCCGGGGGCGACGGCGTGGGTTCGGGGGGCGCCCCAGTGCTGGCGGCCGGGCCTGGTCTCGAAGCCGTGCTCGTGCAGGCGCTCGACGGTGGTGTCGAGGTCGGGCGTGACCACGGCGAGGTGGGCCCGCCGCGGCACGGTCGGGTGCTCCTCGTGCATCAGGTGGACCTGGGTGCCGTCGCGCTCGAGCCAGCTGAAGCCCTCGGCGAGGGCGGGCGGCGGCTCGACCTCTTCGAAGCCGAGCAGGGAGAAGAACTCGACGGCGCGCTCGACGTCGCCGGGGTCGATCTCGATGCCGACGTGGTGGAGCATCACAACAGGAGTGAGACTAGAGCGGCGGCGACGACGATCGCGGTCGACCAGATCACCGCCTCGGCGGTGATCTCCATGTCGAGGCCGTAGGCGTGGGCGATGACCAGCGAGTTGAGGCCGGAGGGCATCGCCGAGAGCAGGCGATAGGCGGCGGGAAGGTCGATCAGCGGTGCCGCCAGCAGCATCAGCAGCGCCGGCACGACCGCCAGCCGGGTGCCGATCGCGAGAGCGACCGGCCGGGTCAGCGGCGGCGGGATCGGCAGCTCGCCGTGCTCGGCGTTCTCGGCCAGGGTCGCGCCGACGGCGAAGAAGCCGATCGGGAGGATGGCGACGATCAGCGCCTGCGAGAGATCGACCAGGATGTCTGGAGCGAGCGCAGCCGGCGCCAGCAGCCCGGCGATCGCGGCATAGAGCGGGGGGTTGCGCGTGAAGAAGGCGCCGACCCGCTGGCGCGGCGTTTCTCCCGCCTTGGTCCCGAAGGCGGCGCCGACGGCGAAGGCGCCCAGCAGCAGGCACGGGCCGGTTACGAGGACGTCGTAGAGGACCGCGGTGGAGAGCTGATCGCGGCCCAGCAGGGCGACGGCCAGCGGATAGCCCAGGTAGCCGGTGTTGACGCTGAGCACGCAGCAGACGACGGCGCCGGTCTGGGGGCGGGTCAGCTTCAGCACCCGGGTGGCCCCCCACCAGGCGAGCAGGGCGCCGAGCGAGGAGGCGACGATCCCCAGCGCCAGCCCGACCCCGTGGCTGAGGTCGATCTCGCTGGCGGCGATGTTGAAGAAGATCACCGGCGGCAGCAGCACGTACAGCAGCAGCACCAGGGCTTTGCGGGCGGCGTTCGCCGCCCCCCGCGGCCAGCGTCCCTCCGACCAGACGCCGACGGCGACGGCAGCGACGATCGCGGCGGTGGTTAGTAAAACGCCGATAGCGGGAGCCTCACTCGAACTGCATCAAATTTCCGGTCCACCAGGCGGGGAACTTGATGCAGTTCGCTGTCAGCCGAAGAGTGAGCTACCCGCTCGTTCGGCGAACTCGACCAGCGGCTGCGGGATCACCCCGAAGAAGACGGTTGCGGCGGCGGCCAGTAGGGCCGGCCCGACCAGGTACCAGCGTCGGCCCGCCTCGGGGTCGATCGGGTCGGCCTCGGGGGCGGCGCCGGCGATCGCCGGGGTGGCGCCGGCGACGGCCTCGCCACCGGGCCGCATCCACATCGCCGCCACCACCCGCAGGTAGTAGGCCAGCGAGATCATCGTCCCGACCGCGATGAAGACCGCGAGCCAGGTGTAGTCGCCTTCGACCAGGGCCTCGATCAGGTAGAGCTTGCCGATGAAGCCGACGGTCGCCGGCAGGCCGGCCAGGGCCAGCATCGCGATCGTCAGCGGCCAGGCCAGCAGCGGCCGCTCCGTGCCGAGGCCCTGGACCGCCCGGATCGAGTCGCCGAAGGGCGTTTCGCGCTCGCGGGCGACGATCACGACGAAGGCGGCGAGGTTCATGAAGGCGTAGCCGGCGAGGTAGAAGACCAGCGAGCTGACTCCGGCCTCGGAGGCGACGACGATGCCGCCGAGCATGTAGCCGGCCTGGGCGACGCCGGAGTAGCCGAGCATCCGCTTCAGCGAGTCCTGGCCGAGCGCGCCGACGTTGCCGACGACGATCGAGACCGCGGCCAGGACCGCCAGCGCCGGCTGCCACTCCTCCGTCTGCGGGCCGAGGGCGACGTCGAAGAAGCGCAGGAAGACGGCGAAGGCGGCGGCCTTGGTCGCCACCGCCATGAAGGAGGTGATCGGGGTCGGCGCGCCCTGGTAGACGTCCGGCGTCCACTGGTGGAAGGGGGCAATCGAGGTCTTGAAGGCGAGCCCGACCGCGCACATCGCGATCCCGATCAGGATCAGCGGGTCGCCGAGGACGCCGTCGCGGGCGATCCCGTCGGCGATCCCCTCGAACCCGGTCGAGCCGGTGCCGCCGTAGAGGAAGGCCATCCCGTAGAGCAGCGTCGCCGAGCCCAGCGAGCCGACGATCAGGTACTTCAGCCCCGACTCGAGCGAGCCCTCGCGGCGCAGGTTGGTGGCGCAGAGGATGTAGAGCGGGATCGAGAGGGTCTCGAGGGCGACGAAGAAGGTGATCAGGTTCTGCGCCTGGGCCAGCAGCACCATTCCCAGCACCGAGCCGATCAACAGCGCGTGGTACTCGCCGCTGCCGGCTTCCTCGACCGCCCGCTCGCGGGTCGAGATGACGACGCAGAAGGCCGCGGTGAGGATCGCGATCAGCGAGATCGAGATCGCCAGGTCATCGAGTCGCAGCGAGCCGGTGACGAGGCTCTTGCTCTCGCCCCACTGCCAGATCAGCAACCCGGCGGCGCTGGCCAGGGTCAGCATCGTCAGCGCCGGCGCGCTCCGCTTCAGCGGCTTGAAGACCGCCGAGAGCAGGACGACGCAGAGCCCAACCGTGAGCGCAATAACCGGCGCAATGCCCGCGTAGTCAATGACAGGCTCGTGAAAGTTCACGGTTCCTCCCGGTCGATGGGCCGATAAGTCGTCTCAGGGACGACATTTCGGCCCGTCGGCCCCGCGGCTAGCTGGGCCTCCGGGGCGGGGCCGCCGGTGACGGCGGCGACGGTCTGCTGCACGGTTGGGGCGGTGCGCTGGAGGATCAGCTGTGGGTAGAGGGCGAGGGCGAGGATGCAGAGGACCAGCGGCGCCAGGACGGCGCCGTCGCGCCAGCCGATCTCCCGCGAGGCGACCCCGTCCGGCTGGCGGTTGTGCATCGTCTGCTGGTAGAGGCGCAGCGCGTAGTAGGCCGACATCGCGACGCCGGCGATGGCGATGAAGGCGAAGACGATCTTCTCCTGGAAGAGGCCGTTGAGGATGTAGAACTCGCCGATGAAGTTGGCCGAGCCGGGCATCGCCAGGGTGGCCAGGGCGACGATCAGGAACAGTGCCGCCAGCACCGGCGCCCGCAATGCCATGCCGCCCATCTCGCGGATGTCCTCGGTCCCGGTCCGCTCGACCAGGATCGCGACGATGACGAAGAGCGGCGCCACCACGAGGCCGTGGTTGACCATCTGCAGGATCGCCCCGTCGGCGCCGTCGGCCCGCAGGGCGAAGATGCCGGCGGTGATGAAGCCGAGCTGGGCGACCGAGGAGTAGCCGGCGATCAGCCGCATGTTGGTCTGGGTGAAGGCCATCACCGAGCCGTAGAGGATCGAGGCCAGGGCGATGACCAGGATCACCTCCTGGAATTCCACCGTGGCGTCGGGAAAGATCGGCAGCACGACGCGCAGGAAGCCGTAGGCGCCGACCTTGGCGAGGACGCCGGAGAAGACGACCAGGACCGGCAGCGGCGCTGCTCGGTAGGCGTCGGGCATCCAGCCGTGGAGGAGGAAGGCCGGCATCTTGACCAGGAAGGCGGCGGCGAAGAACCAGAAGAGCCAGCGCTGGCTGTCGACGTCGAGGCCCTGCTGCTGGAGCGCCGCGATCGAGAAGCTGAGCTGGCCGCCGTCGGCCGAGATGATCGCCGCCGCGATCGCCGCGACCAGCATCAGCAGCGAGCCGATCAGGGTGTAGACGATCATCTTCAGGGTCGCCGCCGCGGCGGTCGGGCCGCCCTCGCGGTCGCTCCCCCAGGCGCCGAAGAGGAAGTAGAAGGGGATCAGCATCAGGTCGAAGAAGAGGACGAATAGCAGCAGGTCCTGGGCCAGGAACGAGCCCAGCGTCGCCGTCTCCGCGACCAGCATCAGGAAGAAGAAGAGCTGCGGGCGCTCCTGCGGCCGGAAGGCCGCGAAGGCGGTGCCGCCGACCCAGAGCACCGCGGTCAGCAGGATCAGGAAGAGGTTGAGGCCGTCGATGCCGAGGCTGTACTCGACGCCGAGCCCGGAGATCCAGGCGACGTCGACGACGTGCTGCAGGCCGGAGTTGCCGGAGTCGAAGTCGACGACCATCGAGGCCGCGATCCCCAGCGTCACGACGGCGCCCAGGGTCGCCCACCAGCCCGCCGCCCGCTTCGGCAGGAAGAGGCCGACGATGCCGAAGGCAAGTGGAGCCCAGAGCAGCGCGTTGATCATGAGCCGCTCAGCAGGAAGTAGAGGGCGAGCCCGGCGAAGCCGGCGAGCAGCAGCAGCGCGTAGCTGCGGACGAAGCCGTTCTGGACGGTGCGGACGATCCGGCCGGTGCCGCCGACCACGTCCTCGGTGCCGCTGACCAGGCCGTCGACGACGAAGCGCTCGAAGACGCGGTTGGCGAAGCGGCCGATCGCCAGCGCCGGCCGCACGATCAGCAGGTCGATCAGCTCGTCGAAGTACCACTTGTTGACGAACAGGGTGTGCAGCGGGCGCAGGCGCCGGATCAGGATCGCCGGCGTCGCCGGCTGGGCGACGTAGAAGAAGTAGGCGATGAAGATGCCGAGGACGGAGAGGACGCCGCCGATGCCGAGGCCCGCCCAGTCCTTTGCGACGGTCGGGTGGATCGCCGCCAGCGGCGAGTCGTGGAAGACCGGCTCGAGGAAGGCGCCGATGACGTCGTCGACGCCGGGGATCTGGACCAGGCCGCCGGCCAGGGCGAGGAAGGCGAGCACTCCCATCGCCGCCTTCATCGACCAGGACTGCTCGGCGATGTGGTGCTCGCCGCCGGGGAAGCCGACGTCGGTGTCCTCGAGCTCGCCGGTCGCCGGATTGCGCGGCTCCTCGTGGGCGACGTGCCCGCTGTCGATCAGCTCCTGCGCCTCCTTGTTGGGGACGCCGGGAAGGACCCGGAAGATCAGCCGGAAGGTGTAGACGGCGGTCAGCAGCGCGCCGGCGTAGCCGAGCACGTTGAAGATCATGTACATCCCGCCGCGGGCCTCGGCGTAGGCGAGGATCTCGTCCTTGGAGAAGAAGCCCGAGGTGCCGGGGAAGGCGGCGAGGGCGAGGCCGCCGCAGAGCATCGCGATCGAGGTGAAGCGCATCGCCTTGCCGAAGCCGCTCATCTCGTCGATGTTCTGGCGGTTCGCCATCGCGGCGATGATCGAGCCGGCCGCCATGAACAGCAGCGCCTTGAAGAAGGCGTGGGTCATCAGGTGGAAGAGGCCGGCGCTGTAGGCGCCGATCGACACTCCCATGATCATGTAGCCGATCTGGCTCATCGTCGAGTAGGCGATCGCCCGCTTCAGGTCGGTCATGACCAGGGCGATCGTGCCGGCGACCAGCAGCGTCGCCAGGCCGACGAAGGCGGCGATGTCGGCGGCGGTCGGGGAGAGCACGAAGAAGGTGTGGGTGCGGGCGATCAGGTAGACGCCGGCGGTGACCATCGTCGCCGCGTGGATCAGCGAGGAGACCGGGGTCGGCCCCTCCATCGCGTCCGGCAGCCAGGTGTGGAAGGGCAGCTGCGCCGACTTGGCGAAGGCGCCGACCAGCAGCAGCAGGCAGATCGCGGTGATCGACCACTCGTTGCTCTGGAATACGTGCGGCGCCTGCTCGAAGGCCGGGCCGAAGTCGAAGGTCCCCAGCTCGCGGAAGATCAGGAAGGCGGCCAGGACCAGTCCGATGTCGCCGACGACGTTGATCACGAAGGCCTTCATCCCCGCCCGCGTCGCCGTCGTGCGCCGGTACCAGAAGCTGATCAGCGCGTAGGAGGCGAAGCCGACGAAGGCCCAGCCGACGATCAGCAGCACGAAGTTGCCGGCGAGGACCAGCAGCAGCATCGAGAAGACGAAGAAGTTGAGGTAGCTGAAGAAGCGGTGGTAGCCCTCGTCCGACTGCATGTAGCCGTAGGAGTAGAGGTGGATCAGGGTCGAGACGCCGGTGACGACGAGAACCATGAAGACCGAGAGCGGGTCGACGTAGATGCCGAGCTTGATGTCGAGGCCGGCGGCGCTGGCGTAGTCCCAGAGCGAGGAGGCGTGGTGGCGCGCCTCGGGATCGTCGCCGAGCAGGCTGAGCAGAGCGCCGATGCCGCAGGCGAAGGCAAGCGCGATCGCGATCGTGCCGATGGCTCCGGCGACCTTGGCCGGCAGGACCTTGAAGCCGAGCCCGATCGCGATCGAGCCGAGCAGGGGAAGCAGCAGGACCAGCCAGGCCCAGGCGGTGGCGCTCATCCGCGCAGCCCCCGCAGGTCGTCGACGTTGAGCGGCAGCTTGCGGCGGAAGAGGGCGACGATCAGGCCGAGGCCGACGACGACCTCACAGGCGGCGACGACCATGACGACGATCGCGAAGACCTGCCCCTCCTGGTTGCCGACCATGCGGCTGAAGGCGACCAGGGCGAGATTGCCGGCGTTGAGCATCAGCTCGAGGCAGAGCAGGATCACCATCGGGCTGCGCCTGATCAGGATTCCCACCGCCCCGGTGGTGAAGAGCAGGGCGGAGAGGACGATGTACCACTCGATGTTCACGCCGCCTCGCCCTCCCGTTTACGCCCGGCGAGGACGATCGCGCCGACGGCGGCGATCAGCAGCAGGATCGAGGAGGCCTCGAAGGGAATCAGGAACTTCTCGAGCAGCAGCTGGCCGATCGCGGCCGGGTCGCCGAAGCCGGGCTCGACGTCGGGGCCGCGGCTGCCGAGGGCGAGCAGGGCCGACGAGAGGACGGCGATCGAGAGCTCGATGAAGAGCGCGATCCCCAGCAGCGGCGCCAGCAGGCGCTGGCCGGGGATCGGCTCCCAGGCGGACTCGCCACCGCCGCCGACGTAGGCGACGACGAAGACGTAGAGGACCATCACCGCGCCGGCGTAGACGACCACCTGCGCGGCGGCGACGAAGGCCGCGGTCAGCAGCAGGAAGAGCACGGCCAGCGAGAAGAGGTGGACGATCAGCGCCAGCACGCTGTAGAAGGGATTGCGCATGGCGATGACGCCGATGGCACCGCCGAGCGCGCCGATCGCGGCGAGGAAGAAGAGCACCGCTTCCATCTATTCCCCCTCGCTTTTCAGCGGGGTGCGCTCGATCGGCTCGGCCAGCAGCATCTCCTTGGTGAAGATCAGGTTGCCGCGGTCGTAGTCGGCCATCTCGTAGTCGTGGCCCATCGTGATCGCGTCGAAGGGGCAGGCGATCTCGCAGTAGCCGCAGAAGATGCAGCGGCTGAGGTTGATCTCGTAGACGGCGGCGTAGCGCTCGCCGGCGGAGACGCGGTCGCCGGGGATGTTCTCGGCGGCGACGACGCGGATGCAGTCGGCTGGGCAGGCGGCCGCGCAGAGGGAGCAGCCGACGCATTTCTCCAGCCCGGTGTCCTCGAACTTGTGCAGTTTGTGGCGGCCGCGGAAGCGCGGGTAGACCGGCGTCTTCTCCTCCGGGTACTCGATCGTCAGCGGGCCCTCGATCAGCCTCGCCATCGTCGTCTTCAGCCCGCGCAGGGTCTCGCCGAAGGCGCGGTAGGCGCCGCCCACGCCGCCCGGCTCGGGCCCGCGCTGGACCGAGACGACGTCGGCCGAGCTGAGGTAGGCCACCGCCTTCGGGTCGAAGCTCTCGCCGCTCTTGACCGCGTCGCTCACGTCACCACCACCAGGATCGCGGTGACGAGGACGTTGAGGGTGGCGAGGGGCAGCAGCACTTTCCAGCCGAGGCTCATCAGCTGGTCATATCGCAGCCGCGGCAGCGTCGCCCGCACCCAGATGAAGACGAAGACCAGGCCCATCATCTTGGCCAGCATCCAGATCGGGTCGAGGAAGCTCGGGCCGGGCCCCATCCAGCCGCCGAGGAACATCGCCGCGGCGATCCCGGAGACGACCAGGATCTCCATGTATTCGACCAGCAGGAAGGAGCCGAAGCGCATGCCGCCGTACTCGGTCATGAAGCCCTGGACCAGCTCGGCGTCGGCCTCGGGCATGTCGAAGGGGGTGCGGTTGGTCTCGGCGAAGCCGGCCAGCATGAAGATCAGGAAGCCGACGAACTGGGGCAGGATGAACCAGACGTCGCCCTGGGCGTGGACGGCGTCGACGAGGGAGAGCGAGCCGCTCATCATCACCACGCCGAGCAGGGCCAGCCCCATCGAGACCTCGTAGGAGATCAGCTGCGCGGCCGAGCGCATCGCCCCGAGCAGGCTGTATTTCGAGCCCGAGGCCCAGCCGCCCAGCACCAGCCCGTAGAAGGCGATCGAGCCGACGGCGAAGAAGTAGAGGATGCCGATCGGGACGTCGATCCCGTAGAGGCCGACGCCGTCCTGGACGTCGCCCCAGGGGATGATCGCCAGGGCGAGGACACCGGAGACGACCGGCAGCAGCGGTCCGAGGATGAACAGGGTCGAGACCGCGTTGGACGGCCGGAAGGACTCCTTGGAGATCAGCTTGCCGACGTCGGCAAGCGGCTGCAGGATGCCGAAGGGCCCGACCCGGTTCGGCCCGTAGCGGTGCTGGAAGCGGCCGATCAGTTTGCGCTCGACCACGGTGAGGACGGGGAGGATGCCGAAGATGACGGCGAAGATCACCACCGACTTGAGGACCATGATCCAGGTGGCTTCGACGAAGTTGACGTCGGCGAGGGGCAGCATCAGGCGCGGACCTGGTCGAGCTTGGTGATCTCAACGGAGACCGCGCCGCCGTTGAGCAGCGCGTTGGCGTTGCCGCCTTTGACGCCCTCGATCAGGAAGCAGACGCCCTCCTGCTGGCGTTCCCTGATCGCTACCTGGGCGGTGACCGCGGCGCCGTTCTGGCCGACCCGGACCTCGTCGCCGTGCTTCAGGCTCAGGTGCTCGGCGTCGGCGGGGGAGATCTCGACGCGCTGCTGGGGGGCGAGGAACTTGAGGGGCGGGTTGAGCTCGGTGATCGGGCCGGCCCAGAGGTCGCGGTAGGTGCCCAGGGCGAGGGCGAGGGACGCGTTGCCCGAAGGCGGGGGGGCGTCCGACCCGGGGTCGGCGGACGCGC
>JBAQZI010000025.1:0-6006 GCA_049790835.1 Solirubrobacterales bacterium
GCGCCGGGCGCGGCGGCGGCCCTGGCGCCGGCGCTTCCCCTCACGCGCTCCCTGCTCGATCGCGCCCATGATGCCTGCGCCGGGATGGCCGCTCGTTTCGGCAGCGGAGCCGGCTCGGACTCGGCCCTCTCGCAGGTCGCCGCGTCGGGAGGCACCCGTGGAGCCGGGATGGCCGCCCTCGCGAAGGTCGCGGCGATCTGCGTCGGCACCGCCGGCGGCGCCGCGGCCTGCGTGGCGACGGGAGTGGTGCCGCCACCGCTGGACGTCGGCGAGCGTAAGACGAAGACGGCGGCGATCGAGCGCAAGCTCGACCCAGTCGTGGCGGCCGGGTGGAGCGATCAGAGCGGTGTCGATTACGAAACGGCGCCGGAGCCGGTCCCACCCGACCCCGTCCCCCCTCCACGCAACCCCGAGCCGGCGCCGGTGGCGGAGGCGGTCTCGGCTCCCGTCCCCGAAACCAGCAGTGGCGCCACCGAATACACGCCGCCACCGCCGCCGGCCGCCGCACCTGAAGCGACCAGCGCCAGCGGGCCCACCGGAGCGAGCAGTGGCAGTCCAGCGGGAGAGTTCGGGCCGTGAGGCGCGGGATCGCACTCCGTTCCGCCCTGGCGCTCCTCGCCGCATCGCTGCTCTTCTCCGACGGCGCAGTGGCTAACCAGGCGTCTCAGCTGCTTCCGGTCCAGCTGCGGGTTCTTGACGGAGACGGAATCGCCGACGGCGACAATAGCTGGCACCCCGACAACTATTTCGTCCTCGCCTGGGCCCGCCCCCCGATTGCCGAACAGGGCTTTCCGGTCACGGCCGCCAACTATCGCCTCTACAGCGCAGCTGGGATCGCGCTGGGCGAACGCGATGTCCATGTACCGGGGGACGTGACCTGGATCAACAACGTTCGCCTCCCCTCTCCCTTCAGCCCCGGCACCTACAGGGCCGAAGTCTGGCTCGAGGGCCCTGACGGCCAGCGCGGCCCAGGGGTGAGTACCGCACTGCGCTTCGACGACACGCGGCCCGGCTTGGCGCAACCGCTGCCGCCGGCTGGATGGGTCGCCGGAACCGCGGCCGCGATGGTGACGATCGAGCATCCCGCGGGACCACAGCCGGTCTCGGGCATCCGCGGCTATGCCGTCTCGGTCGACCGCGGGGCCGGCAGCCTGCCCTGTGCCGGCAGCGATCGATGCAGTCTGGCCGAGACCGATCTCCGTGGCGGCATCGCCGACGACAGGGTCTCGCTCGGCGTCCTGCCCGAGGGGATCAACTTCGTCCGCACCGTCGCCGTCTCGGGCTCTGGGAAGCACTCGCTGGAGGCCGAGAGCGCGATCGTGCGCGTCGATGCGACCCTGCCCGCGGTAACGCTACGAGGAGCGCCGCCAAGCTGGGCCAACGGACCGGTTCGAGTGACGGCGAGCGCGACCGACGCGCTGTCGGGCATGGCGGCAAGCGGTCCCAGCGGCCCGTTTACCGCGATCGCGGTCGACGGTGCCGTGCCGCGGGTCGAACCGGGGGCCTCGGCGGTCGCGGTAATCAGTGGGGAGGGAGTCCACCCCGTTGCCTTCTACGCCCGCGATGCCGCCGGCAACCTGGACCAGCGCTCGCCACCCACCACCGCGGTCCGCATCGACGAAAGCCCGCCGCGGGTCGCCTTCGTCGCTTCCCAGGATCCGGCCGAGCCAGAGCGGATGGAAGCGATCGTCACCGACCCCCTTTCCGGACCCGGCCCCGCACGGGGATCAATCGCCGTCCGGCCCGCTCACTCGCGCCAGCCCTTCGCCCGGCTGCCGACCACGGTCTCCGGCAGCCGGCTGATCGCGCGTTGGGACTCCGACGCCTTCCCACTCGGGACCTATGAGTTCAGCGCGACCGGCTACGACGCCGCAGGCAATGCCACCGTTTCCGAACGGCGCGTAAACGGCGCCCGAGTGGTACTGGTCAACCCCCTGAAGAAGCCGACCGCGATCGTCGCCGGCTTTGGCGGCAGGCGCCTGGTTTGGCAACGCTGCTCCCGCAGCAAGGGCCGGCGGAGCTGCCGGCGCGAGGAGATCGAGGCATTCGAGCGGCGGCCCAGGACCAGGACGACCCCCTACGGTCACAGCCTCTCCTATGCCGGTCAGCTGACCTCGGCCTCTGGGTCCTCGCTGGGTGGTCAGCCGGTCCAGATCGTCGAGACCTTCAGTGCCGGCGCCGACTCGAAGCAACGCGCGACCACAACTGAGACGGCCGCCGACGGGACCTTTTCGACGCGCCTCGCGCCGGGACCCAGCCGCCGTATCGAAGCTCTCTTCGCCGGCAACCGGACTCTGACCCGCGTCGGCGGTGGCAAGGTGCGCCTGCGCGTCCTGGGCGACACGCGGATGCACGCCTCGTCCTCCACGGCTCGGATCGGCGGGGCGCCGATCGTCTTCAGCGGCGGCATCGGCGACCTCGGTGCGCCGATCCCCGCCGGCGGTATGCCGGTCGAGCTGCAGTTCCGCTTCCCGGGCAGCGATTGGTCGGGGTTCCGCACCGTGCAGACCGACGCCCATGGCCACTTCCGCTACCGCTACGAGTTCAGCGACGACGACAGCCGCGGCGTCCGCTTCCAGTTCCGCGCCTTCGCCCCGGAGCAAGACGACTGGCCGTATGAGCCGGCCTTCTCCCGCCCGGTCTTCGTCACCGGCCGGTGACTACTCGTTGTGACTGAGAGTGTCCAGGACCAAGCGGGGCGTTCACGAAAAAGACCCCGTGTGGTGGTTCCACACGGGGTCTTTTGAGGGGGCGCATCCGCGCCGTGTCCTGGGCGCTCTCAGCGCAACGAGGCGAGCTGGTCGGTTACCTGATCAACGAGCCCCTGGACGCGGGACTCGACCTCATTGCGGTTGCGCTTGAGGGTCGTCTCAACCGTGCGCTGGTGCTTGCGGGCTTCGCGCTCGACCCGGTTGCGGGTCTTGCGGGCCTCGGTGGTCGCCTTGCGGCGGGCGGTGGTGCCGCGACGCTCGGTCCGCTTCACCGTTTTGCGCAGCTGCGTGCGGTAGGACTTGAGCTGCTTCTCGGCGCTGGCGCGGCCGGTCCACGGCTCGACCAGATCGGAGACGCGGTCGCTGACGCTGAGGACGATGCCGACCGGCACGTCGACAGCGGCCTCGGCCACGGTCTGCACCTGGTTCTTCTCGGCGACGGCCGTCTTAGTGGCGGCGCGTTTGGTCGCTTTGGCGGTGGACGTAGCCGATTTCTTGGCTTCCGTGGTCGCGCGTTTGGCCTGAGTTTTGGCTTTGCTGCCGTTTTTGGTGTCTGCCATGAAAGTTGAATCCCTTCGAATTTGTTTGCCTGCCTGGGCGTTCGGCGAGTGTAACGAACATACGTTCTTTTGCGAACACACGTTCTTAACCTCTTTGAACGAGGTGGTTACACGGCTTCTTTGGCGCCCTGCGCGGCGCGCACGGTGGCCAGAGCGGCGGGTCCGCAGCCAGCGGCAATCGGGTAGCGGGCGTCGAGATCCAGCGCCGCATCCTCCAAGGCGAGGTCGCCGAACGCGACCTCGCCACCCGCCTCGCGAACGATCAGCTGCGCCGCGGCGGCGTCGACCGAGCGGCAGGAGCGCAGGCTCAGCATCGCGTCGAAGCGGCCCGCCCCAACATAAGAGGCGGTGATCGCGATCGAGCCGACGACCCGCAGGCGGTAGGCCTTGCCGGCCAGGGCCCGCAGGGCCGGCAACGACCACTCCGGCTGCGCCGACTCCAGGCCCACGACCTCGAGCTTCTCGGTCGGGACGGCGACCCGAGCGGCCACGTCGCCGAGCTTCGCTCCCTGCCCGCGCCGAGCGACGAATTCCTCGTCGGCGCCGAAGTCGTAGACGAAAGCGAACTCGACGTCGGCCATCGAGGAGCCGGAGGCGACGGCGAGGCTGAGGCTGTGCGAGGGGATCGTGCGGCGGGCGTTGAGCGAGCCGTCGATCGGGTCGATCACCACCCGCGTCGAGCTGCCGCCCCCGAACGACACCTCACCGCGCTCCTCCGAGACGGCAATGAACGATGCGCCCTGCGCGGCCAGCGTCTCCAGCTCGGCGAAGACGACGTCCTCGCAGCGACGGTCGATCGCCAGGGTGTGGTCCCCCCCCTCGCCAACCCCCTCGTAGACGGTGCGCTCCGCGCTGCTCGCGGCGGCTTCGAAGATGGCCCGCTGCGCCGCCACGGTGCGGCGGCAGATTCCCGGCCAGTCTGCGGAGAAAACGTCCATCGGCCGGATGCTAGTGGTGTGACCGGCAAACGTTGCCGGGAATCTGGCGAGACTCGGTGGTCGTCGAGCCAGGACGCAGGGAACCCGAATAGCAGCGCTATTTGGGCGACTGAGGACGCCGCGCGGCGATCATCCGAGGCCGCCGGAAACCGGCAAACGTTGGTGGTCACACCACTGGCCGGGCCATCAGGCGCGCTAGCGTTGAGCGATGCACGAGGGGCAACCGGCGGCGGTGGTGGAAACGGGTGGACGCGACCGCGCGATCGCCCACGGCGAGGGCCCGCTGCTGGTCCTGGGAGCCGCCGGGACCGGCAAGACCGAGCTGCTGGCGCGGCGGCTGGCGCGGCTGGCGGCGAGTGGAACCCCTTCGCAGCAGATCCTCGTCATCGGCTCCACTCGCGCCACCGCGCGGCGCCTGCGCGAACGAGCCGAGGCGCTGCTGCGGGGGCCGTTCGAGGAGCTCTGGATCGGCAGTTGGGACACGACTGGCGAGCGGCTGCTGCGCGAGCACGCCGAGGCCGCCGGCCTCGACCCCTTCTTCGACGTCCTCGGCCCGGCCGAGCGCCTGGCGATGCTGCTCGACCGCCTCGATCAGCTGCCCCTGCGCCGCCACGAGATCCGCGGCAACCCGGCCGGCCTGCTGGCGCGTCTGCTGGCGCGGATCGATGCGCTGAAGGCCGAACGAGTGGGGCCGACGAGCCTGGAGCAACGCGCCCGCGAGGCCGAGACCGACGCCGCGGACGACGCCGCCAGGGAGGCGGTCCGGCGCGAGCTCGAGTTCGCCGAGCTCTACACAACCCACGACCGCATCCTCGCCAGCGCCGGCAGCCTCGACCAAGGCGACGTCTTCCTCGCCCTCGACTGCCTCTTCGCCGAACGCCCCGACGTCCGCCACCAAATCGCCAAGCAATTCGAGTACCTGATGGTCGACGAGCTCGAGGAGGCGACGCCAGCTCAGCGCGCAATCCTGGCCGCCCTCGCCGCCGACAACCCGAACCACCTATATGCGCTTGAGGACTCGGATCCCAGCCCCGCGACAGAGAGGGGACCGAGGGGGGGTCCGAGAACGGACGCCCCCGCCCGCCCGCAGGACCCCCCCTCGGTCCACGCACCAGCTCCGTGGTTCCGCGACCTTCATCCCACTGGCGACGTGATCGTCTTGGAGCACCGCTTCCGCGAGCCAGCGGTCCGATTCTGGAAATGCTCGAACGAGCGCGCCCAGTCCCAAGCCGTCGCCCGCGAGGTCGAGCACCTGCTCGCCACCGGCGCCGACCCGCAGGAGATCTGCGTCCTCGTCGCCGAGCCGGCCCGCCAGGGCGGCACCGTCGCGGCGGCGATGGAGGAGCGCGGCATCCCCTTCCACCTCTCCGGACCAGCTGCCCTCTTCCAGCGGCCTGAGGTGCGCGACGCGATCGCCTGGCTGCGGGCGCTGGCGGACCCCGGCGACTCACCGGCGGTGGCGCGGGCATTGACGCGGCCGCCGATCGAACTGCGCTCCGGCGACCTGGCCCGGCTGACGACGATCGCGCGGCGGCGCAAGCAGGACATGGTCGCCGCCTGCGAGGCCGCCCTCGACAGTCCCCAGTTCCAGCCCGAGGCGCGGGAGCGGATCCAGTCCTTCCTCAAGCTCTACAACGCCGCCGCGGCAGCGCTGGAGGAGCGCCGCGCCGACGTCTTCGTGCGGCGGCTGATCGAGCGCGTCGGCCTGCGCCGCCAGCGCCTCTTCGCCGCCCAACCCGAGGTCGCCGAGCGCCTGCTCGGGCTCTCGCGGCTGGCCGAGCTGGCGACCGCCTGGAC
>JBAQZI010000026.1:0-2957 GCA_049790835.1 Solirubrobacterales bacterium
GCCGGATCGAGACCGGCGTGCGGGTCGGCTCCCTGGCCGAGCTCGGCGGCCCCGACGTGGCCGCCTTCGACCTCGCGCCCAGGGCCGTGGCCGACCTCGTCGGCGACCGTCTTCCCGCCCGGGTCGCCCGCGCCTACCGCCGCTACCGGCACGGGCCCGGCGCCTTCAAGGTCGACCTCGCGGTCGAGGGAGGAGTGCCCTGGACGGCGGAGGCCTGCCGGCGCGCGGGCACGGTCCACGCGATCGGCTCCTTCGAGGAGCTGGTCGCCGCCGAGCGCGATACCAACCGGGGTCGCATGCCGGCGCGGCCGCTGGTCCTGGTCGGTCAGCAGTACCTCGCCGATCCCCAGCGCTCGGCCGGCGACGTCCACCCGATCTGGGCCTACGCCCACGTGCCCAGCGGCTACGACGGCGACGGCGAGACCGCCGTGCTCGACCAGATCGAGCGTTTCGCCCCCGGCCTGCGCGAGCGCATCGTCGCCACCTCCACCAGCTCCCCGGCCGAGCTCGAGTCCTACAACCCGAACTACATCGGCGGCGACATCGCCTGCGGCGCCAACGATCCGCTGCAGATGACCTTCCGTCCCCGGGTCGCCCTCGACCCGTACTCGACCGGCGTCCCCGGCCTCTACATCTGCTCCGCCGCGACGCCCCCCGGCGGCGGCGTCCACGGCATGGGCGGCTACAACGCGGCGCGGTCGGCGCTGAAGTACCTGCGGCGCGGCTGAACTCGGACGATTACTGTCGCCCTGACATCATCAATCGTCCGAGTTGGTCTCCCAGCTGCAGAAGGAGACCAAGGGTCCGGTCGAACTGTATGCGCCATATGCGGGGCAGGCGGCAAGCGTGCTGCTGGCGGCGATCGCTCGCAGCGGCGAGCGTGCCGGCGTACTCGACGCGGTCCGCGAGACCCGTGTCTCCGACGGCATCACCGGCAGCTTCAGCATCCTCCCCAGCGGCGACCCGAGCCTGGGGCCGATCACGATCTCGGTCGCGAAGAGCAGCTTCGTCACGGTGCATGAGATCGACCCGGGCTCACGCCTCGTCGCTGCCGCGCGCCGCGGCTAGACGAAGTGCAGGCCGACTAGCGCTGCGAGAAGCACGACGACGGACTGGACCAAGAGGCGGTGCAATGCCTCGAAGCGCTCGTCGATCCGTTCGAACCGCTCGTCGACGCGGTCGAAACCAGCTTTCATCTCCGCGCGCAGGGCTACGAATTCCGACCTCGTTTCCCCGCGCAGTGCCCCGAATTCCGTCCGCGTTTCCACCCGCAGCCCGCGGATGTCAGCGTCGATGCGATCGAAGCCCGAACCGACCTTGTGGTTGAGGTCGTCGAGGCGCTCGTCGGTCCAGCTCTCTCGCATCGACTCCATGATGCCACCCTTGCAGACAGGACGTTACGCGTGGGACACGCTTTGCAAAATCTTTGTAACGGGTATCCGGGGGGGGAGGCCATGTCGATTTCGTCCCGGCTCGTTCGTCGTCCCTTTGAAAGGCAAATCGAGAAGGAGGAATCATGGGCAGGATCGTCGTTACCGAGTTCACTTCCTTGGACGGTGTGATCGAGGCTCCCGGTGGGGGTGAGGACTACAAGCACGGCGGCTGGACCTTCGAGATCGAGCGCGGCGCCGAGGGCAACCAGTTCAAGCTGGACGAGCTCGCCGAGGCCGAGGCGCAGCTGCTGGGCCGCCGCACCTACGAGGGCTTCGCCGCCGCCTGGCCGGGGCGGACCGACGAGGCCGGCTTCGCCGAGAAGATGAACGGGATGCCGAAGTACGTCGTCTCCTCCACCCTCGAGCAGGCGGAGTGGAGCAACACGACGGTGCTCTCGGGCGACCTCGCGGAGGAGATCGGCAAGCTGAAGCGGGAGGTCGACGGCGTCATCCTCGTCGCCGGCAGCGCCCAGCTCGTGCAGGGACTGCTCGAGCACGGCCTGGTCGACGAGCTGCGGCTGATGGTCTTCCCGGTCGTCCTCGGCAGCGGCAAGCGCCTCTTCGGCCCCAGCGCCGAGAAGCAGCCGTTGAAGCTGACCGAGTCGCGCACGGTCGGCGACGGCGTCGCGATCCTCACCTACGTGCGCGCCTGAGCGGCAGCGGAGCCGCGCGCCCAGGCGCGGCTCCGCTTCGGCCGCAACCTTGTCCGCCAAAGCGAGTTAACTGGGGAATGCCTAATTCCCGGCCAAATGCCGGGGAGCGGGGGAACCATGTTTTCGGGGCGAACCCACCCTTCTGGTGGGGGCGCAAGCTCCTTCAGCGCCAGCCCGTCAGCTAACCCCGCCGGCCGACGAAGGAGGCATGAATGCCGTTTGCCCAAAGGGCGGCGCGGTTCGCCGCTATCTGCACGTTCCTCACGGCCCTGGCCGTGGCCTCGGTCTGCGCCACCGGCAAGGCCTGGGCGCAGCCCCACGGCGGAATCTCCGCCGTCAGTCCCGAAGTCAGCCCGCCGCCGACCGAAGCGGCGCCCACCAGAGCGCCGTCGACCGCCCCGGCCGGCGCCGCCGCCCTGGTCGGCGGCCGCGCGATCGCACCGATCGACGCGCCGGCAGCGGTCAAGCGCGTGATCGCGGCGGCGAACAGGATCCGCACCAAGCCCTATGTATGGGGTGGCGGGCACGGCCGCTGGTGGGACCGCGGCTACGACTGCTCCGGCGCGGTCAGCTACGCGCTGCGCGGCGGCGAATTCCTCGCCAGCCCCCTGCCCTCCGGGCCGATGGAACGCTGGGGAGCGCCAGGGCCGGGTCGTTGGATCACCGTCTACGCCAACGCCGGCCACGCCTACGCCGTGATCGCCGGCCTGCGCTGGGACACCTCCGGCAACAGCCGCGGCACCGGCCCCCGCTGGCACGCCGACATGGCCAGCCGCGCCGGCTTCGTTGCCCGTCACCCGCCGGCCTATTAGCCTGCCTGGTGTCTTGCTTGGGATGAGAGAGAGGCTGGCCGTGGTGGCCGCCGGCGCGA
>JBAQZI010000027.1:0-3958 GCA_049790835.1 Solirubrobacterales bacterium
CGCGGCGGGCGCTCGGCTGGCGCGGTCGGCCGGGGCTGGGCAGCCGCACGATGCGGATCGGCAACCGCGGCTGGGACGTGGCGGCGCTGCAGTACCTGCTGCAGCGGGCGGGCCATGGGGCGGGAAGAGCGGACGGCCTCTTCGGGCCGCTGACGCAAGCGGCGGTGATGCGGGCGCAGCGCGCCGCCGGCATCGGCGCTGACGGGCTCGCCGGCCCGGCGACGATCGGCTCCCTGCGCGGGCGCGGAACCGCGCCGAGCGCCCCGGGCCCGAGCGGGCCGGTCAGCTTCTTCCGGCCCGTCGCCGGGCCGATCGGCGATGGCTTCGGCGCCGCGCGCGGCGGCGGTCGCCTCCACCAGGGGCTCGACTTCCCGGTCGCCTACGGGACCCTGGTCGAGGCCGCCGGCGTCGGCACCACGATCTTCGCCGGCTACAACGCCGCCGGCTACGGCAACCTGGTCGTCGTCCAGCACCGACTCGGCTACACGACCTGGTACGCGCACCTCTCCTCGATCACGACCTGGGTCGGCGAGCAGGTCGAAGGCGGCACCCGGATCGGCTACGTCGGCTCGACCGGCTACTCGACCGGGCCCCACCTCCACTTCGAGGTGCGCCGCTACGACACTCCGATCGACCCGATCCCGATGATGCTGCCGGGTGTCGCCCCGCGGCCGCTCGGCCCCGGCGGCGCCCACGCCGACGAGCTCGAGTGCGGAGGAAGGCGGCCCGCGTACCGCAGGCCGCCGCGCGGCGGCGACTGGATCGCCCGCGAGCCACTCTGCCGCTACCGATAACTAGGGTCTCGGCGCAGCGGGCAGGGGGAGATCGATTCGGCTACCTGCTCACGGCACTCGGCGGGACGATCGTGCCGCGCTCCTCGTCGGGTCGTCCGAAGATGATGTCGGCGAGGGAGAGCATGCCGACCACCTCGCCTTCCCGGCAAACGGGTAGGTGCTGGACCTCGTTTTCGCGCATTCGCCGCGCCACCATCGCGATGTCCTCCTCGGGAGAGCAGGTGACAGGGTGCATGCTGGCGACATCGCGAACGAACGCGGCGAGAGGCTCGCGTTCCTCGGCGAGGACACGAACGACGATGTCGCGCTCGGTCAGGATCCCAGCGCACTCGCCATCGCGGTCGAGGACGGGAATGCCGCCCACTCCGCTGATCCGCATCTGCTGTGCCGCTTCGACCAGCGTGGCGTCGGGACGAACCGGCGAGACGCCGGTGCTCATGCACTCCTCAACCATCATCGCTTCATGCACCCCGCTTTTCTTTCGCTTTGGGCCTTGGTCCTTCGACTACCCATTCGTGCCGTGGCAAAACGGCAGGCCCGCGCGTCCCGGAGTCGCTCTTGGATCACGCTCGTCCCGCCGGGCAGCGAGCCGCCCGGCCCGGACGAGCGTCTCGCTCAGTTGTTTGCCGGGGCCGCGGATATCGAGGCCAGGAGGTCCGCGGTCTCCGCGGCAGGAGCCTGGCGGGCGATGTCGGCCTGGCTGATGATCCCGACCAAGCGGCGGTCCTCGATCACCGGCAGGCGGCGCACCTTGTGCGCCTCCATCAGCGCGACCGCTTGGTCGATGTCGGCGTCGGCCTCGACCCAGATCGGGGTCCCCTGGGCCAGCTCCGCCACCTCGGTCGCATCCGGATCCTTGCCCTGGGCCACCACCTTCACCGCGATGTCGCGGTCGGTGACCATCCCTTTGAGGCGTTCGTCATCGCCGCAGATCGGCATCGCGCCGGCCGGCAGTTCGGCCAGTCGCTGCGCGGCCTCGCGCACGGAGGCGTGCTCGCCGATGCACTGGCAGTCGTCGGTCATCGTCTCTCCTACGAGTTTCATGCTCATCCCTCCGGTGGGGTGCTCGTATTGCGGTTCTCCTGGTTCTACCCGGCTGGGAGACACGCAACCCTGAGGTGGCCGAAACGCTCGGGGTTCATGAAATTGCGGAGACAGGTCGGCCCGGCGTGACAGCGTGCTCCCTATGCCGAGAGCACGGCGGCGAGGGTGAAGCACACCGTGGCGGCGCCGGTGACGATCACCACTACATAGAACCAGTAGCGCCACGCAATCGCGAGGTAGGCGGCGGAGACAGCGATCGTGAGCGGCCGGATTCGACGGTGTCGACGCGTCGCCTGGAACAGGCGCCGAAACCGGATGCCGGCGCCTTCCATGACCGCCTTTACCGAGCCTGGCCGACGATCCTCCCCCGGCGCCCCCGGCATTTCACGAAGTGCGGGATGGGCTGATCGTGCGCTGGATCGACATTCCCGGCTAACCCCGGGGGCGCGTCGATTTCGAGGGTCTTCGTTCGTCGTAGTGGGTAAAGGCGGGAATATCGGGCAGGCCGAACTTCCGCGACGACGACCGAAAGGACAGTGAGATGAGAGTTATGGCGATTGTCAAGGCAAACGAGGACTCCGAGGCCGGCGTGATGCCGCGCGAGGAGATGCTCACCGAGATGGGCAAGTTCAACGAAGAGCTGGTTAAAGCCGGCGTAATGCTTGGCGGCGAGGGGCTGCACCCGAGCTCGAAGGGCGCCCGGGTCAGCTTCGGCGGGGATGGCGAGCGGACCGTGATCGACGGCCCCTTTGCCGAGACCAAGGAGCTGATCGCCGGCTTCTGGCTGCTGCAGGTGCGCTCCTTCGACGAGGCGGTGGAGTGGATGAAGCGCTGCCCCAACCCCAACGACGAACCGGGCGCGATCGAAATTCGTCAGGTCTTCGAGGCCGACGACTTCGGCGAGGAGCTGACGCCGGAGCTGCGCGAGCAGGAGAACCGGCTGCGGGCGCAGGCCGAGCAGAACCGGTAGCGGCGTCGGACGGCGCGGCGGGCGAGCTGAGCATGGAGGGAGACGACGCCCGCCGCGCGATCGACGCGGTTTGGAGAATCGAGTCGGCCCGGCTGATCGCCGGGCTGGCGCGCATCGCCGGCGACGTCGGCGTGGCCGAGGACCTGGCCCAGGACGCGCTGCTCGCCGCCTTGGAGCAGTGGCCGGCGGCGGGCGTCCCCGACAACCCCGGCGCCTGGCTGATGACGACGGCGAAGAACCGGGCGATCGACCGCATGCGGCGCCGGGAGATGGCGAGCCGCAAGCAGGAGCAGCTGGGGCACGAAGTCGAGCTGCAGGCGGCTCTCGCCGAGCCCGACCTCGCCGCCGTCGCCGACGACGACATCGGCGACGACCTGCTCAGCCTGATCTTCACCGCCTGCCACCCGGTGCTCTCGACGGAGGCGCGGGTGGCGCTGACGCTGCGCCTGGTCGGCTCGCTGAGCACGGCCGAGATCGCCAGCGCCTTTCTGGCCAAGGAGTCGACGGTGGCGCAGCGGATCGTCCGCGCCAAGCGGACCCTGGCCGAGGCACGGGTGCCGATCGAGGTGCCGGGGGCGGCCGAGCGCGAGCAGCGACTGGGCTCGGTGCTGGAGGTGATCTACGCGATCCTCAACGAGGGCTACGCCGCGAGCGGCGGCGAGGACTGGATCCGGGCCGACCTCTGCGAGGAGGCGATGCGGCTGGGGCGGATCCTCGTCGGCCTGGCGCCGGGCGAGCCGGAGGCGCTGGGCCTGGTGGCGCTGATGGAGCTGCAGGCGGCGCGCTTCCCGGCGCGGACGGGGCCGGCGGGGGAGGCGATCCCGCTGCTCGAGCAGGACCGCTCGCGCTGGGACTTCGTCCTGATCGGGCGCGGCCTGAAGGGGCTGGAGCGGGCGGAAGCGCTGGGGCGGCCGCTCGGCCCCTACGCGCTGCAGGCGGGAATCGCCGCCTGCCACGCGCGGGCGCGGACGCCCGAGCAGACCGACTGGGAGCGGATCGTCGCCTTCTACGACGGCCTCGCGGCGATCACCGGTTCGCCGGTCGTGCGGCTGAACCGGGCCGTCGCCGTGGGCATGGCGTTCGGCCCGGCGGCGGGGCTGGAGCTGCTCGACGACCTCGCAGCCGAGCCCGCGCTCGCCGGCTACCACCT
>JBAQZI010000028.1:0-5100 GCA_049790835.1 Solirubrobacterales bacterium
AGGGTGGCGGCGACCGCAACGGCCGCGCCGCGGTCACGCAGACGGGATGAGCGCCCAGCCGCCCAGCGTCGGCGTCGTCGGTGGCGGCGTCCTCGGCACCTCGCTTGCGCTGCGCCTGGCTCAGGCCGGCGCCAGGGTGACGGTGATCGAGCGCGGACCCAGCCTCGGCGGCCTCGCCGGCGCCTTCGACTTCAACGGCCACGAGGTCGACCGCTTCTACCACGTGGTGACGCCGGCCGACAGCCGCATGATCGCGATGGCCGATGAGGTCGGGCTCGGCGACCAGCTGCGCTTCAACCCGGTCGGCGCCGGCTTCTTCGCCGACGGCGAGATGCACGACTTCAACGGCATCGGCGACCTCCTGCGCTTCTCGCCGCTGAGCCCGCCGGCGCGCCTGCGCCTGGGGATCTTCGTCGCCCAGTGCCAGCTGCGCTCTTCGTACTCCAAGCTCGACGAGATCCCCCTGGAGACCTGGCTGCGCCGCATCTGCGGCAGGCAGGTCTGGGAGCGGATCTGGAAACCGCTGCTCGACTCGCGCTTCGACGGCGACCCCTCGGGACTGCCGGCGACCTACCTCTGGGCCCGCACCCGGCGCATGTCCGGCGCCCGCAACAGCAAGGGCAGCGGTGGCGAGGAGATGGGCCACATCGTCGGCGGCCACCAGCGCCTGATCGACGCGATGGTGGCGCGGGCCGAAGAGCTGGGCGTGGAAACGCTCACCGACGCCCCGGTCAGCGGCCTGGCGATGGCCGAGGACGGCTCCATCCGCGGCGTCGAGCTCGGCGAGCGCACGCTCGAGTTCGACCTGACGATTCCTACCCTGCAGCCGCCGGCTCTGCGCTTCCTCTTGCCGGAGCGCCACCAGGACCTGCTGGCGCCCTACCCACAGCGCTGGCTGGGCTGCGTCTGCCCGATCATCAAGGTGAAGCGCTCGCTGCTGCCCTACTACGCGGTCAACATCGTCGAGAAGACCCCGATCACGAGCGCGATCGAGACCACGCAGGTGCTCGGCACCGATCACACCGACGGGCTCCACCTGGTCTACCTGCCCAAATACTGCGCCCCCGGCGCCCCGGAGCAGAGCGAGGACGACGAGTCCGTCTATCGCCGCTTCACCGACTACCTGGCGCGCCTCTCGCCTGGCTTCAGCCGCGACGAGGTCGTCGACTGGACGGTGCAGCGGGCGAAGCTGGTCGAGCCGGTGCACAGGCTCGGTCCCGACCACGACGTCCGCGTGGCTCCGGTCTGGCCCGGCGTCGACGGCCTCGCACTCGCTTCCAACGCCCAGATCTACCCGTATCTGCTCAACGGCGACTCGGTGATGGGCTTTGCCGAAGGGGTCGCCGGCGAAGTCGCCGAGCGGCTCGGGCTGGACGGAAAGCCGGCGGGCGAAAGTGCGAGAAAAGGACTAGTCGGCACGTTGCATCACTGAGGGCGTGAGAAGGCCGGATCCCGGCCGCGTCCCTGAGATGCCATGTACCAGGTCGAAGCCTCCAAAGCCCTGCTGAAACCGCGCCTCTGGGCGCGTCGCTCCTCGCGCCTGCGGGTGCCGCGCAACGTCGTCGCGCTGGGGATGGTCAGCCTGCTGACCGACATCTCCTCGGAGATGGTCGCCACCGTCCTGCCGCTGTACCTGGTCTTCACGCTCGGCGCCAGCCCGCTCGTCTTCGGCGCCATCGACGGCACCTATCGCGGCGCCGCGGCGCTGGTCCAGGTCGCCAGCGGCTTCAGCTCCGATCGCTGGCGCCGCCACAAGGAGGTCGCGGGGCTCGGCTACGGCCTCTCGGCGCTGGGCAAGGTGGCGCTGGTCGCGGCCGGCAACACGGTCGGCGGCATCGGCGCGATCGTCGCCGTCGACCGCGTCGGCAAGGGAATCCGCACCGCGCCGCGCGACGCCTTGATCTCGCTCTCCAGCCGCAGGGAGAGCCTCGCCACCTCGTTCGGCGTGCACCGGGCGATGGACAGCGTCGGGGCGATGCTGGGGCCGCTGGTCGCCTTCGGGATCCTGCTCGCCGCCCCCGCCCGCTTCGACGCCGTCTTCGTCGTCAGCACCCTCTTTGCCCTGCTCGGCCTCGCGGTCCTGGTCCTGACCGTCCAGGGCAAGCCGCAGCGGGCACCGCGCGAGGGCGCCGCGCCCTCGTTCCGGGCCGCCGCCGGGCTGGTCAAGGACCCGCGCTTCTCGCCGCTGCTGCTGGCCGCGGCGGGGCTCTCGATCGCCAGCGTCTCCGACGCGATGATCTACGTCGGCCTGCAGCGCTCGATCGACTTCGAGCCGGCCGTCTTCCCGCTCCTCTTCGTGATCACCGCGGTCTCCTTCATGGCCCTGGCGATCCCCTTCGGGCAGCTCGCCGACCGCGTCGGCAGGGTGTCGGTGCTGCTGGCCGGGCACGCACTGCTGTTCATCGTCTACGGCGTTCTGCTGCTGACCTCGGTCGGCTATGGGCTGCTGATCCTCTGCCTGATCTGCCTCGGCGGCTATTTCGCCGCGACCGAAGGGGTGATGACGGCGCTGGCCGGCGCCCTGCTGCCGGAGAAGTTGCAGGCGAGCGGGATCGGGATTCTGATCACCGTGGTCAGCGTCGGTCGCCTGCTCTCCTCGGTCGCCTTCGGCGCGCTCTGGTTCGCGCTCGGCCTGCAGAGCGCCGTGCTCATCTTCGCCGCCGCGCTGCTGGCCGCGATCGCGATCGCGGCGCCGCTGTTGCTGCGCGCCCAACGGGCTCCCGCGCGTGGATAGCCGCAGCAAGAAGCTCCTCGCCGGCTTCGTCGTCCTCTGCGTCCTCGCCGGCGGCGCCTACGTCGCGGTCGCGGCGCTCGGTCCCGACCAGACGACCACCGACGCCCGGCCCAGGGCCAGCGAGGTGCTCGCCGAGGCGAAGCTGATGGTGCGGGCGGTCGACCCCGCGAACCCCCGCCTCAACGGTCGCGTCTACGAAGTCGACGGCGGCAAGGTCAAGCGGCGCTCCGCCGAGCTCGCCTGCGAGCGCGTCCACTACGCCGGTGGGCGCGGGATCTGCATGGGGATAGCCGCCTCGGGGGTCGACTACGACGCGACGATCTTCGATTCGAACCTGAAGCCGGTCGACGAGATCTCCCTGACCGGGTTGCCCTCGCGGGCACGGGTCTCGGGCGATGGGCGCTACGGGGCGATGACCGTCTTCGTCACCGGCGACTCCTACCTCGCCTCGCCGACCGCCTTCTCGACCCGGACGACGATCGTCGAGATGAGCGACGGCAGCCGGATCGGCCAGCTCGAGCAGTTCAGCGTGACCAAGGACGGTCAGCCCTTCGACGCGGTCGACTTCAACTTCTGGGGCGTCACCTTCGCCAAGGACCCGAACCGCTTCTACGCCACGCTTGGCACCGACGGCGAGCACTACCTGGTCGAAGGCAACGTCCGTGAGCGCGCGATGCGGGTCCTGCGCGACGGCGTCGAGTGCCCGTCGCTCTCGCCCGACAACGAGTGGATCGCCTACAAGAGCCGGATCGGCGACGAGGACCGCTGGCGGCTGCGGGTGCTCGACCTCGACACCCTGGCCGACCACGCCGTCGCCGAGTCCCACTCGATCGACGACCAGGTCGAGTGGCTCGACGACGAGACCCTCGCCTACTCAGACGAGGTCAACGTCTACACGGTGCCGGCCGACGGCGGCGGCGAAGCGCGGCTGCTGGTCAAGGAGGCGACCTCGCCGGTGCGGCTGGCCGCGCCGACCGGCTAGGAGCGACTCACCTCTACCCGGTTGCGCGGTTCCTTTTCCCCCATCCCCGTGGGTTACGAACCGCGGAAGGGGAGTCCTAGCGCAGCTCTTTTCCGCGGTTCCTTTCGCACGAAATGCGTGGATAAGGAACCGCGCGGTGGGAGACGGGCTAGGGACGGGCGCGGGAGAGGAGCGGAGCGAAGCGGTCGCGGCCCTCGCTGAGGACCCGCCGCGGCAGCGCCAGGGGCTGGCGGCGGGGTGCGGGGACAGAGGCGATGTCGAGCTCGTCGCCGCCCCGTAGCCTGAGCTCGACCTTGCTGCCGGGCCTGACGCTCAGCGGCTCGCCGAGCGGCCGTCGCTGACCGTCGACGGTCAGTTCCTTGGCGGGGAGGCTGAGCCTGGCCTCGGCGGGCTCGACGGTCAGCTGCTCGACGCCTGCCGGAATCTCCACACGTGCTCTTCCGGTCAACGGGCGAACGGCGAGCCGCGAGCCATCCAGCCGGGTCTCGTAGTTGCTCCCCGCAATCTCGCCGAGCGAGCACCAGCGGCTGGGGCCGATCCGGTTGACGTCGGCGACCGCGGCCGCCAGCACCCGAAGGCCCTGCTGGAGATCGGCCTGGTGGCCGTAGAGGATCAGTGGCTGGTCGAGGAAGGAGCGCAGCACCAGCTCAGAGGACGAGCGTCCGACGAAGGGGTGGCGGAGCAGCACCGGCAATCCCGCGGCAACGTCGACGGGGCCCCAGCCGACCAGGGGCCCGACTCCCGCGGGCCGGGTCAGCCAGGAGCGCGGCGGCGGCGCCAGCCAGGGGAAGGGTCGGGTCATCGTCAGCGCCTCGAAGCCGCAGCGGCGCAGGCTGCCGGGGACCGCCTCCGCGCATTCCTCGTGCGGCGGCACCATCACCGGCTCGACCGCGATCCCGGTGCGGCGCCGGAAGGCCTCCACCCGGCGCCGCGCTTGGGCGGCCAGCGCCAGCGCCTCGGCCTCGGTCTCCAGCCGCCCCAGCTCGCCGCCGAAGTGATCGTTGCCGTGGACGGCGAGGGAGAGGGCGCCCCGGCTTTCCTCCATCGCCCGCACCGCCGCCGGGTGGCCGAACCAGGCGTCGAGCGGGACCGTCGCCAGGGACGCGTGGTAGCCGTGCTCACGAGCATGGCTGCCGAGCGCGCCGAGCTCGACGAAGCCGTAGGAGGGCCAGTGCAGGTTGGGGTCGTCGAAGAGGAAGGTCGCCCGCGCCGGCGGCGGCTGCCAGCGGGCGGCTGCGGTCAGCTGGCGGAGGAAGTGGACGAGCGGCAGCAGAGCGGCGCTGCGGCCATCGCGCAGGCGTTCCCGCAGCGCCTCGTCGGGCCCGAGCTCGGCCGGCACGAGCAAGGCCCGCTCGTGGCCGTCGGCGGCCACCCAGGTCGGCCG
>JBAQZI010000029.1:0-15219 GCA_049790835.1 Solirubrobacterales bacterium
CCGCCCCTCCGACCCGGCCCCCAGCGCTCGCGCCCCCAAGCCCGGCGATCGCGGCGATCGTCAAAGCGACGGCGGCCGAGCCCGAGCTGAGGGCGACGACGACGAGAAGCGCAGCGGTCGCATAGGCCAGCCAGCGCAGCGGGACCCCGCCCGGCACCGGCAGCGGCCGGCCCTCGATGGAGTAGATGCGGCGCTCGGGGCGGAAGATCCGCTGGTAGGAGCGGATCGACTCGTAGCCGTCGCTCACGGCAGAATCCGGTTGCCGATCGCCCGCGCCGCATCGGCGACCTGGTCAGGCGAGAAGACGAGCCAGCCGACCAGGATCGCGGCCAGCAGGAAGACCGCGAGGTCGGTGAACTTCCTGTTGAGGAGGAAGACCAGCCCGACGATCGCGAGCAGGCCACCGTAGATCGAACCCGCCCAGCGACGTAGCTCCGCGCCGATGTTGCGGCCCACGTCGTTGCCGCCAGCAGCGAGCGCCTCCGGGGCCAGCCACAGCGCCGCCGCGAGGACGACGATCAAAGCGAGGGCGACTGCCAGCCGCCGGCTCACGAGAGCGCCCCTTCGACCAGCTCGACGTACCAGCGGTCCCGGTGGAGGAGCCGCAGCCGATAGGCGAGCGGGATGATCGCCCCGGTCGCCGCGTCGCGTACCCGCGCGGTTGCGATCACCGTGCGCCGGGCCCCTTCCCCGCTCCCGACCTGCTTCACGCTCGCGATGGCGACGAGCTCAAAGCCGCCGCCGGGGGGCGCCACCGTGGCGCCGGGCGCCAGGAGGTAGGAGAGATCGCCGGGGGTCGTGGCCGACAGGTAGGCCGGCAGGAAGCGCTGGACGAGCTCGGCAACCGCGCCGGCGTCAGGGCCGGCGACGGGCCGGGGCGGCTCGATGCTCGCCCCGACCCCTCCCGGTCCGGCGACGACCGCCGGCACTCCCAGGGCCGCCACCTCGGCCGCGTCTTCGCGGACGATCGGGACGGCGAGGTAGAGAGTGCGGGCGTCGTCTAGCTCGCAGGCGACCGTGACGATCGCCTGGCGATCGCCGAGGTCGCGAACTGCGGCGACCTCGGCCTGCTCGACCTGGGCGACGGTGCCGGCCCCGGTGGGGACCGGCGCCGAGGCGCCCGGTGCGAGATATGGAGCCAGCGCCTGCGGCGAGGCGTCCGTGAGGTAGGCCCGCGCGAACCTGATCGCGAAAGCGGCAGTCGCGGGGTCGGCGGAAGCGCTGCGATCGGCGGCGGTCGAGTCGCCCTGGCGAGGCTCGGACAGCACGCCCGAGACGCCCCGCAGGAGCAGGAGCCCGACCAGCACCCACAGCGCCACCCGGCCCACAGCCCGGAGCGCCGAGCCGACCGAGCGGCCATAACCCTCGCGCCGCCTGAGCTGAGTACCAATTCCTTCTGACACTTCTAGACCACCTCCGTTGTCGTGCTCGGTGCCAGCCGATTTGCTGGCTCACGACAACGGGGAGACGAAGTGCCTAAGTGGTCATAACCGCATAGGCATGTGGTTATGTGGCTGTGTTAATTCCACACAGTGAAACGGGCGGCGTCTGAAACGCCGCCCGTTCTGACGGGAACCTTTTTCGAGAAAGCTCAGATCGAGGAGCTGACGGGACTCGTGGCGAGTCCTGAGGCGAGCTGCTGAATGAGCCACAAGCCGGTGAAGTCGGTCAACTCGTAGCGCACCCATACGCCCTGCGGACGCCGGCTGACAATGCCGGCGTTGTGCAGCACCGCAAGGTGCTTAGAGACGCTGGGCTGACTAACCGGGACGCAGGCGGTAAGCGCTGCGACCGTGGCACCGCTCCGTTCATTGAGGACTTCGATCAGGCGAATGCGGATCGGGTCGCTCAGGACCCTCAGCATCGCCGCCACCATCTCGACCGTCTGCTCGGACAGAGGCTCGTTTTCTACCGTTGCGTTCGACTGTTGTTTTGGATTGGTGACCATCTCACTACAACAGGGCGGCGAGAGTGAAAAGTGGACAACCTTTTCTTGAAGTACCCCGGAGTGATGAGCAAGTCTTCCCTCGATAGACAAACTCCGGGGTGTCGGCGGCTCAGCGCAGTCGCAGCTCGGTCCCGGCGTAAATCAGATTCGGATCGCCGGTGCCGATCCGGTCTTCGTTCAGCCGCCACAGCTCCGCGACCTTGCCGGCCACCGCCTCGGTTCCGGCGCCGCCGGGCAGCAGGCGGGAGGCGATGTGCCACAGGCAGTCTCCGGGCCGCACGACGTAGGTGGCCTTGCCGACGAGGTTCCGGGCAGGGTCGGGTGCCGCGACGGCGACCGGCTGAGGTGAGGACGGCGGCGCTTCCTGAGGGGTTGGTACGGCGGGCGCGGCAACCTCGCCGGACCCATCGCCCGCAGACGCCGTGCTGCGCTCAGCGCCCGCCTGCGCCGGAGCGGCAATCGACTGATTCACGACCGGTTCCGAGGACTCCGCGGTCTCCTTCTGAGCGGGCTCGTCCTCGGGCGTCGAGGTCGCGGGGATGGGCGGAGGTTCAACAGCGGGAGGCGGCGCCGTTTCGACCGGGGCTTCAGTGGCGGCGCCGGTGACTTCCTCGGGCGGGGGCGGCACTTCGACTTCTACTTCGGCTTCCACCGCCCCGCCTTCATCTTCTTCACCCGTCGCTGGCGCTTCTTCAAGCCCTTCTTCTTCGCCGCCGGGATCGAAGTCGGGCGCGACCGGCACTTCGACCGGCGGCACCGACCCCTCGCCTTCGCTGTCCCTCTCGCCCGCCAGGGCGAAGCCGGGGAAGGTGCTTCCGAGAACGAGCATCACGACCAGCGTCAGGGCGAGAAGTCGCCGCCCAGGAGAGCCCGATCGCGGATCAAGGGAGATGGAAGTCAGGTGCTTGGTGATGTTTGCCATCGGGCTCCTCCTCGTTGTCGAGGCTGTCGGTTTTCAGTTCATGGGGTCGGCGACGCAGCGGAAGCTCTTGCTGCCCCCTACGTCTTCGGTGATGCCCACGCTGCCGTTTTCCTGGGTCACGTAGAGGACGTCGACCGCGCCGGGCTTGCTGCTGGACGGGTAGACCTCGCTGGTCAGCTCACCTCCTGGCGCGAGCTGAATCTGCGGCTGGGCCAACGCTGCCATCAGCTCCTGGTGGGTCGGCAGCCGCCGGCCGACCCGTTCCCGGTTGTCGGTCAGCGCGCAGTCGAACACAGCAACGCCGTAAGACGCAGGTGGACGGGCTTGGGTCTCGACGCACACGTCCCCGACCGGGATCGTCGGCGCGAAGGCTTGCGGGCAACTGTCGAGGAAGCGGGAGGCGGGCTGGCCGCCGAGACGGGCGGCGTTCTGAGCGCGGGGGACCGGCCGCAGGCTCGACTCCTTGACCACCCTGCCGCCGATCGAGTTCGACTTGAACTCGTTGCCGGTCAGGCTGCGGTTCCTGATGTCAGAGCCGTCGAGTTTGGAAACCGCGTAGGCGCCGCCGGTTCCTACGGCGATAAAGAGCGCCAGGGTCGCGACGACGTTGGCGTAGGTGAGTCGGTCAAGCAGCGGTCTCATTGGCTCTCCTCAGCTCTGGGTAGTCGGCTTGCCCGGCTTAGCATGGCTGCCCTTTCACTCGGACAGTCAACCTGCGGCTGTTGCCCGTCTCCAGCGGCCAGCCGGCCTCACCGGCGAGATGAGCCCGGAAGTCGAACTCCGCCTCGCCGCAGGTGCGATCGAACAGGTAGGGAATGCGCCAGGTCCCGTCCGTCTCGGTGTGGATCGTGCGGAACGTCTGCCATCCCGAGGTGAATCGGACCTGCAACTCCAGCAGCTTCCCGGTCTCGGGAAGCGGGCGTCCCTTGACGCGGCCGGTGAAGGTGACGGAACCGCCGTTCTTCACCCGCTTGGGCTTGACCGTGAAAGTCGAGGTTCCCTTGACCAGCAAGGTCGCGGTGTCCTCAACCGGCAGGATCGTCGCCGTGCCGGGGTAGACGAAGCGGAAGTTGTGCGAGGCGCGGGCCTCGACCGCGTAAGAGAAGCGGCCGCTGGCATCGGTCGTCACGGACCCGACCAGCTGCTCGACACCTTCCTTCGGACGCGAGTAGACGAAGATCTTCGTCTCCGCGAGAGCGTGGCCGGCACGGTTGACGAGGCGACCGCCGAGATGCACTTTGCTCCCGAAGGGGACCTTGGCGCGCGGCTCGAGGACCGTCCGGCGCACTTTGCCCTTCTTCCCTTTCCGGGCGACGGTGCGCTTTTCGATCACGCCAGCTTTCATCGCGGTCGCGACTCGCAGCGGCAGCTTCAGCCGCATCGGCTGACCATCGAGGCGGCGATCGGTGCCCGCAAGGTTGTTCGCCTGGTCGTGGGCCGTGGCCCGCAGTTCGTAGTCGCCCGCCGGCAGGGACGCGTCGTCAACGTGGGTGACGAGACGGTCGCCTTCCTGGGCGGTTGGAAGCACCTGCCAGCTCCCCGACCCCGCGCGGCTGATCTCGATCCCACCTCCGGCGAGGCCGGAGATGCGGTCGGTGACGAGGACGGAAACTCGCGTCGGGTCCTCGAAGTCTTGATTCTCAAAGCCGAGCTGGGGCGGCTCGGGATCGAAGCGCAGCTTGACCGGCTGGGAGGCGTTGTCCGCCTGCTGGTTGCCGGCCGCATCCTCGCGCCAGAGCCGCAGCTCCCACTCTCCCGGCGATGGAACGGCGAGGTTGTCGATTGCCGCGACCCCCGCGCCACCCCGGTCGCCGTTCGCGCACTCGTCGCTTCCTGCCCGACAGAGGCGGAAGTGGACGGCGGCGATCGGAGCTCGGTCGCCTTCGCTGGGGTTAGCCCAGGCGACATCGAAGTCGTTGCTGTTGCGCCACGTCTCACCACCCGCGACCCCCACCGGGACCGCGCCGGGCGCGGCGTTGTCGATCCGGACCGTGACGGCGCCCGACTCGGCGCGGTTACCGGCGGCGTCTTCAGCGACGACCGTCAGCGGCTGTGAGCCTTCGGGCGCTTCGGTGGTATCGACTTCGATTCGTCCGGATCCGCTCGGACATGGAACCCGCAGCGAGTAGGTGCAGCTTTGTGGGCGGTTCGCGCGGATTCCTCCCGCGATGAGCGCCGACGCGTTCTTGATGCCGACGTTGTCGGAGGCTTCGTAGCTGAAGGTCTGCTTTCCCCTTACCCACTGTCCTTGAGTGAGCACTGAGTCCTGCACGACTCCGACGGAAGGTGCCGTCCCGTCGATCACGGTCGCCTCTGCGGAGAAGGTCCGTATGTAGTTCCGCCCCCGCGCCGAGCAGAATTGTTGTTTAGCGCTCCCCATGCAGACGACGCGCTGGACGATCCGCGTCGCGCCCCCGAGGTCATAAGCGCGCGGAAACGGCGCACCGGACGCCTGCGCCATACCAGGGCGGGGGCAGCCCCGGTTGGCGCGCACGTTCTTCATCGAGATCGCCGAACCGCCAGGACTGTCCGCGAAGAGCTGCAGGGCATACCGGCAGTCGCGGCGGCGCGCCTCGCCCGACCAGCGAAAGCGGGAGAAGCTGGTTCCCGGAGGGGCATTGAGGATGAACCCGGATTGCGCCCCCTCCTCCACGCGACCGGTACGCGGGACGTTCGCGGTGATGAGGCCCCGGAGCCCATCTCCCCGAGGATCACACGCCCGCCTCCACTTCATTCCTCGGGTGGAGAACTGTTCGAAGGCCGAGCTGACATAGCCCGCTTCATCGGCCTGACAGATGGAGATCGTGTACTCGCCGGCTCTCGCCGAGCCAGGCGCTGCGAGTCCAAATGCGAGGACGGCCGCGGCCAGGACGCCGACGAGCGCGGAGCGGGGATCGAGGTGTAGAGCGGCTTTCATCATGGACCTCCAAATTGCGGACCCGGCTGGGCCGGAGCGGGTGCAGGCGAGCTTTCGACTGGCGCCGCTTCCGGCGCTTCGTAGGTTTCTTCCGATCCGCCTTCGCTGGACGAGGAATAGCCAGGCGAGACGGGTTCAAAGCTGTCCTCAGGCTTCGGCTCGGGCTTCGGTTCTGGCTGGGGCTCGGGTTCCGAGCTCGCCGGCTGGGGCGTCGGTTCCGGGGCCGGCGCAGGTTCTTCGGCCGGCGATTCCGGCGTGTAGTTCGGGGCCGAGGCTTCAGGCTCAGGCGGCGGCGTCTCCTCGGGCTTGGTCTCTGGGCCGGAGGCAATCAGACCCTTTGCGGCGCCCAGCGGATTGATGCCCTGCTCGACGCAGTACGTCGCCGCCCCGCCGCCGATCGCAATGCAGCTCGCGATCATGGCCGCGGCGGTGCCGGGACGAGCGGCGGCGAGCGGCGTTGGATCGACGGCGCGGTAGTAGGTCGCGGAAACGTGCTGCTTGGCTTGAGCGCCACCGTCGAGGACATGTTGCTTCAGCGCCGAGAGCTTCTCGCCAGCGGAATCGGCGATCTGCCTCACGACGCCGGGGCTCGCGCCTTCCGCGGCGGGGACCGGGAGCATCGCGCCTGCCTTCTCCCGCCAGGCGGTCAACCGCTCGCTGAAGCCCTCGCAGCGCTCACAATGGGAGATGTGCGTGCGTGCGCTCGCCGCCTCGTCGGGCGTGGAGATGCCACAGATGAACCGCATGACCAGCGGCTCTCCTCGCTTGCATCCGCCCCCGGCGAGCCCCGCGAGAACCGCGCGAGCCTTGTCCATGATTAGACGAAGCTGCTCCTTGACATCGCGCTCGGGCACACCGAGCCGGTCCGCGATCTGCGGGCGCTTGTAGCCGGCGCCGTAGAGAGCGAAAACGTCGCGCTGGCGATCGGTCAGCGAGGAGGAGACCTTTTCGACGAGCACAGCCAGGTCGGCATCGTCTTCCAGACCGGTCAGCTCCTCGACGGGACCAGTCTCTTCGGCGGCGAGCCGATCCAGGCCGTTTTCGACGGGATCGATCGCGACCTCGCGGTGGCGCCGGTCGGCCTCCCGACCCAGGGCGCGATGCGCGGCGGTGCGAATCCAGGCATAAACCTGGCCGGGCGCGGTGATCCCCTCCGCTTCGTCCAGAAAGCAGCCGCAGGCGAACTGGATCGCGTCGTCGATCGTGTCCGCCGAGCAGTCGGGGTATCGCGCCCCGAGCTGCGCCCGCAGTGCCTGGCCTCGCTCGCCTTGGATCAGGCTCGGAAGCAAATCGACATCGTCGTCTTGCCTGGTTCTGATCGAAGGATGAGACGCCATCACCTCTACAGGGCGGCGAACCAAGAAAGTGGACAACCTTTTTTTCTTCGATGGCGATTCGTCGCCGCGGCGACGCGCACCAGCAGGACGAAAAGGCGAGAAAGCGGTCCCCTCGTCTGCTGCTCCCGTCCCGCTCATTGCTGCCTCCAACTGGGTCTGAGCCGCCAGCCTCAGACGGCTCCATGCAACGGGAGTTATTACCCACTATTGAGGACGATTAATCCCAGCGGGTTTTTTGATCAGGGACAGCAGCGGTGCTCAATCGAGGAACCCCGCCCTGATCTCCGTGCGGGCGGGGCTACCGCATGAGACATAGAGCGACGACGACGAAGTCCTCGGCAGCCGCTCCCCCCATATCGGAAGCCCACCTCACCCGCCATGCTTCTTCTGCTGGCACCGGTCCTTCATCCACGACCCGCATATACGGGGTGCCCGCTTCGCCGCTCTGCTCCGAGCCACCGGTGATCAGCCGCTCACCCCGCTTGCATTTCGCGCGCCCGCCGGCGCCGGTGTAGATGCCGTCACGGGCGGTGGGGTCCGGGTCGAGGATGGGGCCCGACCTCCGCAGCTTGAAGTGGCCGAGGTCGGAAGCCTTCACGGCTCTCGGCGCGATGTCGCGGGAGTGGACTGAGTTCCGGCCCAGCCCGTAGGCGACGACGTTGCCGCCCACAGCGAGAAAGAGCGCCAGCATCGCAACAGCCATCGCTGGCGAAGGGCGTCCCAGCTTGATCTTCATAGCTCCTCCTTACCCGCCGACGTATTCCTCAAGACCCAGGCTCAACCTGCGGCAGCATCGCCTCCGCAGCCTGCCAGATCGTACGCGGGTTTCGAGACTCATCCTGACTGTTCCGCGACACTGGATTCGTGAAGCGACGGGAGAAACAGTGCCCGAAGTGCAGGCGCAGGCAGTCGATCGGTGCGTTCATGCTCGCCCCAGGAGAACCCCCCTCTCTGTTCTGCCAGGGCTGCAGGAAGACCGAGAAGACCTGCCGACGCTGCGGCGAGAGCAAGTCGATCATCGAGTTCTCAAGCTCCGAAGGGGACCGAATCGGCTTTTGCAAGCTCTGCTATGCGAATGCGAGGGCTTCGATCTACGAGAACGGTCGCGCTCGCGCCGACGCAATCTGGCGCAAGCGACATGGCACCAAAAGACCAGCCGGCACGAGCCACTACGACCAAGACCCGGCCGAGGTCCTGCGGGCGCCAAAGCGCCGCCGCGCGGAACGACTCAGGCAAGCGGAGCGAGCGCCGATCGACCGGGAGGCGATCTTCGAGCGGGATGGATGGCTCTGCGGGATTTGCGGCGAGCCAGTCGAGGCCGACGAGGCCGACGAGGCAACCCTGGACCACATCGTCCCGATTTCCCTCGGCGGAGCAGACGAGCCGTCGAATGTCCGCCTGGCGCATTCTCTGTGCAACAGCCGGCGCGGCGACGGCGTTCGGCACCCGGGACCGCGTAGGTCTTAACCCTGTAACGCCGGTCAGACTTTTGGCGGGGCGGGTTGGTCCACGGGGCGCCGACGGCTCCGCTCGGCGTAGGCGTCCGTTGGGCGCAGGCGAGTTGGTCCGCGCGCTCGTTCAACTCGACCCCGGTGTGACCGGCAACCTTCACCCACTCCACGTCGCGACGGGCAACCTCGGTGGACAGCTCCTCCCATAGGTCGCGGTTCTTCACCGGCTTCCTGTCCGCCGTCCGCCAGCCATTGCCTTGCCAGCGCTCAAGCGAGGCCCGGAAGTTCTTCATCACGTAGGTGGAGTCGGTATGGATGCACACGCGCGCGGGCGCGGGCAAGGCGCGCAATCCGGTGATGACCGCCATCAGCTCCATCCGGTTGTTCGTGGTTTCGAAGTCGCCCTCGGAGAGCTCCCACTGCTTGGCGATGCTGCCATCGGAACGACGGGCGACCAGTACTGCCGAGTACCCACCGGCGCCAGTGGTCTTGTGGGCGCAGGCGCCGTCGGTCCAGATGTCGTATGTGAGGTCGCTGGGTGAAGCCACGATGCTCGCAGTCTGCCTAACTGCGGCGGGTCGCCAGCTCCTCCTGAGAGAAGCAAGCATGGCGATGGGCCTGACCAGGTCCTGCCAAACGCCAGAGCGGTCGCTTCGTCCCTCCCCCTGCCGTCCATCATCGTCCTCCTTGGCGGAGGGTCGCGTAGGTCGACCCCGGCAGATCGGCCTTGCCCATCAGCGAGTAGCGCGCTCCCTCCGGTCGCATTTCGGACCGATAGAGACCGACACGTAGCCCCTCGAACGGACCTCGCAGACCCGCCGGGATTGGACGGTCCGGAGGGTTGCGGACCACCTCGGGCCGGCGCAACTTGTGATCGGCGGTCCGCACCCTGGCGACGGTCAGGTGCGGCCAGAACGTCCGCTCTCTGGGTTCGTAGATGTAGAGCCCGTGGTTGGTGAAGACCGAGCGCAATCCGATCTGGAGGACTTTCGCCTCCGGCGATTTGACCGGCAGGGCGAACACGCGGGGAAGCTCCGGCGTCGGGCCTTTTGCCACGACATCGCCCAGTTCGACCAGGGGCGCCGGGGCGGATGCGCACAGCTCGCGGATCGCCTCCAGGTAGCGGCCGACCTCCCGCTGGGGACGGTGACCCAGGAACATCAGGACTATGCGTAGCCCGGTGTTGTGACGCAGCGCGGGGTCGGTCAGCGCCTCCCGCTGCCACGCCTCGGCCTGGCGGCGCACCATCTCGGGCAGGTCGAGGGTGACGAGCAGCCGCACCCTGCCGCGTCCTGGATTGGCACCTCCGTTACCGCCCGTCATTTGCGGCGCGGAGAGTCGAGGTTGCCGGACAACTTTTCGCAGGTCTGATGGCCGATCTGAAAGCGCCGGGCGGTCTCGGCATCCCTTCGCTTCGACTCAGCCTCCTCGCCATGCTCGATCAGGACCTGGGCCGCTTCGTCCCGCAGGCGCAACAGGAGCTTTCGCAGCTCGTGCGCCGGCATGGTCAGCACGTAGGTCTCACGCGCCTCGTACTCGCTCCAGCCGATGTCCTGCAGGAGCCGGAAGTCTTCGGCGAACTCCCTTCCCATTCGCTCGACGGCGGCGAAGTTCTTGGTCCGCTCCAGCGCCACCCAGAAGTCCTCGATGCTGCCGAGGTGGTTGCGGACCAGCTCGTACAGGCCGTCGCGTTCCTCGCGGTCGATCGTGACCTCGCTTTGGCGGGCCATCAGGCCGCGACCTGCTCGGCGTCGGTGTAGACGAGGACGGCTTCGCAGGCCCGCATCGTCGCGACCAGGCGCTCGATGGGGGCAACCGAGTCGCGTTCCCGGACTGCGTCGTGGAACCCGCCCTCGGTTTCCTCGCGGATGCGCTTCATCAGCGCCGAGAGCTCGGGGTGCGGCATCGTCAACTCGACCTGGCCGCTGCTCCCGTCCTCATGCCAGCCGAGGTCCTCCAGCAGCCGGAAGTCGTCGGCGAACTCTCTCGCCAGCTTTTCAGCGGCAGGAACGTCTTCCTGTCGCTCCAACAGGTTGAAGACATCGCTCAGACCGACCAGGTGAGTGCGAACCGCCTGGTAGATCGCCTCCCGCTGGTCGCGGGTGAGCTTGATTGCTGATCGGGCCATGTGCCCCCCTTTCGGTGAGGGCACCTAGAACCGCCGCCTTGGCGGCGTCAATCGAAGCTGAGACGGGTAGCGTCTCTCCCGCATCGAAGGTTGGTTCTTCGGTGCCGGGCCCCGGGGCGTTGGTGCGTCGCCGGGGCCGTTTATTTCTGCGCTGCTCGCGGCCGAACGTAGGTGGACCGGAGTGCCCGCGCAAGGTCTAATCGACCTCACTTTGACCTCACCTTGCCCCAGGACTTGCCCCATGAGCGATTTTGAATCCCTTTGTCTGCTCCCCAGAAAGACGAAAACCCTGCGATTTGCAGGGCTTCCGTGGAATAGCGGGGGCAGGATTCGAACCTGCGACCTTCGGGTTATGAGCCCGACGAGCTACCTGGCTGCTCCACCCCGCGGCGTTTACCGATGGTAGCAACGAGACGGATTCATTGGGCATGGCTGCTGGTTTTGCGCAAGCTACTTCCCGGCTAAGAGTCGCTCTAGAGTCCCCGCCGATGGCAGAGGGCTCCTACAGAGTGGCGGTGATCGATGTCGGCACCAACTCGGCGCGGTTGCTGGTCGCCGACGTCGGCGACGGCAGGGTCGCGCCGGTCGAGCGGCGCAGCACGGTGACGCGGCTGGGGCGGGGCGTCGATCTTTCCGGGCGGCTCTCGGCTGAGGCGATCGAGGATGCCTGCGAGGCGATCGGCGAGTACGTCGGCCTCTACCAGGAGCTCGGGGCCGACAGCGTCGAGGCGATCGCGACCAGCGCCGTTCGCGATGCCGAGAACGGCAGCGCCTTCGTCGCCGAGCTGCGCGAGCGGTTCGCGCTTTCCGCGCGGGTGCTCGACGGCGAGGAGGAGGCGCGGCTCACCTATCTCGGAGCCACCTCGGAACGGGCACCTACCGAGCCGACGCTCGTGGTCGACATCGGCGGCGGCTCCACCGAGCTGATCGTCGGCACCGGCGCCGACATCTCCTTCCATGCTTCGCTCCAGGCCGGCGTCGTCCGCCACAGCGAGCGCCATGTCGCCTCCGACCCGCCGACGGTGGTCGAGCTGGAAGCCCTGGCCAGCGACGTACGCGCCCTGATCGATGCCGCGGTCGGCGCTGGCGTCGAGGCAAGCGCCGGTATCGCCGTCGCCGGCACGCCGACCTCGCTCGCGGCGATCGAGATGGGGCTGGAGCCCTACGACCCGGCGCGAGTCCACGGCCACCTCCTCTCGCTGACCTCGATTCAGCGGATGCTCTCCCAGCTCGCCTCCGCCCCGCTCGCGCGGAGGGTGGAGATCGCCGGCATGCACCCGGACCGAGCGCCGACGATCGTCGCCGGAGTGGTGATCCTGATCGAGACGATGCGCGCCTTTGGGCTCGACCGGATCGAGGCCTCCGAGCACGACATCCTCTATGGCACGGCACTTTCCGTGACCCCGAGTCGTTCTTAAGTACCGAGTATTTCGCTCGGAGAACTTCGCGGTACTGGGTGTACAGCCGGGTACACCGTTACCGGACAGATAGGTAAAGCGCGTGACCGAACCCATAAAATTAGGTAGGCGAGGCCACCTATTTATTGGTATCCAGGTTCTGTCCGACTAGACGCAGCGGATAGTCGGGCGCATACTCGGCTCACCGGGGAAGAGATGTGGATCATCCGCAGCTTGGAACCGGCATACAGGGCTTGGGCGATTGCCGCATCATGGCGCCTCCCGCCGTCTGGGCCCATCGAATACACATGGTCCCTGAAGACGTACCCCTGCCCGTCCTGAGGGGCCAACTTGAATCGGTCGCCAGTGATGGCGGCCGATTCTCGTTTTAGGACGCCGCCCGGGTTAGGAGCAACCGGAGACTGAGAATTCGCCGCTAGGCCAAGTTCGACTTGCGCGGGTAGACGACCTCGGGATCGGTGAGGACGTTGACCAGCGTCGGCCGGCCCGACTCGAAGGCGCGCTCGAGAGCCGGACGCAGCTCGCCCGGGTCGCGCACGAGGATGCCGTCGCAGCCGAGCGATTCGACCAGCTGGTCGTAGCGGGTCTCGGGCCGCAGCTCGGCCGCGACCGAGTAGCCATAGAGGAACTTCATCGGGTGGTGCTCGAGTGCCCAGATGCCGTTGTTGCCCATCACGCCGACCACGCCGAGCCCGTGGCGCGCCATCGTGTCGAACTCCATCCCGGCGAAGCCGAAGGCCCCGTCGCCGAGCAGCAGGCAGACCTGCCGGTCCGGATGGGCGATCTTGGCGCCGATCGCCTGGCCCGGGCCGGCACCGAGGCAGCCGAAGGGGCCAGGGTCCATCCAGCAACCCGGCTCATAGGTGTCGATGAAGCGGCCCGCATAGGAGACGAAGTCGCCGCCGTCGCCGACGACGATCGCGTCACGGTCGAGAACCTGGGCCAGCTCCCGGTAGACCCGGACCGGGTGCAGCGGCGAGCGGGGGTCGTCCAGCTCCTCCTGCTCCGCCGCCCGCTTTTCCGCCTCGGCGGCACCGAGCTCCCCCAGCCAACGCCCGGTGCGCCGCTCCCCCCCGGTCACGGCCTCGCGGATCGCCCCAAGACTTGCCCGCACGTCGCCGACCAGGTCGAGGTCCGGCATCCGGTTCGCGGTGAGTGCGTTGTCCGCAACGTCTAAGCGGACGACCTTGGTCTGCTCGCCGAAGCTGCCACCGAAACCGAGTCGGAAGTCCATCGGCACACCGACCACAAGCGCCACGTCGGCTCCCTTGAGCGCGGTGCCGCGGGCACGGCTGAAGGCCAGCTCGTGATCGGCGGGCAGGCAGCCGCGCCCGAGCCCGTTGAGGAAGACGGGGATGCCGAGCGCCTCGGCCAGCCCCCGCAGCTCGTCCTCGCCATGGCCCCAGTAAAGGCCGCTGCCGGCCATGATCGCCGGCCGCTCGGCCCTCGCCAGCAACGCCGCCGCCTCCTCCACGCCCACAGCGGGCTCGGCCGCCGGCGCGGCGGCCAGCTCGGGAATCGCGACCTCGGCCTCCGTAAAGACGACGTCCAGGGGGTAATCGACGAAGGTCGGCCCGCTCGGAGCCGCCGCCGCCAGGTCCAGCGCCGCGGCGGTGATCGCGGCGATCTCGCCAGGGGCCTTGACGGTGCGCGCCGATTTGACCAGGGGCGAGACGAAGGGAAGATGATCGATCTCCTGCAGCGAGCCCGAGCCCCAGCGCATCTCCGGGGCCCGGCCGCCCAGCACCCCGATCGGCGAGTTGTTCGCCTGGGCGCCGGCGATCGCGCTGATGCCGTTGGTCACCCCCGGGCCAGCGGTCAACGCCGCGACACCCAGCCCCCGCGTCGCCTTCGCCAATCCCTCGGCGGCGAAGACCGCGGTCTGCTCGTGCCGCACATCGACGATCCCGATCCCCTCCTCTTTGCAGCCGTCATATATGGAGAACAGGTGCCCCCCGGACAGCGTGAAGAGGTGGTCGACTCCCCTCGACTTCAAGACCTGCGCGACTATCCGCCCTCCGTGCGCCTCCATGGGACGAGCCTATATGTGAGTGCCCGGGGCGGGACTCGAACCCGCAAGCCCCATACGGGGCAGCGCCTTTTAAGGGCGCCGCTTTTGCCAGTTTCGCCACCCGGGCAGAGCGATGGTATCCCGCTTGCAGCCCTGTAAAGGGGCGATAAATGTTCGCGAGCCGCAACTCCGCCGCTGTTACGGTGTCTCTAGGCATAGGAACAACGCCTTCCCTGGAGGAGAGCTTGGAGGCTTCAGCACTCACGCATGCCAGTCGCCGCGGACTGTTGGCCCGGCGCTCTCCCCTGCTCAAGCTGCAAGGAGACGCCAAGCTGGTCGCCATGGTCCGTAGCGGCAACCCCGGCGCCTTCGAGACGATCGTCGACCGCTACCAGGGCCGCCTGCTCGGCTTCTCACGGCAGATGCTCGGCTCGACCGAGGACGCCGAGGACGTGCTGCAGGAGGTCTTCGTCAACGCCTACAAAGCGATGCTGCGCGACGAGCGCGAGATCAACCTGCGCCCCTGGCTCTACCGGATCGCCCGCAACCGCTGCCTCAACCACCTGCGCAAACCGACCGCCGACGCGCAGGAATCGATGGACATGGTGCCCGCGGTCGAGGCCTCCTCCACCGCCGAGCGCGTCCACAACCGCGAGGAGTTCCGCCAGCTCCTCGTCGATGTCAAGAAACTTCCCGAGACCCAGCGCTCGGCTCTGCTGCTGCGCGAGATGGACGCCCTCTCCTATGAGGAGATCGCGGCGGCGATGGAGACCACGGTGCCCTCGGTCAAGTCGCTGCTGGTGCGGGCGCGAATCTCGCTGGCCGAGGCCAGCCAGGCGCGACTGCTGACCTGCGGTGAGGTCCGGGTCGAGCTCTCCGAAGCCGCCGAGGGCCTGCGCAAGGTCTCCGGCCCCGTTCGCCGCCACGTTCGCGAGTGCGACGAATGCGGCGACTTCCGCGCCCAGGTTCGCTCCAACGAGAAGGCCCTGGCCGCCCTCTTCCCGGTTGGCGGGCTGCTCGCCCTGAAGGGCTTCATCCTCTCCAAGCTTGGCCTCGGCGGCGCCGGTGGCGCTGGATCCGCCGGAGC
>JBAQZI010000030.1:0-7061 GCA_049790835.1 Solirubrobacterales bacterium
GCGACGACGTCGTCGTCGATGCCCCAGCGCCGCTCGGCGACGAGGGCGGCCTTGCCGATCCGGCCGCGCAGGTAATAGAGCTTGGCCCGTCGCACGTCACCGCGCGCCGCGACCTCGAGTTTCTCGATCTTCGGCGAGTGCAGCGGGAAGGTGCGCTCGACGCCGACGCCAAAGGACTGCTTGCGGACCGTGAAGGTCTCGCGGACGCCGGAGCCCTGGCGCCGCAGCACGACGCCCTCGAAGACCTGGGTGCGCTTGCGCGTGCCCTCGATCACCTGGAAGTGAACGCGGACACGGTCGCCGGGGCCGAAGGAGGGAAGTCCCTCTTTCAGCTGGGCACGCTCGATGCTGTCGATTACGGAGCTCATTTGGCGAGAAAAAGCCGCCGGACCCGGGTGCGGGAACCGCGCGGCTGGCGGAATGGTAGCTACTCGGCGCCCGAGTCGAACTGCTCGGCACGAAGGCGGCTCTGTTCCAGGCGCCATTGGCGCACTTTCTCGTGGTCTCCGGAGAGCAGGATCTCGGGCACGTCCCAGCCGTTGTAGAGCGGCGGGCGAGTGAAGTGCGGGTACTCCGGCATGCCCTCGAGGACCTGGCTGAAGGACTCCTCGACGGCACTGTCGGCGTGGCCGAGGGCGCCGGGCAGCTTCCGCATCAGCACGTCGGCGACGACCATCGCCGGCAGCTCGCCGCCGGCGAGGACGTAGCGGCCGATCGAGAGCTCGTCGTCGGCGAGGTGCTGGTGGACGCGGTCGTCGAAGCCCTCGTAGCGGCCGCAGAGCAGCGCCACGTGCGGCTCGGCCGTCAGCTCGTCGGCGATCGCGTCGTCGAGCAGCGGCCCGGTCGGCGAGAGCAGGACGATCCGTGGCTTCTGTCCTTCGCCGTAAGCGGCCCGCAGGGCGGCGTCGACGACGTCGACCCGCAGCACCATCCCCGCCCCGCCCCCGTAGGGCGCGTCATCGACCTGGCCGGCGCTGAGTGGCGTCGTATCGCGGTAATTGAAGAGGCGGAACTCGTTGCCCTCGCGCAATGCGTTCTGGACCGATCGCTGACCCTGGAACCAGTCGAACGCCTCGGGGAAGAGAGTGAAGACGTCTAGTTTCAATCGAGGATGTCGACGATAACCCGTCGATCGATCCGCACCGCGGCGGCCTTGGCAATCGTCCTGATCGCGTTCGCGACCCGGCCGCCTTTGCCGATCACGCGGCCGAGGTCGCCATCGGCGACCGTCACCTCGTAGACCAGATCGCCGTCCTCTTCCAGCTCCTCGACGACCACCGCACCCGGGTCCTCGACCAGAGCCTTGACGAGGAACTCGATCAGCTCGGTCATCGCGGCGCTCGGCCTAGCTGCCGGAGGCGGCGATGCCCTTGGTGCGCAGCAGGCCCGCGACCGTCTCCGAGGGCTGGGCGCCGTGCTCGAGCCAGTGGCGCGCGCGCTCCTCGTCGAACTCGATCAGCGAGGGATTGGTCTGCGGGTTGTACTGGCCGATCGTCTCGATCGTGCGCCCGTCCCGCGGGGAGCGTTTGTCGGCGACGACGATGCGCCAGATCGGGTTCTTCTTGGACCCGACCCTTCTTAGTCTGATTCTGACTGCCATAGGACGCGGCAGGTTACATGACTCGCCCGGCAGGCCCGGACGCGAAGTGGAGGACCTGCCGGTTTACGGAGTTAGCGCCGACGGATCTTCGGGCGCGGCGCGGCGCCCGTCATCTGCGCCAGCTGCTGCTGGTCGGGCATCTTGCCGGAGGCCATCGAGCGCATCATCTTGCGCATCTGGTCGAACTGCTTGACCAGCGCGTTGACGTTCTGAACCCGCGTTCCAGAGCCGTTGGCGATGCGTTTGCGGCGCGAGCCGTTGATCATCCCCGGGTTGGCGCGCTCGGCCGGCGTCATCGAGAGGATGATCGCCTCGACCCGGTCCAGCTCGCCCTCGTCGATGTCGGCGTTCTTCAGCTGCTTCATCGCCCCCATCCCCGGCAGCATCCCGAGAATGCCGCTGAGCGGGCCCATTTTCCGCACCTGGCGCATCTGCTGAAGGAAGTCCTCCAGCGTGAACTGGTCCTTCTTCATTTTGTCCTGCAGCTCGAGCGCCTGCTTCTCGTCGACCTGCTGCTCGGCTTTCTCGATCAGGCTGAGGACGTCGCCCATGCCGAGGATGCGCTGGGCCATGCGGTCGGGATGGAACTTGTCGAAGTTCTCCAGCTTCTCGCCGGTCGAGGCGAAGAGGATCGGCTTGCCGGTGACCGCGTTGACCGAGAGCGCGGCGCCGCCGCGGGCGTCGCCGTCGAGCTTGGTCATGACGACGCCGTCGAACTCGGCAGCCTCGGCGAAGGACTCGGCGACGCCGACGGCGTCCTGGCCGGTCATCGCGTCAACGACCAGGAGGACGTCGTGCGGCTGCGTCTTCTTGCGGATCTTGGCCAGCTCCGACATCAGGTCCTGGTCGATGTGGAGGCGGCCGGCGGTGTCGACGATGAGGACGTCGCGGCGCTCGGTGCGGGCCTGCTGCAGCGCCCACTCGGCGATGTCGACCGGGTCGCGCTCGGTCCCCTGCTGGTAGACGTGGGCGCCGGCGCGTTGGCCGACCGTGACCAGCTGCTCGACCGCGGCGGGCCGGTAGACGTCGCAGGCGGCGATCGCCACGTCCTTGCCGTCCTTCTTCAGGTGCATCGCGAGCTTGGCGCAGGCGGTGGTCTTGCCGGAGCCCTGCAGGCCGGCCATAAGAATCACGGTCGGGCCGCTGCTGGCCATCGCCAACTCGCTCCCGGTGCCGCCCATCAGCGTCGCCAGCTCCTCGTTGACGATCTTGACCACGTGCTGGCCGGGATCGAGGCTCTGCAGCACCTCGTCGCCGAGGCAGCGCTCCTTGACCGTCTTCGTGAACGATTTAACGACCCTGAAGTTGACGTCGGCCTCGAGCAGCGCCAGCCGGATCTCCCGCATCGCCGCATCGACGTCAGACTCGCTCAGCTTGCCGCGCGAGCGGACGTCCGAGAGCGTTGCCTGGAGGCGATCTGAGAGCTGGTCAAACACGGTCGCCCCCAGCTTAGAGGGCAGTCGGGGGAGGGATCCGGTTGTGCTCTGGGCGAATTCAGTCGCGCCCGCTGAAGCGGACGGCTCCGCAACATGCTGCTCGCCTATGGCGAGCAGGGAATCGGATTGCATTTCGCGCGCTTCGCGCACATTCGCCCAGAGCACAACCGGATCCCTCCATCAGCACTCAGCTGGGGACGAAGAACGCTCAACTCCCGGACGGCCCAAGGTTCGGGAGCTGAACTACCGCGGGTTCCAGCCCTTGCTTCCTACGAAGCAAGATGAGCGCTCGTTGGGAGGGTGGTGGTACCCCTCCGAACGTTTTGCGCCGCTGGCCGAGAAGCCATCTCGGACGGCCCTAAGCGATCCAGCCAGTCAGGCGAGTGAGGAGGGGTACCACCACCCTCCCAACGGACTACTCGGCGAGCAACGCAGCCGCGTACTCAGCGGGATCAAAGGGTCGCAGATCCTCGAGCGTCTCCCCCACCCCGATCAGTTTCACCGGGATCCCCAGGTCGGACGCGATCGCCAAGGCGATGCCCCCCTTGGCGGTGCCGTCGAGCTTGGTCAGGACCACGCCGTCGACGTCGACCGCCTCGGAGAAGACCTTGGCCTGCCGCAGCCCGTTCTGGCCGGTGGTGGCGTCGATCGAGATCAGGGTCTCGTGCGGGGCGCCGGGCATCTGCTTGTCGATCACCCGCCGCACCTTGGCCAGCTCCTCCATCAGGTCGTCCTGGGTATGAAGGCGGCCGGCAGTGTCGACGATGACGACGTCGGCGCCGCGGGCGCGGGCGGCGGAGATCGCGTCGAAAGCAACCGAGCCGGGGTCGGATCCTTCCTCGCCGCGGACGAGGTCGGCGCCGGCCCGCTGCGCCCACTCGGCCAGCTGCTCGGCGGCGGCGGCGCGGTAGGTGTCGCCGGCGGCCATCACAACCGAGAGGCCCATTTCCTTGCTCAGATGCCAGGCGATCTTGCCGATCGTCGTCGTCTTGCCGGTGCCGTTGACGCCGACCATCATCAGCACCGCCGGCTCGGCGCTGAGGTCGATCGGGGCGCGGCCCGCACCGGCGACCTCGGCGAGGATCTCGATCAGGCGGTCGCGCACGGCGACGCCGTCGGCGGGGACGGTGCCGGCCTCGACCTCGTGCTCGAGCCGCTCGACCACGGCGGCCGTGGTCGGGGCGCCGACGTCGGCGAGGATCAGCGCCTCCTCCAGCAGCTCCCAGGTCTCGTCGTCGATGCGGTCGAAGAGACTGGCCGAGATCTCCTCGGTCAGCGCCTGGCGGCTTTTCGAGAGGCTCTCGCGCAGGCGCTTGAAGACGCCGCGGCGCTCGGGCTCGGGCTCAGCCGCCGCCGAGTCGTTCGCGCTCGCGCGCGAACCGAGGTCGATCATCTCCTGCCAGGTCGTTGCCATTGCTGGCCGGGGAGGCTATCTGCGCGGCGTCCTGGAGCTCCTGCACCGCGGCGGCGAGGTGACCGACGATCCGCTCCGCGTCGGGTACGGAGTCGGGATCGGCCAGCAGCCCGAAGCCGACCTGGCCGTTGTAGCTGAGGATCGCGATCGCGATGGCGTGATTCTTGGCGAGGAAGCCGATCGGGTAGACCGCGGTCAGCTCGCGGCCGAGCACGTAGAAGGGGACCTGCGGCCCGGGGAAGTTGGTCACAAGCAAATTGAAGAGGCGGGTCGAGAAGTTGATCGCCGCCGTCGGCGCCAGCAGGACCGGCGGGGCGAAGTCGCGGAACCAGTCGTTCAGCCCCCAGATCGCCTCGGCGCCCAGCGGCTGCTTGGAGACCTTGAGTGCATTCATCGCGGCGGAGACGGCGCGCAGCCGCTCGACCGGGCCCTCGATCCCGACCGGCAGCGGGCCTCGCATCGCCGTCAGTTTGTTGCCGAGCTCGCCATGCTCGTTTTCGGTCCGGATCGAGACCGGCACCAGCGCCTTCAGCTCGAGCCCGCCGACGGCGACGTCGCGTTCGAGCAGCCAGCGCCGCAGGGCACCGGCGACGACGGCCAGGGTGACGTCGTTGACGGTGCCGCCGAGGGCGTTCTTGACGTGCTTGAAGTCGGGCAGGTCGAAGCTGGCCCAGTGGAAGCTGCGACCGGTCCCGATCTCGGTGTTGAACGGCATCTTGGGCGCCGGCCGGGCCAGGTTCCAGGTGACCTCCCAAAGGCCGGTGAGACCGTCGGCGGCCCGCCGCCGTGCGCGCTTCGGCTCGCGCAGCGCCCGCCGCAGCCAGCGGACGAGACGGCGCAGCGTGGCGCCGATCCCGGAGCCGGCATGACCGACCAGGGCGGTCCGCGAAGGAGTGCGGGCCGGCGTCCACGGGGCTTCGCCACGCACCGGCTCGGGCTTCGGCTCGACGTCGAAGAGCAGCATGCCGATGTCGACCGCCGAGATGCCGTCGGCCATCGCGTGGTGGGTCTTGTAGACGATCGCGAAGCGCTCGTCCTCGAAGCCCTCGACCAGGATCAGCTCCCAGAGCGGTTTGGCGCGGTCGAGCGGCGGGGCCAGCAGCTTCCCGATCAGCTCCTGGAACTGGGACTCGGTCCCCGGGGCCGGCAAGGTGACCCGGCTCAGGTGCTGATGGATGTCGAAGTCCGGATAGTCGACCCAGAAGGGGGTGCCGAGCCCGAGCGGCGGATAGAGGAGCCGCTGGCGCAGGCGCGGCAGGTGGTGGACGCGACTGCGGATGTGGGTGAGGAAATCGTCCTCGCTCGGGGCGCCGCCCTCGCACATCAGCAACGCGCCGATCGCCATGTGCCCGTTCGATTTCTCGTTGGCCAGGAACGACGTGTCGAACGACGTCAGCCTGTCCATGTGACGTTGTGCCATCCAACTCCTCCCTATCCCCGGGGGAGCGTAATGCCTACACGGCGGTTCCCCGACTCCGGCCGTGTTGAGACTTGGCTAAGCGACAGCGGAGAGGGTGCCGCCATCGCCGCCGTCGGCTTCAGCGCCGTCCTCGCCATCGTCCCCCGCCTCGGCGATATCGCGCGGCAGCCGGCGGGAGACGACCTTGGTGATCCCGTCGCCCCCCATCGTCACTCCGTAGAGGACGTCGGCGGCGTCCATCGTCCGTTTCTGGTGGGTGACGATGACGAACTGGGCGCGGTCGGAGAAGCGGCGGATCAGCTGCAGGAAGCGGTCGATGTTGGCGTCGTCGAGGGCGGCCTCGACCTCGTCGAGGATGTAGAAGGGGCAGGGCCGGGCGAGGAAGACGGCGAAGACGAAGGCCAGTGCCACCAGGGACTTCTCGCCGCCTGAAAGCAGCGAGAGCTTGCGGGTCGACTTACCGGCCGGGGTGACCTCGATCTCGACCCCGAGCTCCTCGCGCTGCTCTTCCTCCTCCTCGGGCTCGGGCTCGGCGTCGTCGCTGGGAGCCTCCTGCTCGCCGCTGGGCCGCTCCTCGTCGCGAATCGGCCGCAGGGCGACGCGGCGCAGCACCCCGCGACCGCCTGGGAAGAGGTGCTTGACCATCTCCTCGAAGTTCTTGGCGGTGGCGTCGAAGGTCTCCTCGAAGGCACGCTCGATCTCGGCGTCGATCTCGCGGATCAGCGTCTCCAGCTCGCGCATCGCCCGCTCGGTGTCCTCGCGCTGGGCCTGCAGCGCCTCGACGTGCTCGCGCGCCTCGTCGTACTCGCGCTCGGCCAGCGGGTTGACCGGGCCGATCTGGGCGCGACGGCGCTCCAGTCGCTCCAGGCGCCGGTCGATATCCGCTCGCTCCTCCTCGCTCATCGCCTGCTCGGTCGGCGGCACCTCCTCGCCCAGCTTCGCGGCGATGCCGGCCAGCTCGCGCTCAGCCTCCGCCCGGCGGTCGCCGAGGTGGGCGGCCTCGACCTCGGCCTTGGTCAGCTCGTCGGCGACGGCCGACATCCGCGACTGCAGCTCGTACTCCTGCTGGGAGCAGGCGCGCAGCTCGTCGGCGATCTCGTCGCCGTCGTCCTTGCCGCCGACGACCTTGCCCTCGGTCCGCTCCACCCGGGCGCGGATCGCGGCGCCGACCGCCTCGACCGCGGCCAGGGC
>JBAQZI010000031.1:0-40040 GCA_049790835.1 Solirubrobacterales bacterium
GTGCCAAGGGTGGCGCTGACGGTGCGCTGGCCGGGCCAGGTGCCGCGTTCGATCGCGGCCGCCGGCTCGTCGGCGTCGCGGCCGCCGGCGATCAGCGCCGCCGCGTTCTCGTCGAGGCGTTTGACGCCCATGTAGAAGACGAGGGTGCCGGGGAAGCCGGCGAGCGCGTCCCAGTCGAGCGCCGACTCAGCCTTGCTGGGATCCTCGTGACCGGTGAGGAAGGCGACCGCCGAGGCATCGTCGCGGTGGGTGACGGGGATGCCGGCGTAGGCGGTGGCGGCGACGCCGGCGGTGACTCCCGGCACCACCTCGAACTCGACCCCGGCCGCACGCAGCGCTTCGCCCTCCTCGCCGCCGCGGCCGAAGAGGAACGGGTCGCCGCCCTTGAGCCGGACGACGCTCTTGCCGGCCCGGGCCGACTCGATCAGCCGCGCGCCGATCTCATCCTGGGGAACGGAGGGCACCCCCGGCTGCTTGCCGACGTAGACGAGCTCGGCGTCCTCGCGAGCGCCGGCGAGCGCCCCCGGCGGGATCAGGCGGTCGTAGAAGATCGCGTCGGCGCTGGCGATCAGGTCCAGCGAGCGGGCGGTCATCAACCCCGGGTCGCCAGGACCGGCACCGACCAGGTAGACGACCCCACCCCGCGCACTCATTCCGCGGTTCCTTTTCCACCAAATGCGTGGGAAGGGAACCGCGCAAGTTGATTTTCCCGCCTTGTCCCAGTTCCGCGGTTCCTTTCCCACGACATACGTGGATTACGAACCGCGCAATGGGAGGGGGGGGCTTGGGAGGCGCTCACGACATCGCCTCGGCGCGGTCGAGCAGGTCGCGGGCGCCGGCGCCGAGCAGGCGCTCGGCGAGGAGGACGCCGGCCACCGCCGGCTCGGCGGCGTCGGCCTCGATCCGGTCGCGCAGCCACTCGCTGCCGTCGGGCAGGCCGACGAAGGCATCGACCTCGAGGCGCTTCCCCTCGATTCGGGCGAAGACGCCGACCGGCGTCATGCAGCTGGCGTCGAGCAGGCGCACCGCGGCGCGCTCGGCGGTCAGCTCGCGGGCGGCGTCGAGGTCGAAGATCCCCCCAACGGTCGCGGTCGTCTCCTCGTCTCCGGCCCGGACCTGCAGGACCAGCGTGCCCTGCCCCGGCGCCGGGACCATCGTCTCGACCGGGATCGCGAAGCCGATCTCGCTCTCGCGGCCGAGCCGGCGCAGGCCGGCGGCGGCGAGGACGATGGCGTCGAGCTCGCCCTCGGCGAGCTTGCGCAGGCGGGTATCGACATTGCCGTGCAGCTCCTCCACCCGCAGGTCGGGGCGGGCGGCGAGCAGCTGGGCGCGGCGGCGCCGGCTGGCGGTGCCGACCCGGGCACCCTCGGGGGCCGCGTCGAGGGAGGAACCGGCGCCGATCCAGACGTCTGCCGGATCCTCGCGCGGCGGCACCGCGGCGATCTCCAGCTCCGCGACCATCTCGCCAGGCAGGTCCTTGGCGGAGTGGACACCGACCTCGGCCTCGCCCGCCAGCAGCGCTCGCTCGACGCCACGCACGAAGCGCGACTTGTCGCCGGGCTCGCCGTCGGAGGAGGCCTCGACCAGCTCGGCCCCGCCGAGCAGCTCGGCCACGTGTCCGGCCTGCGTCAGCGCCAGCTTGCTCCCGCGGGTTGCGATCCGAATCATGCGAGGGCCCGCGCCCTCAGGCGGACTTGCCTTTGCCGCGGCGCAGCGCGGTCACGTTCGAGCCGGTCTCCGCCTCCGGCTCGGTCTCCACGTCCAGCCCGAACAGCTCGCGCATGGCGCTGACGTAGAAGTAGGCGTCGTCGCTGCCGGCCGAACGGCGCATGCGCAGGGTCGGCTCGTGCAGGAGGCGGGAGGCGATCGCCTTCGCCATCGCCTCCAGCCGCTCGCGGTCGGCCTCGCCGAGGCTCTCCCAGCGATCATCGTTCTCGGCCAGGACGCGGCGCACGACCTCGTCGCCGCTTTCGCGTAGCGCGGCGATCGTCGGCACCACCTCGAGCGAGGCGAGCCAGCGCTCGAAGCGGTCGAGCTCGGCCTCGATGATGTGCTCCGCCTGCTTCGCCTCGGACTCGCGGCCGCTGGTGTTGCGTTCGACGATCGTCTGCACGTCGTCGATGTCGTAGACGCTGACGCCGGCGACCTCGCGGCAGGCGGGCTCGATGTCGCGGGGGACGGCGATGTCGATCGCCAGCAGCGGCCGCTCGTGACGCGTTGCCATCACCTGGGCGAGATCGTCGCGCTCGACGATGTGGTGCGGGGAGTTGGTCGCGCTGACGACGATGTCGGCCTCGGTCAGCTGCTCCGGCAGCTCCTCGAAGCGGACGGCGCTGCCGTCGAAGCGCTGGGCCAGCCCGATCGCGCGGTCGTAGTGGCGGTTGGCGACGAAGACGCTGTGGACGCCGCGGGCGACCAGGGCCTTGGCGACCAGCTCGGCGGTCTCGCCGGCGCCGACCACGAGCACGCGGCGGTTGGAGAGGTCGCCGAGCGCGCGACGCGCCAGCTCGACCGCGACCGAGGGGATGGAGACGCCCTTCTCGCTGATCCCGGTCTCCTCGCGGGCGCGGCCGCCGGCGGCGAGGGCGCCGCGGAAGAGGCGGTTGAGGATCGGCCCGGTGCCGCCCTCGACCAGCGCCAGCTCGTAGGCGCGTTTGACCTGGCCCTGGATCTCCGCCTCGCCGACGATCATCGAGTCGAGCCCGGCGGTGACCCGCAGCAGGTGGCGGGCGGCTTCGCCGGCCCGCAGCGAGTAGAGGTGGCCGAGCAGCTCGGTCGGGCGGATCTCCGCCTGGCGGGTCAGCACGCCCAGCGCTGTCGACTCGGCGTCGACCGGGTCGGAGACGATCAGGTAGAGCTCGGTGCGGTTGCAGGTCGAGATCGCCGCCGCCTCGTGGATCCCGGCCGCCGCGGTCAGCTCGCGCAGGGCGGAGACGGCGCGGCCCTCGGTCAGCGCGAGCCGCTCGCGCAGATCCAGCGGCGCGGTCTTGTGGGAGACGCCCAGCGCCAGCAGCTCAGACATTAAGCGTCGCCTCCTCTGCTTCCGTGAGACGCCAGAGAATCAGATATGGATGGCGCCTCACTCTCGCGTCCGGGGGCGGCTTTCTCGCCAGCGGCACGGGTCTCGGCAAACGAAGCCAGCTCGCGCAGCTCCCTCTCGATCCGCTGCAGTTTGGCGGCCATGATCGCGACGTAGACGACGAGCAGAACCATGAAGACGATGAAGGCGCCGGCGACGTACTTGCCGGCCTCGTCGAGTGGCAGCGCCGGGGTCGCGGCCAGCAGGTCGATCATCTAGCTCACCTCCGGGGCGATCCGCGAGCCGGTGCCGGGGGCCGGCGCATCGAGCGCACGGCGCAGGCGCTTGACCTGCCCGGCAGCGCTCTTCGCGGTCAGCTCGAACTTGACCAGGGTCACCCAGAGCAGCGCCATCGTCACCAGGCTGCAGAGGAAGACGAACATCATCTCGCCGGGCAGGCCGCCGTTGGCGGTGGCGAAGGTGCGCGGGTGGACGAGGCTCTCGGCCATCCGCACCGCCATGAAGTTGAGCGGCACGAAGGCGCCGGCGGTGATCGCGAAGACCGAGGCGTAGCGGGCCTGGCGCTCGGGGTCCTCGATCGCGTAGCGGAAGGGGTAGTAGGTCGCGTACATGAGGAAGACGATCAGGAAGCTGACCAGGGTCGGCTCGTCCCAGACCCACCAGTGCCCCCAGGAGGCCTTGGCCCAGATCGCGCCGGTGATGAGGACGGCGACGCCGAAGATCACCGACATGTGGATCGAGACATAGGAGTAGGCGTCCCACTTGCGGTTGCCGCTGCGCAGGTGGGCGATCGCGAAGGCGCCGCCGACCACGAAGCCGATGAGCGCCACGATCGCCAGCGGCACGTGCAGGTAGAAGATCTTCTGGACGAAGCCCTGGTCGGCGTCGAGCGGGGCGTAGAAGAAGACCAGGGAAAGCGACACGGCGAGCATCGCCACGGTGGCGATCGAGAGGGGTCTGAGTCCTTTGCCGTACATGCTTCGCGGGGGTGAGGGCGAGGCCGGGCGGTCAGTCCTCCAGGAGGAAGTCGAACACCGCATAGCCGACCAGGCCGAAGATCAGATCGTATAGGCCGAGCACCATCAGCCAGGTGCCGAAGCGCTCGTAGCCGGGACCGCCCACGGCCAGCAGCGGCTCGGTGGCGCCGGTGGCGGCGATCATCAGCGGCACGATCAGGGGCAGGAGGACGAGCGGCACCAGCAGGTCGCGGGCGCGCGAGTTGACCGCCATCGAGGAGATCAGGGTGCCGGTCGCGGCGAGGCCGAGGTCGGCCAGCAGCAGGACCAGCGCCAGCGGCGCCAGCCCTCCGAGGTCCTGGAGGAAGAAGAGGGCGAAGATCGGCACCGCGACCAGCTCCAGAGCCAGCAGGTAGACGAGGAGCGCCGTCGCCTTGGCGACGAAGAGGACGCTGCGGTCGATCGGGGCCAGCCGGATCGCGTCGAAGCCGCCCTCCTCGCGCTCGGCGACGAAGAGGCGGTTGATGCCGAGCACGGCGGCGAACAGCAGCGTCGCCCAGAGCACGCCGGCGGCGAGGCTGCCGGAGAGCTGGGTGCGGTCGAGGCCGAAGCGGAAGATGACGAAGGTGGTGACGGAGAAGAGCGCCATCGCCGGCAGCGACTGCAGCGTGCGCAGCTCCGAGCGCAGGTCCTTGGTGAGGATCGCTGCGAAGGCGGTGCGGGAGGGGGTCACGAGGCTCGCCCACCGTGGGCGCACGACGCGGTCACGAGACCGCCGCCGTCTCGCCGATGCCGAGCCGCAGCACCTGGTCGGCCTCGGGCAGGAAGCGCTCGGGATCGTGGGTGACGACGACGCGGGTGTGGCCGGCGGCGGGGCCGATCAGCCCGCGTGCCAGCTCGCGTCCCTCGGCATCGAGGTTGGAGTCGGGCTCGTCGAGCAGCAGCAGCTCCGGCTCGTGCAGGACGCAGCGGCAGATCGCCAGCCGCTGGCGCATCCCGGCCGAGAGCTCGGCGATGCGCTCGTCGGCGCGGCGCTCCATCCCGGCGGCGGCGAGCAGCGCCTCGATCCGCGCTTCGGCCAGCGCCCCGGAAATCCCGTGCAGCTTGGCGTGGAAGCGCAGGTTCTCGCGCCCGCTGAGGTCGCGGTAGAGCAGCGGCTCGTGGCCGAGATAGCCGATCCGCCCGCGCAGCTTCCAGGCCTCGTCCGGGAGCGAGCAGCCGAGCACCACCACCTCGCCGCCGCTCGGGCGCAGCAGAGTGGCGAGGATCCGCAGCAGCGTCGTCTTGCCGGCGCCGTTGGGGCCGAGCACGACCAGGGATTGGCCGGCGGCCACGGTCAGGCCGACCCCCTCGAGCGCGGTGCGTTCGCCGTAGTCGCGGCGCAGGCCGGCCAGGTGGATCGCCGGCTCGCGCCGGTCTTGCTCGCTGCTCACGGGTGGATTGTGACCGGGCGTGCCGAGCGGGGTCAGGCCTGTCGCTTTTGCATCGCTATGCGGAACAAAAGCGACAGGGCACCGGTCAGCGCCGCTTCAGCGTGCGCTGGCCGATCTTCAGCAGCGGGCCCATGCCCTCGCGCAGGGCGCGGGTCCTGGTCTCACCCTTGCCGTAGAGGATCCGCGCCGAGGCCTGCACCGCTTCGCCGAGCGTGCGGTCGTAGGGGTGCCACCAGAAGTCGCGGGTGAGGCCCGGCTCCCAGGCGTTCATCTTGATGTTGACGCACTCGTAGAAGCCGAATTTGGAGTGCGAGCGGCCGACGCCGGAGTCCTTGACGCCGCCCCAGGCGCACTGGCAGGCGCCGTGGCTGAAGGAGTGGTCGTTGATCCAGACCATGCCCGACTCGAGCCGGCGGGCGATCCGCTCGCCCTTCTGGCGGTCCTTGGTCCAGACCGAGGCGCCGAGGCCGAACTCGGAGTCGTTGGCGAGGTCGATCGCCTCCTGCTCGGAGTCGACGATGACGATCGGCAGCACCGGGCCGAAGATCTCCTCGCGCATGATCCGGGTCTGGTGGGTGACGCCGGTGAGCACGGTCGGGGCGATGTACTTGCCCGCTAGGCCCGGTACGTCGACGGCGCCGCCGCAGAGCTTGGTGGCGCCGGTGGCGACGGCGTCCTCGATCAACTCGACGACGATCTCGTACTGGCCGTCGGAAGTCATCGGGCCGATCTCGGTCTCCCACTCGAGCGGGTCGCCGAGCCGCAGCTTCTCGGCCTCGCGGGCGACGCCCTCGACGAAGCGGTCGGCGACCTCGCGCACGACGTAGACGCGCTCGATCCCCGAGCAGGTCTGGCCGGCGTTGGCGAAGCCGCCCCAGACGGCGCCGGAGATCGCGTTGGGAAGGTCGGCGTCGGCGCAGACGATCATCGGGTCCTTGCCGCCGAGCTCCAGGACCGAGCCCTTGAGCCGCTCGGCGCAGACCTGACCGACCTTGCGGCCGACGTCGACCGAACCGGTGAAGAAGATCTTGCCGGCGCTCGACTTGGCCAGCGCGTCGCCGACGGCGCCGCCGCCGTGGACGACCCGGACGAGACCCTCCGGTAGCCCGCCCTTCTCGAAGACGTCACGGATCCGCTCGCCCAGCAGCGGCGTCAGGCTGGCCGGCTTGAGGACGACGCCGTTGCCGGCCATCAGCGCGATCGCGACCTCGCCGAAGGGAATCGACCAGGGGTAGTTCCAGGGGGCAATGACTCCGACCACGCCGATCGGCTCATAGGAGAAGTGGCCGCTCTTGGAGAGCGTGAAGGCCTGAGTCATCCGCACCTTCTCGTCGGCGAGGATCTTCGGGCCTGCCTTGGCGCACCAGTGCAGGGCGTCGACGGTCGGCAGCAGCTCCATCGTGTAGGCCTCGGCGCGGGGCTTGCCCTGCTCGCGGACCAGCAGCTCGGCGACCTCGTCGATGTCGTCGAGCAGGGCGTCGGCGGCGCGGCGCATGTAGGTGGCGCGCACCTTCGTCGGCAGCTCGGCCCAGGCGGGCTGGATGCGGGCGACGTCGTCCACCACTCCCTGAACCTGGTCGGGAGTGATCGTCGGAACCGTGCCGACCAGCTCACCCGTTGCCGGGTTGAAGGACTCGAGGGTGGACAGGGCTGCTGGTTTGACCTCGGTGGTAGCCATCCGTCGATTCTAGAGCGGTGCGGGAGGGGCGAGGGAGAGCGGTCGCCGGAGCAACAGCGGGGAGGCTCTGGCGACCCCTCTCCCCTCATACTCAGCGCTGGTGGACGAGCAGCTGTTTGACACGAGCGCAGACGCGCAACCCGGATCGGCTCGAGGAGCTGGAGAGGCAAGCGCTGCCGATGCGCCGCTGGCGGTGCGGATGCGGCCGCGGAATCTCGAGGAGCTGGTGGGGCAGGAGCACATCCTTGGGGCGGGGTCGGCGTTGCGAGTGGCGATTGAAGAGGGCAAGCCGCATAGCTCGATTCTCTACGGGCCGCCTGGGTCGGGGAAGACGACGTTGGCGCGGATCGCGGCCGCGGGGGCGGCGGGGGCGTTTGAGGAGCAGTCGGCGGTGGTCGTCGGCAAAGCGGAGATTCGGGGGGTTATCGAGAGGGCACGGGAGCGTAGGAAGGGGTCGGGGCGGCCGACGATCCTCTTTCTCGACGAGATCCATCGCTTCAACAAGGCGCAGCAGGATGCGTTGCTGCCGGCGGTGGAGGAAGGGCTGCTGACGCTGATCGGGGCGACCACGGAGAACCCCTACTTCGAGGTGAACTCGGCGTTGATCTCGCGTTCGCAGGTGTACGAGCTGAAGCCGCTCGATGCCGGTCAGGTGGAGGAGCTGCTGCGGCGGGCGCTGGCCGATCCGCAACGGGGGATCGTGGAGCCGCCGCCGATCGAGGACGCGGCGCTGGCGATGCTGGCCGAGCGCAGCGGCGGCGACGCGCGGGTCGCGCTCTCCGGGCTGGAGCGCGCGGTCGAGCGGGCGCAGGGGAAGCCGATCGACGTCGCCGCGATCGAGGACGCGCTGCAGCGCAAGGCGCTCGACTACGACCGCCAGGGGGACCGCCACTACGACTTCGTATCCGCCTGGATCAAGGCCACTCGCGGCTCCGACGTCGACGCCTCGCTCTACTACTTGGCGGTGATGCTGGAGGGCGGGGAGGACCCGCGCTTCATCGCCCGCCGCATGGTCATCCTCGCCTCCGAGGACATCGGCAACGCCGACCCGCAGGCGCTGCTGGTCGCCGACGCCGCCGCTCGCGCCGTCGACCGCGTCGGCCTGCCCGAGTGCGCGCTCAACCTTGCCCAGGCCTGCGTCTACCTCGCCCTCGCTCCCAAGTCCAACGCTTCCTACAAGGCCCTCAGCGCCGCCCGCGCCGAGGTGCGCGAGCACGGCGCCAAGACGCCGCCGGACTACCTTCGTGACTCGCACTACCCGGGCGCCAAGAAGCTCGGCCGCGGCAGCGGCTACCGCTACGCTCACGACGAACCGGGCGGGGCCAGCGACCAGCAGCTGCTTCCAGACGGTCTCGCCGAGCGCCGTTTCTACACCCCCACCGAGCGCGGCTTCGAGCTCGAGCTGGGTAAGCGCCTGGCCGAGCTGCGTACGAGATTCGGGCAGTCCAAGTAACTGGCGCAACTTCCCCAGGAGGACGGGGTTTCAATGGGCGGCTTTCCAAGCTAGAGCCAGGGAGAGCCGACATACCCACCGGAGGCCTGGACTGGGGGCTTCCGGTGGGGACTTAACACAGGGGGGAGAGGGCGTCGAGTGGGACTGGACTCGGCGCCCTCTGTACGTCCGGGGACGTGTCTGAGCTTTCCCGCCATATGCAGGCGCCAAGCTCAGACACGCCATCGCCTAAGGTGACGGCATGGCTTCGAAAGACGCTGAGCGGCTGCGACTGGGAGGGATGGCGCTGCGCAACGGGCTGTTGATCCACGGCCCGACTCACTGGGCGGCGGCGGTGCGCGACGGCGACGGGCAGATTCAGGTGGCCTCCGAGCGCAAGCCGGAGCTCGCCCCCAAGCTGGTGGCCCGCATCCCCGGCCTGCGCGGGCCGCTGAAACTGGCCGAGGCGATGGCGGTGCTGCCGCTGGCGCGGCGGCGACTGCCGGCCGCCCGGCTCCCGTTCGAGAACTGGAAAGTCATCGCCGCCGCCGGCACGACCCTGGCGGCGACCGGGCTGCTGCGCAAGCGGGCGCCGGCCTCGGCGCTGCGCGAGGGCGTGGCCCAGGTGGTCGGTGCGGTCCCCGCCGTGGTGGCGCTGATGGACCGCGACCTCGCCGCCTACCACGGGGTCGAGCACAAGGCGATCGCCGCCTACGAGCAGGGCGTCGAAGACGTCGCCTCGGTGCCGAAGGAGCACGACCGCTGCGGGTCCAACCTGCTGGTGCCGATGATGCTGCTCTCGGCCGGCGGTACGTTGCTGTTGGAGCGCCTGATCGAGAAGCCGAACGCGGCAGCTCGCGCCGGCGTCGGCCTCGGCGGCGCCTCGATCGCGGTCGAGATGTTCGCCTGGAGCGACCGCCACCACGGCGATCCCCTGGCCGAGGCCTTCCACACGCCGGGGCGCGAAATCCAGCGCCACCTGGCGACCAAGGAGCCGACGCCGCGGCAGCTAGAGGTCGGGTTGGCGGCGATGGCGGAGATCCTCCGGGTCGAGCACGGCAACGGCGGCGACGACCTGCCGCCGGCCGCATAGACTGGCCGCCTTGTTCGGAAGGATCGACCACATAGGAGTCGCCGTCGAGGACCTCGACGCGGCGATCGCTCTCTATGAGAAGAGCTTCGAGATGGTGCTGGCGCACCGCGAGACGGTCAAGGACCAGGGCGTCGAGGCGGTGCTGCTCGACGTCGGCGAGGGCCACGTCGAGCTGCTGGCCCCGCTCGGCCCCGACACCGCCGTCGGCAAGTTCCTCGCCCGCAAGGGCGCGGGCCTGCACCACGTCGCCTACGCGGTCGACGACATCGACGCCGCCCTGGTCCGAATCGCCGCCACCGGGATCGCGCTGATCGACTCCGAGCCGCGGGTCGGCATCCGCGACAGCCGCGTCGCCTTCCTTCACCCCCGCTCCACCGGCGGGGTACTGACCGAGATCGTCGAACCCGCGGGAGGGCACTGAATGGCTGACGCACAACGGGTCGAGATCGGCTTCGAGGGCGGGCAGGTCGTCTCCACCCGCCTCGCCGAAGACGACCTCAGGGAACTCCGTAAGCAGCTCGAGCAGGGCGGCTGGTACGACCTCCACACGGAGGACGGCGTCATCGCCCTCTACCTCGGCAAGGTCGCCTTCGTCCGCATCGACTCCGGCGATCACCGCATCGGCTTCGGGCCCGGCGCCTGAACCTCCACCGGAGCACGGAGCTCCCCCGCCACGGCGGGGAGTAGCGTCCAGGCGTGCCCCGGATCGAAGTCGAAGAGCACGCGCTGGGCCTGACCTGGGTCGTCGCGGAGCCGATGGAACGGGCGTTTCACGCGCTTCTGGATGACGGTCGGGTCTGGCTGGTCGATCCCCTGGATGGACCGGAGATGGAGGATGCGGCGGCGCTCGGCGAGCCGGCGGGAGTGCTGCAGCTGCTCGACCGGCACAACCGCGACTGCGCCGGGATCGCCGCGCGCTTCGGGGTGCCCCATCTGAAGGTCCCGGACGCGGTCCCGGACTCGCCGTTCGAGGCGATCGCCGCGGTGCGAATGCCCGGCTGGCGGGAGACGGCGCTGTGGTGGCCGGCGCGGGAGGCGCTGGTGGTGGCCGAGGTTCTCGCCGGGAATCCGATGCACACCGGTGGGGAGCAGCCGGTCGGCATCCACCTGTTCCTGCGGCCCTGGCCACCGCGGTCGCTGCATGACTACCGGCCGGCCCATCTCCTCCTCGGCCATGGCCACGGCATCCACGGCCCCGAAGCTGGCATCGGCCTGGAGACGGCTTACGCACGCACGCGGCGCGATCTGCCACGAGTGCTGTGGGGCTTGCCGGGAGCAGTGCGGAGCTGAGCCAGCCTGCCGCGGTCAAGCGAGGCGACGAGCCTGACGTCGCTCAGTAGCGGGGCGGCTCGCGGACCTCGCGCCGTTCTTCCACCGCTGGGGGCACTTCGCCAGCCCGCGTGCGCCGCGACCAGATCGCGTCCTGGAGGAGCGTCAGGAGCAGCCCCGCGATTCCCGCGATCATCAGGATCAAGCCGACGGTGTCGATGCTGACACCCTCGACATGGAGGTTGGTGGCGAACTTGAGAATCGCCCCGACCGCGATCAGGAAGATTGCCGCTGCAATAGTCATGAGAGCCTGATACCCGCGGGTCTGGGGACGAAACCGACGAGGCGGGACCCCTGCGGGCCCCGCCATTCCGGCTACGTCTGCTGTCGCGCTTCTTCGCCGACTTCTTCGGCGCTTTCCTGGGCGCTCGACTTCAGCTCCTGCGCCTGCTGTTGACCGGCGTCTTTGGCGGTTTCGACGGCCTGCTCGGCGACCTGGCCGGCGACGTCTTTGCCGCGGTCGATTGCCTCCTGCCCAGTCTCGATCGCCTTTTCCTTGACCTGTTCGGAGATTGGGCCGACCTTTTCGTCCTCGATCTTGGTGCTGGGGATCAGCATTCCCGCCAGGAAGCCGGCGGCGAGGCCGCCCAGCGCCAGTCCGATCGGGTTTTCCTCGGCCATGCCGACGGCGCGGTGGGCCCCGTCTTTGACCTGATCGGGGCCGGGCGTTGCATCGCCGATTCGTGACGAAGCACCGGTCATCTGGGCCTGCAGCCGATCTTTCTTGTCGGAGATCGACTCCTTGACCCGGGATTTGACATCGGTCTTGTGCGCGAGTGCGTCCACGGTGCTGCCCATTTCGCTCCGCGTCTGCTCTATCTCCTCGCGGATTTGGCTCGATTCTTCGCCCATTGCACGTCCTCCTTAACGGTTTCGACAGTTTCTTCGGCGGGTGGCGTCGCCTCCCGTACACGGTCCCTTCCGGCCAGCGCCAGAACCGCTGCCACCGCACCCCAGATCAGGGTCACGATCAGCGCTGGAATCCATGCATCCATCGCCTCGGCGAGCAGCAGGATCACCAACGCGGTCAGCGATCCCAGGGTCAGCAGCGCGGCCACACCGGCGCCGCCGAACATCCCGGCGCCGATTCCCGCGACCTTGCCTTTTTCAGTCAGCTCGGCCTTGGCCAGGTCCAGCTCCTTGCGAATCAGCGTCGACAGCTGGGTCGACAACTGTTTGACGAGCTCCCCGGTGGAGCTGTTGCGGGCCTCGTTCTCGTGGCCGTTCATGGCGCTCACCGGAGCGCTGGATCGGATGGGACGGGCACCTGCGATCCCGCCCGCGCCTGATAGCGGCCTCGGCTCGAGGCCTTGAGGAAGCGGGCGGCGGCGACGCCGAGCACGATGCCTCCGGCCAGCACCGCCAGCGGCTGGCGACGGCCGAAGCTCTCGACGTCTTCGAGCAGCTTGTCGGCGTCCGACTCACGCAGGTAGGAGCCGACCTGCTCGGTCCGCTCGGCTGCCTTGTCGGCGAGCTTCGCCGGCGTGTCCCTACCCTGGTTATGGAGCTCCTCGCCGACGCTGCGGAGATCCTCCGCGGTGCCGGCGACCTTCTCACCGGCCTCGGTCGAGCGGCGGTTCAGCTGCTCGCGGACCGAGCCGGAGGAACTGCTCTCTTTTTGCCCGTCGGTTGCCGCCGGCGGACTGCTTACATCGGTCATCTCAGACCTCCAAGGTGGTTGTTTCCCGATGCCCCTTGGTGCCCTCAGGCCTGAGCGGCAAAACGGAGGCGTCTCACTTAACGCGCCTCCGCAAGGATTGACCAGAGTTGCGCCTCGGTAACTGCGACACCCTGGGCAGCGGCGTCGACCGCGGCCCACAGGTGGGGATCGGGCAGGTCGCTCTGACTCGCCGCGCGGAACGCCTCAGCCAGCTCCGTCCAGCGCGCCGCCGCATCCGCGGCGAGCGGCGCCTCCGGCCGCTCCGCCTCTTCGAGGAAGCGCGAGTACATGAGCCGGAAGGCGCCGCCACCGGTGCCGCGACGCTCGATCACCTGGTAGGCGAAGCGGGCGCACCACTGCCAGTCGGCGGCGACCTCGGGCCAGGAGCCAGCCTCGGTGGCGAGGCGGTCGATCGCGGGGAGGCCGCCGAATTCGCCGAAGGTCGGTTCCAGCATTTCCTTTGCCGCCTGGGCGATCGCCCGTGGGATTGCCGCTTCGAGCTCGCCCCGCTCGACGGTGGCGGCGACGGTGAACATGTGGCCTTCGAGCGGATAGGCAGGGTGGCCACTGTGGCGGGCCTTGACGAGGTTCTCGATGCGGGTCGCCTGCAGCTCCTCGAAGCCGGTGTCGGAGAGCAGCGCCACCTCGCCGTCATAGCCGGCGAGCACCACGGCATGCCCCGGGAAGTGGGCCGAGTTGCCGTAGTGGTCCAGGTAATAGATGTCGGTGAGCAGGAGCGCGGGGTTGCCGGCATCGATCTCGGCCCGAGCCGCCTCCCAGGCCTCAGCGTCGCCCTCGGCGAAGGTGCGCATCTCCAGCGCCGCGCCCGTGAGGTCGCGGAAGCTCTCCTCCAGCCGCGCCGTGCGGCCGTTGAACCAGCGGCTCGGGGAGGAGTCCTCCAGGGTCAGGTAGTAGAAGCTGGCGCCGGCGCCAAGGCCGAAGGCCATCTCCTCGCTGAGCTCGATCCCGTGGAAGCCGAGCAGGTTGCGCAGGGCGGTCGAGCCGCAGTGGTGGCCGGGGGTGTGGACGTAGCCGGGGACGGCGGGCATGGTCATACCTTCTCAATGTGCCGCCGACCCAGGCGGCGCCATATCCTCCTCCGCCGATGCACGAAGCCGACCTCAAGCTGCTGCGCCTGATGCGCACCCGCGGCCACTCGCCTGGGCTGGAGGCCGCCGCCAAGGCGCTGGGCAAGGCCGGCAACAACGGCGCCGTTTGGGTCGTGCTGGGGCTGGCGCTCGCCCTGCTCGACCCCGAACGGCGCGAGTCCTGGCTGATCTGCGCCGTGCTCGCTCCGGTCGCGATTGGGCTCAACTACGGGATCAAGCTGCTGGTCCGGCGCCCACGCCCGGTGCTCGAGGGCCTGCCGCCGCTCGGCGGCGCCCCCAGCTCGCTCAGCTTCCCCTCCGCCCACGCGTTCTCCTCGTTTGCGGTGGCGACGGCGATGGTCCGGGTCGACCCGGCCACGGCGGGCGCGCTCGCCGTCGCCCTGGCGCTTTCGCTTGGCCGCCCCTACCTGGGGATGCACTACCCGTCCGACGTCTTAGCCGGTGCCTTCCTCGGCGTCCTGCTCGGCCTGATCGTTCCGCTCTCCATATGACGACCGCGGGCGGCCTCTCATGAAGGTCGGGATCGTCGGCCTGCCGAACGCGGGCAAGTCGACCCTCTTCAACGCCCTGACCAAGGGTGGTGCCCAGACCGGCGACTACCCGTTCACGACGATCGAGCCGAACGTGGCGATCGCCGAGGTGCCCGACGAGCGGCTGGAGAAGATCGCGACGACGGTGCGCAGCTCGAAGCTGGAACCGGCGACGATCTCCTTCCACGACATCGCCGGCCTGGTCAAGGGCGCCTCCGAAGGGGAGGGTCTGGGCAACCAGTTCCTCGCCTCGATCCGCGAGACCGACGCGATCTGCCACGTCGTCCGCTGCCACCAGGACTCGGGCGTGCCGCACCCCGACGGACGCGTCGACCCGCTCGCCGACGTCGAGACGATCGAGACCGAGCTGATCCTCTCCGACTACGACCAGGTCGAGCGGCGACTGTCGCGCGTTGCCAAGCAGGCGAAGTCGGGCGACGCCGAAGCGATCGCCGAGCACGGCTGGCTGCAGGCGGTCTTCGAGGCGCTCGCGGCGGGGCGGCCCGCCCGCTCGGTCCCGGTTCCCGACGCCGCCCCGAACGCCGTCGTCAACCTGCAGGCGCTGACGACCAAGCCGATCCTCTATGTCGCCAATGTCGACGAGGGCGACGGCGAGGTGCCGGAAGTCGTCGCCTCCCACGCCGCCGCGATCGGCGCCGGCGCGGTCGCGATCAGCGCCCGGATCGAGGGCGAGCTGGCCGAGCTCGACCCCGCGGAAGCCGAGGAGATGCGCGAGTCATACGGGGTCGAGGGATCCGGCCTGGCGCGCCTGGTCCGCGGCGCCTACGACCTGCTCGAGCTGCTCACCTTCTTCACCGCCGGCGAGGACAAGGAGGCCGTCGCCCGCCCCCTGCGCCGCGGCGCCACCGCGCTCGAGGCCGCCGGCACGATCCACACCGAGATCATGGAGGCGTTCGTCAAAGCCGAGGTGGTCAGCTGGGAGCAGCTGGTCGAGTGCGGGGGTTACTCGCAGGCGCGGGACAAAGGGCAGCTGCGGATCGAGGGCCGCGACTACGTCGTCCAGGATGGCGACGTCATCACCATCAAGGTTTGACGCTCCCCTGTTGGTTGACCCTGACGACCCTGTTAGGGTCGCTCTATATCCCTAACGTTTTAGCTGTATATCGTTATGGTCGGGTAGAATCCCCCTATGGAATCGGGGGCGTATCGAAAGACCAGCTTCGGCGAGGGCCGCCGCACCCCTGGACCTCATGGCTACGTGGCCTACTTTCCTGCGCCGATACCGCGCTCGCTGGAGCTGTCTTCCTCCACGGCTCGGTTGCTCGGGGATGCCGAGGCGGAGCTGGGTCAGCTCGCCGCGACTGGCCGCCTCCTGCCGAATCCCGACCTCCTGCTTCGCCCTTATCTCCTGCGAGAGGCTCTTGCGTCGACCCGGATCGAGGGAACGCAGGCGAGCATGGCCGAGGTTTTCGAAGCGGATGCGGCGGGCGGTCCGCAAAACGCGGACGTCGAGGAAGTCGTCAACTACGCCGCGGCCATGCGCTGGGGCCTGGAGCGCCTCGACGAGCTACCCCTCAGCTCCCGCCTGCTCTGCGAGATGCACCGTCGCCTGATGGATGGAGTCCGCGGCCGCGAGCTCGCCCCCGGCGAGCTTCGGACGAGCCAGAACTGGATCGGCGCACCGGGCTCGACGATCGAGACCGCGCAGTTCGTCCCACCCCCACCCGAGGAGTTGGGGAAGCTGCTGACCGACTGGGAGCGCTTTGCCCACGAGGAACCGGAGATGCCACTGCTGGTCCAGAACGCGCTGCTCCACTCCCAGTTCGAGACGATCCACCCGTTTCTTGACGGCAACGGACGCCTTGGTCGGCTTCTTCTCGTCTTCTTCCTTGTGGCGAGAGGCAGGCTCAGCGCCCCGCTGCTCTATCTGAGCGCCTATGTGGAGCGCCACCGACTGGCCTACTACGACTCGCTCCAGGCCATTCGCGAGATGGGGGACCCGATCCCCTGGATCGAGCTATTCCTTATCGCCGTCCAAACTCAGGCCGCCGACGCGGTTCGCCGTGCCCAGCGGATCGTCGAGTTGCGGGAGAAGTACCGCCAGGCCGCCGCGGCCATTGGCACCGCCAATGCCATGGCTCTCGTCGAGCTGATCTGCGAGAACCCCGTGGTTACGACGAGGTCGATCGAGGGACGCCTCGGAGTCAGCCGGCCAACGGCCCTCCGCCTTCTTCGTCGTATGGAGGAGCAGGGCGTGCTGAGCGAGGGCGACGAGGGAATCCGGGGCCAGCGCCGGTACGTCGCGCTGGCGATGATGGACGCGATCGCGAGTTAGAGTCCGTCCATGGATGAAGGCGCGCGGTTCCCACAGGTCGCCGCCAAGGCCGGCCACTACGAGAGCTTCTACATCAAGGCCTGCGAGCCGGGCGGCGGTCGCGGGGTCTGGATCCGGCATACGGTGCACAAGCGGCCGGGCGCTGAGCCCAACGCCTCGATCTGGTTCGTCTTCTTCGACCGCGCGGCGGAGGGGCCGCGGGCGACCAAGGTGACCGTGCCGGCGAGCGAGCTGTCGGTGCCGGAGGGCGCCTGGATCCAGGTCGGCGACGCCGTCGTCGGGCCGGGCCAGGCCGAGGGCTCGGTCGCCACCGACGCGCTCAGCGCCGGCTGGTCGCTGACCTTCAGCGCTGAGGCCGAGCCCTGCAAGTACCTGCCGGCCGACTGGCTCTACGAGGCGCCGCTGCCGAAGACCAAGTTCGTCGCCCCGGTCCCGCTCGCCCGCTTCGACGGCAGGCTCGAACTCGATGACGAGGAGTCGATCGAGTTCAGCGGCTGGCCGGGAATGATCGGCCACAACTGGGGTACTGAGCACGCGGAGCGCTGGGTCTGGCTCGAGGGCACCGGCTTCGCCGACTCGCCCGATACCTACTTCGACGCCGGCGCCGCCCGCGTCAAGCTCGGCTCCCGCACCAGTCCCTGGATCCCCTCGGGGATGCTGATGCTCGACGGCGAGCCCCACCGCCTCGGCGGCCTCGGCGCGATCCGCTCAGCCTCGATCGAGGCGGCCCCCGGCGCCTGCACCTTCGTCCTCCCCGGCAAGGACGTCCTCGTCCGCGGCCGTGTCTCCGCCCCGGAGAAGGACTTCGTGGGTTGGGTCTACGCCGACCCCAAGGGCCCCGAGCACAACACCGTCAACTGCTCCGTCGCCGACCTCGAACTGACCGTCGAGCGCCCCGGCCTGCCCAGGCGCGAGCTCACCCTCGCTGCCGGCGCCGCCTACGAGCTGGGGATGCGCGAGACCGACCACGGCATCCCGATCCGGCCTTACCCGGACGGCTGAGCCGACTCCAGCGTCTGCTTGACGACGCCGATTCCGCGCTCCATGAGCTCGTCGGTCACGGGGGCGGCGGCGTCGGGCAGGAGGTCGGCGGTCCAGACGAAGCGGCAGTGGTCGTCGCCCTCGGCGAAGACCTGGGCGGCGCCGTTGTGGTGGGTGTAGGGGCCGTCGACCACCGACCAGACCAGCCGCCGCGCGTCGTCGTCCAGGTCGATCAGCAGCTCGCGGACCACCGCGCCGTTGAAGAAGGTGACGATCCGGTCGGCCCCGTCGAGGCGGGCGTCGACGACGAAACCGGGCACGAGGCGCTCGTGGATCGCGCCCCAGTCGCGCAGCGCGTCCCAGACGTCCTCGGGGCGCGCGTCGATCTCGATCTCCTTGCGGATGGAAGCCATGCAGACCTCAGCCTACGACCTTCTCGAAGCTCATCCAGGTGTCGTAGCCGCCGAGCGCGACCTCGAGCTGTTCCCCGGTCACGGTGCTGACGCCGCTGGTGCCGATCAGCTTCGCCTCGATGATCCGGGGGGAGACGCCGCGCTTGGTGATCACCACCTGTTTGAGCCGGCCGTCGAGGTAGGCGCCCAGCTTGGCGCTGATCTCGGGGCCGCTGAACTTCAGCGTCCAGGTGTGCAGCGGGCAGTGGTAGTCGTAGGGGTCGGGGACGCCGACCAGGTAGGGGATGGCGGTGCCGAAGACGTTGACGACGCTCTCGGTGTGGCCGCCCGAGCAGGCCGAGTAGAAGGTCTGGGCGACCTCGCCGCCGTACATGACCACCTGGCCGCGGGTCGCGGCGACGGCTTCGTTGGTCTGAGGCTCCTCGCTTTCGAGGCCCTCGTAGACCTGGCTGCGGGTGTCGTCGTAGAGGTCGAAGCCGTTGCCGCCGACCTTGCCGGTGAGGGCGATCGAGCGCACCGCCAGCGCCTGCGCTTTCAGCTCCTCCGCTGGCCAGGACGCCGGCACCTCGTTCGGCATTACCCCTTTCACGTACTGCTCGAGGGCGAGTGCGTTGACGATGTTGAGCGAGCCGGGGTCGCTTTCGGTCGGCACCGTCTCCAGGGCGCCGCGGAAGCGGCCGACGCCGGCGATCTCGATCGTCCCGTTGCCGGCGCCCCGCAGTTTGCGCCCGCAGCTCGCCAGCCGTTTGCCGCCGGAGCTGCGCAGCACGACCGCGTTGGCGACGCGGTGGGCCTGGTAGCTGCGCTTCGGGTCGAGCGCCGCGCCACAGGCGCTGGTGGCGCCGCTGAAGCCGACGTCGCCGGGGGCGATGTCGAGCAGGACGCGGACGACCCGCGGGCCCGGGAGGGCGCCGATCCTCGTCCCCGAGTAGTAGTGGGCGAGGATGAAGCGATAGCTCTTGCCCTTGAGGGCGAAGCCGTAGGCGCCGTAGGCGCTCATGCCAACGCCGTGGCCGAAGCCGCGCCCGTGCACGACCCAGCTGACCGCGGCGTTGGCGGTAGGGGCGAAGGCGGCGAGGCTGGCCAGGACGGCGAGCGCGGCGACGGCGCGGGCGAGCGCTGGGTGTCGGCGGGGGCGGGTCATCTCTGAGTGAACAGGTTCGCCGTCGGCGAGTCGCGGCCTCTGCGGGGCCGCATTGCCGAATGTGGCGGGCCGTAGCAAGAGTTGACCTGCAAAGGGAACTAAGCTGTACGTATAAGGCACCGGACCGTCTAAAGGACATGGCCAAAGCTCGACCCCGATCCAAGTTCTCCGAGCCGCGCCGCCTGCCGCGCGGCAGGCACGCGCTGGCGCCCGAGCAGGTGCTGGCCGATCAGCGCCAGCGGCTCGTCGCGGCCGTGCCCGGGGTCGTCGCCGAGCACGGCTACGAAGCGATGTCGGTCGCCGACATCGTCAAGCGGGCCGCCGTCTCCCGCAACGCCTTCTACAAGAACTTCGGCGACAAGCAGGAGTGCTTCGCCGCCGCCCACGAGCGCGGCCACGAGCAGCTGCTGGAGATCCTCACCCGACCCTGCGAAGAGGGCGGCACGGTCGTGGAGCGGGTCGAGCGCTCGCTGGCGGCGGCGCTGGAGGCGCTGTCCTCCGACCCCGACATGGCCCGCCTGCTCTTCGTCGAAGCGCCCTCCTCGGCGGGCGAGGAGATCGCCCTCCGCTACCACGAGTGGCTGGGGCGCTACGGCGCCCTGCTGCGCGGAGCCGCCCCCCCGGCCACGCCGCCATCGGGCCCGCTGGCGGAGATGGACCAGGTCATCGTCGGCGGTATCGCCTCGCGCATCGCCAGCGAAGTGCTGAAGGGCGGCGCCGGAGAACTGCGAGTCCTCACCCCGCCCCTGGTCGAGTACGTCCTCACCTTCTACGGGCCCTCCCAGCCCGACCCCCAAGCGGGCAAAGTCGTCGCGCTCGACCCCGAGCCGACCTCCGAGTACGCCAAAGCGCGCCGCCGCCAAGCCGGCGCCTAGCACTCCTTTCTCGCAGAAGTCCCTGCAAGTCACGGGGTTTCGCCTGCCATACCATGTGCGTATCTTGACAACCGGGTACTTACGTGTTTACATCCCCGCACGTCTTCTCATAGGAACGAAGACGGTATGTCAGGGAAGCAGCACCAACAGGGACTTTAAGAAAACGAGCCTCACGGAGCGCCGCTAAGGGAAGCGGCCAGCAGAGGGGCTCACGGGACAAGGAGACAGCTTTGACGTTCTCAAGACTCCGCGAGCACTTCGGCACGGCCGGACTCGTCGTAGCGATCGTCGCGCTGGTAGCCGCCCTTGGTGGCGGCGCCTACGCCGCCACCGGCGGCTCAGGCGGCGGCAAGGCCACCGCCAGCGCCAAAGGCAAGCAGGGCAAGCAGGGGCCTAGAGGCAAGCAGGGGCCTAGAGGCAAGACCGGCAAAGCGGGGCCGGCGGGACCCGCGGGACCCGCGGGGCTGCAGGGACCGGCAGGGCCCGCGGGAGCGAAGGGTGACACCGGCGCGGCCGGCAGCAACGGAACCAATGGCGCGGCTGGACCAGCAGGACCGGCAGGACCCGAAGGATCGCCGTGGACCGAACTCGGGACCCTTCCGCCTGGCGCGACCGAGACGGGCACCTGGGGCACCGGCATCGCGTTCACCACCGAAGGCCCCAAGTACTACCCGGTGTCCTTTGCCCTGCCGCTCGAAAACGCCCCCGAGGTAACCATCGTGGCGGCGAACCAGCAAGAACAACCGGGCTGTCCGGGACGCGGCGGCGGTGAATTCGGCACCGGCAAACCGGGTAACGAACCCACGATTCCAATGGCGGAACCCGGCAATCTCTGCCTCTACGTGATGGGTACCCAAGGTACGTCGGGCCTGGAATTCCACAAGCTCAAATACGACGACTTCTTCGGAGAATGGGAAGAAGTCTCGGGGGCGTCGCCGGTCGGAGGATTGGTGAAGGCCGACTGTCCCGCGGACGGGGTCTGCTACGCCAACGGCACCTGGGCGGTAACGGCCGAATAGCACCTACTCGAGACCGCCAGTGCTCCCCGGGGGCGAGGATCGCCGGGGAGCACCCATGAAATTGACGGACAAGTGATCGAGGGAGACAGCTGCATGGAGACCCACAAAGCAAGGAACGGTATGCGGCTCCTACTCACCTGCCTGCCCATCCTCGTGGCTGCGCTAGCTCTCCTGACGCTGCCCGCCAGGGCGGCGGTACCGGCCCCCGATCTCCTCTGGCAAGCACCTGAAGGTGGCAAAACCGGGTCCGAAGCCGGCCACCTCGACAGCCCAATTGGTCTTGCCACCGACCCGAACACCGGACACGTTTTCGTGCTTGACAGAGGCAATACGAGGGTCGACGAGTTTACGGCGTGGGGTGAGTTCGTCAAGGCGTGGGGCTGGGGCGTGGCCACCGGAGATAGTCAGCCGCAGACCTGCGGCCCCCAGGCTGCCCCGCCAACCACCACCTGCCTCCCCGGGATCAAAGGAACCAGCGCCGGACAGTTCGGGGGGCTCAGGGGTGGGATCGCGGTCGACGAAGCTGGGGACGTTTACGTCGCCGACATGGAAAATACAAGGGTGCAGAAGTTCGATGCCGAGGGAAACTTCCTATTGATGTTCGGCGGCGAAGTCAACAAGACGACCGGAGCAGACGTCTGCACCGCTCTCTCCGGTGACACCTGCGGTAAAGGGGTGGCGGGGGAAGGCGATGGCCACTTCGAACTTGAAGGCGGCCAAAGTGGCAATGGTCGTTATCTGGCCACCGGAGTGGGCGGCGCGGTATTCGTCGGCGATAGGGGACGAATCCAGGAGTTCGATGCAGACGGCTCCTTCGAATCGAAAGTCATTCTTGGTGGAGAACTCACGGGTAAGACCGTTACCAACCTGGAGGTAGACACAGCCGGCAACTTCTATGTTGTTGCGGAGGGGGTGCCGAAGATTCGTAAACTCAGTCCGACGGGCACCGAGCTAATGACGTTCGGGGTGAATCCACATCCTGCTGCTCTGGCGCTTGACGACAGCGGGAACCTATATACGACCTTCGAATTCAGAGAAGTGATCGCGTTCAGTCCTAGCGGCGCCGCATTGATTCCAACTGGGGCGGGCTTCGGCGAGCCGCCTAAAGAAAAAATGGGCATTTTTGCCTTGGCGTCCAACACAGTTACGGATTCTGGTGCCGCCGACATCTACCTCGCGGTAGGCAGTACTCAGAGCGAGTTTGATACCTCCTATGTCTCCGCTTACGGCCCACCCCCACTGAAGTGGCCGCCCCCCCAGCGTCCACCTGACATCACTGCCCAGTATGCCGTCTCGGTCGACAGCGACGGCGCCGCTCTGCGCGCTGAGATCAATCCCCGCTACTGGGCCGACACTTCCTACTACCTGGAATACGGCACCGGCAAATGCTCTGAAGGCGGCTGTCAGACAGCGGTGCCGGTGCCGCCGGGAGTCCCGCTTGGAGCCGGTCAGGCGGGCTTTGCCGCCACCACTAAAGCCATTCAGCTCGGTGGTCTTGCGCCGCAGAGCACCTACCACTACCGCTTCGTCGCCCAGAGCGAAGGCTCCGAAGGCCAGCCGGTCCGCGGAGTTGGAGGCAAGATCGGCGCCGACGGCGCCGAAGGCACCTTTACGACCAAAGGCCCCTCGGCACCACCCAACACGGCTTGCCCCAACGGCGCCTTCCGTGGTGGTGCCTCGGCTCGCCTGCCCGACTGCCGCGCCTACGAGATGGTCACGCCGGTCGAGAAGAACAACACCGATATTGCGCCGCTGATCAACGCTCCGAGCGATCCCGCGGCCCTCAACCAGAGCGCTCTCGCAGGCGGCAGGCTTACCTACACCACCTCGCAGGCTTTCGGCGACGCCCAGGGCGCTCCCTATGTCTCCCAGTACATTGCCGACCGGGGTACATCCGGCTGGCAGAGTCGGGCGATCACCTCGCCGCAGGGGCTGACCAAAGTCTCGAACATCATCACCAGGATCGAGGTCGAATACCGAGCCTTCACCGCCGACCTCTGCTCCGGGGTGCTGCTCAACTTCAGCAGCGCGCTGCTGGCCCCAGGCGCGATGGAAGGGTTCGCCAATCTCTACAACCGCACCACCTGTGGCACGGTTGCCTATGGAGCGATCAACAACTCGCAGCCGCCAAACCTTCCGCAGGGAAACGGTCTTCCGCCCGAACTGCTGGGCATCTCGGCCGACGGGAGTTGCGCCGCGTTCCAGTTCGGCGATCAGCTGACGCCCGACGCCAACCCCGGCACCCCTGGCACCGCCACCAACCTCCAGCTCTATGAGAATTGCGGCGGACAGCTGCGCCTGGTCAGCGTTCTGCCCAATGGCACGGCGAGCAAAAAAGATTCCTCGGTGGGCACCTACCAGGGCTATGGCATCCGCACGGCGAGCGTCAAAAATGGGGTCTCCGCCGACGGCTCAACGATCTACTGGTCTCCAAGGGTCGATGGCATGGAAAACGGCGGCAATCTCTACGTTCGGATCAACGCCAGCCAGCCCCAGAGCAATGTCAACGTCACCAAATGCACCGAACCGGCGCTGGCCTGCACGCTGACGGTCTCCAGCAGATCGAGCCAGTTCTGGGGCGCGGCCAGCGACGGCTCCGCCGCGCTCTACACGATCAAAGACACCGGTTCCCCCCTCTACGGCAATCTCTACCGCTACGACCTGGCTGCCAGGAAATCAACCCTGATTGCGGGTGATGTCCTCGGTCTGCTGGGTGCCAGCGAGGACCTCTCTCGCATCTACTTCGTCTCCGAAGAAGCACTGGCGCCTGGGGCAACTGCCGGCAAAGCGAACCTCTACCTGCACGAAGTCGATGGAGGCGGTGACTTCAGGTACATCGGAGCGCTTTCGAGCGCCGATGCCCAGGCCCACGTAAACCGAAGCTCAGCGGTCAACGTCGAGCCGGTCAAACACACCTCTCAGGTCAGCCCCTCGGGCAGTGCGGCGGCTTTCATGTCGGCGGCGAGCCTGACCGGCTATGACAACATCGACGCCAACAGCGGCGAAGCGGACATGGAGATCTTCCTCTACGACGCCAGCGCCAATGGCGGAGCGGGGCGCCTGAACTGCGTCTCCTGCAACCCGAGCGGGGCGCGGCCGACAGGGCGCCAGCTCGATGACGAGATCAACCATGGGTTGGGGACGTGGGCGGCGGCGCGGATACCAGCCGCGCAGAGCCAGCTTTATGCGCCTCGGGCCCTCGCCGAGAGCGGCCGCCGGCTCTTCTTCGAGAGCTTCGAGGCGCTCGTGCCGGGCGACAGCAACGGCAAGGTCGACGTCTATGAGTGGGAGGCTCCAGGTTCAGGCGATTGCAGCGAGGCCGCCCCGAGCTACAGCCCTCCCAACGGCGGCTGCCTGGCCCTGATCTCCAGCGGCGAAAGTCCCTCCGACTCCAGATTCGTCGACGCTTCCGCCGACGGGACCGACGTCTTCTTCAGCACTGCGTCGAGCCTTTTGCCCCAGGACCCCGGCCTGGTCGACATCTATGACGCCAGGGTGGGCGGCGGCTACCCCGCACCGCCGCCTCAGGCCGCGGCCTGTGAAGGCGAAGCATGCCAGGGGCCTATTCAAGCCCCCAATGACCCGACTCCGGCCTCGGCAGCCTTCGAAGGGCCCGGCAACGTACGGGCAAAGCCATCCCCCCGCTGCACGCGGGGCAAGGCGCGACGCAAAGGGCGTTGCGTGAACCGGAAGGGTCACAAGAAGAGCAAGCACGCCAAGCGAGCAAGTCACGACCGGAGGGCAGGACGATGATGAAGCTGGTCACGCGACTACTTGCCGCGGTCGGTGGCGCGGTCGCACTGATTGGGATCGCCGCCGCGCCAGCCGGCGCCGCCTTTGGTTTCGAAGACTTCGACCTCACCTTCGCGGGCGCCGACGGCTCTTCGTCGATGCAGGCCGGCTCCCACCCCTTCGCCACCCGCAACACGCTCAAGTTCAAGACGACCGTCGACCCCGTCTACGGCGTGGTCCCCGACCAGGCGGCCAGGGAACTCAAAGTGGCGTTGCCGCCGGGCCTGGTCGGCTCCCCCGAGGCCGTCCCACGATGCTCCTCGGCGGACTTCCTCGACGTCATCCAGAGTCGCAAGCTCCCCAATTGCCCTAACGCCACCGCTGTGGGCACGATCCTCCTGCACCTCTCCGAAGAAAGCGGGGGAGGCTTTTGGAGCGCTCCGGTCTACAACCTGGTCCCACCCCCCGGCGTCGTGCAGAAGTTGGGCTTCAACGCCCTGGGTGTGCCGATCGCGATCGAATTCACCCTCAACCCCAACCCCCCCTACAACGTCCTGGTCACCGTTCCCGGCATCTCCCAGGCACTGAACTTCTACGACTCCGAGCTGAGCGTCTGGGGTAACCCCGCCGACTCCGCCCACGATCTCCAGCGGGGTAGCTGTATCGAAGCCGCGGCCAGCCTCACCACCCCGACGATCTACACCACCGGTGAAAAATGCCCAGCCGACACCGCCGAAGCCCCCTTTGTCACGCTCCCCCGAGCCTGCGTGGGACCGTTGAGCACGCACTATGAAGCTGACTCCTGGCAGGAACCCAATGCTTGGGCGAGGGGCGATGTCCTGACCCACGATGCTTTCGAACCACCGAGTCCGCTGGGCATGAACGGCTGTGGCAACCTCGGCTTCTCACCCTCGATCAGCGCCCAGCCGACCACCAAAGCCGCCCAGTCCGCGACCGGCCTCGACTTTTCCCTCGATGTCCACGACGAAGGCCTGACCAGTCCCACCGGCCTGGCCCAGTCCGACATCAAGCGCGCCGTCGTCACCCTGCCCGAGGGCTTCACCACCAACCCCTCGATCGCCGAAGGGCTGAACGTCTGCACGGAAGCCGACCTGGCGCGGGAGACGGTCACTTCCGCCCCCGGCTCCGGCTGCCCCAACGCCTCGAAGATCGGCACGGTGGAAGTCGAAACGCCGCTGCTGGAGGAAGACGTCAACGGCTCGCTCTTCATCGCCAAGCCCTATGAGAACCCCTTCGGGAGCCTGCTGGCCCTGTATATGGTGATCAAGAACCCGAATCGGGGCATCATCGTCACCCAGGCGCTGAAGGTCGAAAACGATCCGGTGACGGGTCGCATCACCACCGTCGCCGACAACCTGCCGCAGCTGCCGTTCAGCCACTTCCGCCTGCACTTCCGCGAGGGCACCCGCTCGCCACTGGCCTCCCCACCGGGCTGCGGCAGCTTCAACACCGAGGCGGTCCTCACCCCCTGGTCGGGAGGCGCTCCGATCACCACCAGCTCCGCCTTCCAGATCATCACCGGCCCGAACGCCGGCCCCTGCCCCAGCGGCGGCACGCCGCCCTTCAAGCCGGGCCTGCAAGCGGGAACCCTGAACAACGCCGCCGGGCGCTACTCGCCCTTCTACCTGCGCCTGACCAGAAACGACGGCGAACAGGAGTACACCCGCTTCTCGATCAAGCTGCCGCCGGGGATCACCGGCAAGCTGGCCGGGATCCCCTTCTGCCCCGACGCCGCGATCGCGGCGGCCAAAGCCCGCACCGGCCCCCACGGCGGCGCCGAAGAGCTGGCGGCCCCCAGCTGCCCGAAGGCAAGCGAGGTAGGAAGGACCCTGGTGGGAGCAGGCGTCGGCCCGTCCCTCGCCTACGCCCCCGGCAAGGTCTACCTAGCCGGCCCCTACAACGGCTCCGCATTGAGCATCGCCGCGATCACCGCCGCCAAGGTCGGCCCCTTTGACCTCGGCACCGTGGTGATCCGCCAGGCCCTGAAGATCAACCCCGAGACCGCCGAAGTCTTCATCGACCCGACCGGATCGGACCCGATCCCCCACATCATCAAAGGCATCCCGGTCCACGCCCGCGACATAAGGGCCTACGTCGACCGTCCCGAGTTCGTCTTGAACCCGACCAGCTGCGAGCGCACCTCGACCGCCTCCACGGTCTTGGGCTCGGGCCTTGACTTCGGCTCGCTCGCCGACGACCAGCCGGTCACCGTGACCAGCCCCTTCCAGGCGGCCGACTGCGCCTCGTTGGGCTTCAAGCCAAGGCTGGCCCTATCGCTCAAGGGCGGCACCAAGCGCGGGCAGAACCCCGCCTTCAAGGCGGTGCTGAGGGCCCGCAAGGGCGATGCCAACATCGCCAGGGCCCGGGTCACCCTGCCCCACTCGGCCTTCCTCGATCAGGCCCACATCAAGACGATCTGCACCAGGGTGCAGTTCAACTCCAGCGCCACGCCCGGGGCCAACTGCCCCAAGGGCTCGATCTACGGCTACGCCAAGGCGATCACGCCACTGCTAGACGAGCCGATCGAGGGGCCGGTCTTCCTCAGGTCCTCCTCCAACCCGCTGCCCGACCTGGTAGCCGCCCTGCACTCGGGCAAGATCGACGTCAACCTGGTCGGCCGCATCGACTCGGTCAAGGGCGGGCAGATCCGCAACACCTTCGCCGTCGTCCCTGACGCCCCGGTGACCAAGTTCACCCTGACCATGCGGGGCGGCAAGAAGGGGCTGTTGGTCAACAGCGCCAACCTCTGCCGCTCGACCAGCCGGGCGCTCGCCGACTTCCGCGGACAGAACGGCAAGAAGCGCGTGTTCCGGCCGGTGCTGAAGCCCAAGTGCAAGAAGGCCCGCAAGGGCAAGGGCAAGGCCCGTCCGGGCAAGGGCTAGGGGGCTGAGCGGGGGCGGGGGCCCAGTGCGTCAGTGGCGATCGCGATCCGCATCGAAGAGGTCCGCTCCGGCCTGGTCGCCCGGCTGCGCGGGCGCCGAGCTGAGATCGAGGAGGCGATCTTGGCCCGGGTCTACTCGGTCTCCGATGCGGCACAGACCGCTGATCCCGAGTACGCAGACGGCTTGAAGGCGGCGGTCCGTGCCGCCCTTGGCTACGGCATCGAAGCGATCGAGAGCAGCGAGGACCGCGCACCGCCGATCCCCACGGCCCTACTGGCTCAAGCTCGCCTGGCGGCTCGAGCCGGCGTCAGGCTGGAGACCGTCCTGCGCCGTTACCTGGCCGGCTACACCCTGCTCGGCGACTTCGTGATCGAGGAGTCCGAAAAGGGAGGCGCTCTGAACGGCACCTCGTTGAAGCGCCTTCTGCGAGTCCAGGCAGAGCTCTTCGATTGCGTCATCGCCGCGATCAGCGAGGAGTACCGCCGCGAGCGCGAGAATCGTCTCCGCTCTCCTGAGCAGCGCCTGGCGGAGCGAGTGAAGCGGATGCTCGCCGGCGAGCCGGTCGACACGGTCGGATTGACATACGAATTCGAGGCCTGGCATGTCGGCGCCATCGGACTCGGCCCTCGGGTGGGCGAGGGACTTCGCGAACTTGCCGACAGGCTCGATCGTCGCCTACTGCTGGTTCAGGTGGAGGGAGAGACGGTCTGGGGATGGTTTGGCGGGCGGCGCAGGATCTCCACCGAGGAATTTGCCAGCCATGCTGCTGTCGCGCTGCCCGCCGGCACCTCAATCGCATTGGGCGAGCCGGTCCAAGGACAGATCGGATGGCGCCTCACTCACCGCCAGGCAAAGGCGGTTCTGCCGATCGCGCACCGCACGACCGAGACGGTCCTTCTCTATGCCGAGGTCGGCCTGCTTGCGTCGATCCTGCGAGACGATCTTCTCTTCGACTCGCTGCGCCGACGGTACCTCGATCCCTTCCAGCGTGATCGCGACGGTGGGGTGCTGGCGCGAGAGACGCTGCGTGCCTATTTGGCCGCCGACCGCAACGTCTCATCGGCGGCGGCGATGCTGAGCGTGGATCGCAACACCGTTGCCCGACGCATACGGGCGATCGAGGAACGAATCGGCTGCCCGCTCAACAGCTGCGCCACCGAGCTCGACGTAATTCTCCGCCTCGATGAGCTAGATGATCCGGACGCAATTGACGCGTACGCCGCAGATCGCTGAAACGTCTCTTTAACGCTCAGCAGACTGCGGCATCGCCGCCGTGACACAGCGGCGATGCTGACTGTGATCGGCGTGAACTGTCGATTTCACGGCAGGGAAACGTGACCAGTGAGACCCGGTGCCAACGGCACGGGACAAGGAGAAATAGTGAAAAGAATTAGAACCGTGGGCCTCGCCATCCTGGCGATCACGGCCCTGAGCGCAGTGGCGGGGACTGCATCGGCCTCCGCCTCGGGCTTTGTGTCCGAACTCTCATCGCAGGGAGGAACCTCATTCCTGACCGCCAAACCGACCAGCCACCTCTCGCTGAGCAAAGGCAGCCTGCTGGTCGCTAAATGTACGGGTCCTAGCCTCAGAGGACAGATGGGTTCCTCCGTCGAAGGGCTTTCGCTGGAACAGGATCCGCAAGGTACGGAAGGTGACTGTATCTCGACCGGCATCAAAATGGGCAGCTGTAAGTTTGTCCTTCACCCTGGCGCCAGCGGGCAAGGGGCCGGAACGGCGGAGATTGGACCTGCTGGCTGTGGTCCGATTACCCTCAAAAGCTACTGCGGCGACGTGTCAATCGGGGCTCAGAAAGGGCTCACGGCAGAATATCTGAATACAGGTACCGGCATGGAAGCAGCAGTAACGGTGAAATTGCAGGGGCCTATCGTCTTTACCATAAAAAACGAAATCGGCTGCTTGGCAGGCACTTTTACCGGGTCTATAAGCGAGACATGGGAATTGAAGGCGTCTGAAGACGATACCTCTGCGGTCCAGAGGGGCGTGGAAGTCACGGCCGATGGCTACACGGTGGGTGGAGGCGAAGAACCCGCATTTCACGCTGAACAGACTCCTGCCTGGATCAACGGAGAACAGAGCGAAGCGGTAAAGTTCAGCACTCCTGGCGTTGGCTTTGCGGCCTGTAAAGTCGCTCACTACACTGGTGAAGAAGCCTCCAGTTCGTCGACCGAACTGTCACTTGGCCTCGAAGGTTCGGAATGCTCTCTGGGGAGCATTAAAGCGACGCTCAGCATGAACAGCTGCCACTACGTTCTGAGCGTTACCAGCGGCGGGGCCTCGTATACGGGCAGCGCGAACGTCGTCTGCTCCAAAGAAGGAGATAAGATCGAATTCGTTTCCACCGGGTGGTGTACCCTCGCCATTCCCGCGCAGACCATCGCGACGGCGACCTACAAACAGGTCGGTGAAGGTGTCGGCCGCAGTGTAAACGCGACCCTCACCGGTAGCGGGCTCTCATACACGGCAGCGGGATCGTGCGTTGGCGGAGGTGAAAAAACCTACGCCAATGGCAGTCTGCAGGGCGGTCTCATGCTGAGGGCGCTGCAGAAGTAGACGGAGGATCGAGACAGGACAAGTCGTTCGAGGCCGCGGGGGCCACGATTGGTCGTGGCCCCCGCGGTCTTCACCGACTTCCATTGCGAGCGGCGTAATCTGCCATACCACGTGCGTATCTTGACAAATACGAACTGGCCTGTTTATATCGGCGGCGTCGACCCTTGAGAACGGAGCCGGTATGCGCGGGAATCGACAGGACTAGGCGAGATGGGCATTGGAGAAATCAAGCTGCCGACTCGGGAGCCGCGTGGGTCGCGCCGCCGGCCTGACGTGCCGCCGCCGAAAGTCGAGCGGATCAAGCCGCGGTCGGGCCTTTCACGCGCCGAGGTAATGGCAATTCAGCGCCGTCGCATTCTCGACGGGCTTGCCGCCGCCCTTGCCTACCACGGCTACGAGGACACGAAGATCACCGACATCGTCGAACTGGCTGGAGTCTCGCGGCCGACCTTCTACGAGTACTTTGAGGGCAAGGACCAATGCTTCGCGGCTGCCTATGAGGATGGCGTGGAGCGGCTCGTCGATGCTGTTGAAGCGGCCGCGGAGGGCGCTGGCGACTGGCCCGCTCACCTCTCAGCCGGTCTGAGCGCCGGTCTTGACTTTCTCGCCTCGAACCCGCCCGTCGCCCACCTGCTCCTGGTCGAGTCGCTCGCCGCTTCCCGCCCCGCTCGGCTCGAGCACGAGCGTTCTCTGGTTCGCCTGGCCGCGGCGCTGCGCCCGCCGGCCGCCGAGCTCGCGCGCGCCTCCGTCCCGGAGGAGACCGCGCGCCTGCTCGCCGGCGGCCTTGCCTCCCACCTCTCCGGCCGCGTGCTCGTCGGCGAAGCCGAGCGCCTGCCCGAATCCCGGGGCCTCCTGCTGAGCTACCTGCTCGCCCCCTCCCAAGCCATCTCGCGCTCCGCCGATGAGCGCCTCGCCGAGCGCAGATAGAGCGGCAATGGCGCCCGCTGAGCCGTCGCCCGGCGGCGAGCCGGAGCGCTTCGATCCGCGGGCTCTCGCCAGCCTGCCTCCTGAGCTGGCCCTGGCCCGCTTGCCCGCCGGGCGCCACGGCCTGCCGCGCTCCTTCATCGCCCGCAACCAGCGGCTGCGCATCGTCGCGGGGCTGCTGCGGGTGCTGCCCGAGCACGGATACCCGGCGACCACGATCGGCCACATAACGGGCGAGGCCGGGGTCTCGCGGGCCGCCTTCTACCAGCAGTTCGCCAGCAAGGAGGACTGCTTCCTGGCGACCTACGACGTCGCCAGTCGCTGGTTCTGCGAGTCAGTCGAGCGAGCGGTTGCCGCTGAGGACGAGTGGCCGGCTCGCATCCGCACCGGGGCTTCCGAGGCGCTGCGCCTGCTTGCCGCCAACCCGCCGGTGGCCCACCTGGTGGCGGTCGAGGCTCTGCAGGCAGGCCGTGCCGCCCGCGAGCGCCAGCAGGCAATGCTCGACCGCTTCGCGGCCGCGCTGCGGGCAGACCACCCGGGCCGGCTGGAGCTGTCCGACGATCTCGCAGGCCTGCTGCTCGGCGGCGTCGTCGCCCTGATTGCCCGCTACGTCGACAGTGACCGCGCCGAGCGCCTGCCCGAGGCGACCGCGGCGCTGGTCGAGTACCTGCTGATCCCGTACCTGGGGGCCGAGGAGACGAGCGCTTCGCTGGCGAGCCTGCGCGAGGCCGGCTGAGGCGACGCGAGTTGGCACAGAATCGTTGCAATCTGCGCGCCACGCGTAGAAACCCCTTGTCTACAGTGCCATCATCATGGAGGCGATGAGAGAAGCCTGGACCGACGAGCGGCTCGACGATCTGACCGAGCGGATGGAGAAAGACTTTCGCCGGGTGGATGAGCGATTCGAGCAGGTGGATCGGCGCTTCGACCGGATCGACGAGCGCTTCGATCGGATCGACGAGCGATTCGAGCACCTTGACGCACGAATCGACGCGCGCTTCGACTCCCTCCAGCAGACGATCATCGCGGTCGGTGGCGGCCTGATCGGCACCCTCATCGTCGCCTCGGCCGGCGTTATCGCCACGCAGCTTTAGAGCGGCGAAGCCGGGCGCTACGCTGGCCTGAAGCGACGGAGGAGGTCGGTATGTCAACGCAGGCGGTGGATGCGGTCGATCACAAGCTGCTCGTGGCCGGGGAGTGGATCGAGGCTGGCGAGTGGGGCGAGGTCAAGAGCCCCTACGACGGCAGTGTGGTCGGGCGGGTCGCGCTCGGCGACGAGTCAATGGTCGAACGCGCGGTCGCCGCGGCGCACGAGGCCTTCCTCTCCGCCGACTTTCCCCAGCACGAGCGCGCCGCTACCCTCGACCGCGCCGCCGAGCTGGTCGGCGAACGGGTCGAGGAGCTGGCGCTGACGATCGCCGCCGAGGCCGGCAAGCCGATCAAGACCGCCACGGTCGAGGCCCAGCGCTGCGTCGACACCCTCACCTTCGCCGCCGTCGAGGCGCGCAAGCTGACCGGCGGCACGGTGCCGATGGACGCCTCCGCCAGCGGCGCCGGCAAGCTTGGCGTGATGCTGCGCGTGCCCTATGGGGTGGTTGGCGCGATCAGCCCCTTCAACTTCCCGCTCAACCTCGTTGCCCACAAGCTCGGGCCGGCGATCGCCGCCGGCAACGCGATCGTCCTCAAGCCCGCCGGCCAGACGCCGATCTCGGCCCTGAAGCTGGCGGCGATCCTCAGCGAGGCCGGCCTGCCCGACGGCTGGCTCAGCGTCATCCCCGGCCCCGGCTCCAGGGTCGGCAACGCGATCGTCGAGCACGAGCTGACCAGGGCACTCACCTTCACCGGTTCCTCTCGAGTGGGCTGGGACATCCGCAGTCGCGTTCCCCACAAGAAGGTCAACCTCGAGCTCGGCTCCAACGCGCCGCTGATCGTCCACTCCGACGGCGACTGGGAAGCGGCTGCCGACAAAGCCCAGATCCACGCCTTCTCCCACGCTGGCCAGAGCTGCATCTCGATCCAGCGGATCCTCGTCCAGGAGGACGTCGCCGAAGCCTTCACCGCGCGGCTCGTGGAGAACGTAAAGAAGCTGACCGTCGGCGACCCGCTCGACTCCGAGACCGACGTCGGCCCGCTGATCACTCCCGACGACCGCGACCGCGTCAAGCAGTGGATCGACGAGGCGGTTGCCGCCGGCGCCAAGCTGCTGGCCGGGGGAGAGCTGGTCGACGAGGGCCGCTGCCTCGCCCCGACCCTGCTCAGCTCGCCGCCCAGGGACGCCAAGGTCTGGCACGAGGAGATCTTCGGACCGGTCGCCACGATCGACACCTACTCCGAGTTCGGCGAGGCGCTGGCGCTGGCCAACGACTCCAAGTTCGGCCTCCAGGCCGGCGTCTTCACCCGCGACATCGGCCGCGGCCTCGAGGCCGGCCGCAGGCTCGAGTTCGGCGGCGTCCTAATAAACGAGGTGCCGACCTTCCGCGCCGACCAGCAGCCCTATGGCGGCGTCAAGGACTCCGGCAACACCCGCGAGGGCCCGGCCTATGCCGTCCTCGAGCTGACCGAGGAGCGCTTCGTCACCCTGCAGGCTTAATGGCGCGTGCCTGGAGGCGAGCCGAGAGCCTGGTCGAGTCGGCTCGGTCTCGCTGAGATGCGCCGCCCGGCTCCATCCGCGATCGGCGCGACCAACGGCCCCGAGGGGGAGCTCGCGGAGCTGGAGGCGCTCGATGCCGATCCCGGTTTGGTCGAGGAAGCGCGGCTGGAGGGTCTGGATCTCAATCAGGCGAGGCTTCGGGGTCTGCGCTTGGTAGACGTCGAAGGCGATGGCGTCAGCGCCGTCAACGGCGACCTGCGCGGGGCCGAGCTGAGGCGGGTGAGCTTCCAGCGGGCGCGGATGACCGGCCTCGACCTGGCGGAGGCGCGGCTCGACGAGGTCCACTTTCGCAGCTGCAAGCTCGACTACGCGAACTTCCGCCACGCCGTCATCGAGCACGTCACTTTCGAGGACTGCGTACTGACCGACGCCGACTTCCAGGGGGCCCATATATACGCGGCCCGCTTCTCCGGCTGTCAGCTGGGGAAGGCCGACTTCACCAAGGCCGAGCTCGCGCACGTCGACCTGCGTGGCTCGGAGCTGGCGCTGGCGGGGTCGGTGCTCGGGTTGGGCGGCGCGACGATCGACTCGCTGCAGCTGATGGACCTCGCGCGGACGATGGCGCAGGAGCTGGGGATAGCGGTCGAGGATTCCTAGCCGCCGTCCGGCCGGTGGTAAATACGCTGGTACTCATAAATGAGTACATAGGGTAGTCTGCCTAAGCACTACAGACCCTTTGAGCGGAGGAGTGGGGAGATGAAGCGACGGGGAGCGGTTGGCAGGTTCGGTGTCGCGTTCGCGGTTCTGGCGGTGATCGCGGTGAGTGCGACCAGCGCCGGCGCCACGGTTTCCGACACGGTCGGCCAGACCACCGTCGGGCAGCGAATCGTGCCCGCGGGACCCGGCAGCTTCCGCTTCCTGCAGCTCGGCGCCGGCGAGCCCTACACGGTGCGCCAGGAACTGGCGCCGGCGAACGCGAGCCGCGCCGAGAACCGTACCTCGCTGATCTACTTCGGTCAGCTCTCCGACTTCCAGCTCGCCGACGAGGAGTCACCGGCCCGGCTCGAGGTGATCGATCCACTTTCCACGCCGCTAAACCTTCCGTTCGGCGCCGCCTGGCGGCCCTGGGAGGCGCTCGAGCCGCAGATCAGCGAGGCGATGATCCGCCAGGTCAACCAGTTCGCGGCAGCCAGCCCGGTCGCCGACGGCAGCGGCGCCCACGGCGCCATGGACCTGACGATCAACACCGGCGACGCCGCCGACAGCCAGCAGCTGAACGAGACGCTCTGGGTGCGGACCCTGCTCGAGGGCGGCGCGCTCAACCCCAACAGCGGCGTCAGCAAGGCCACTTACTCGCACCTGCTCTGTCCCAACCTGCTGGTCCCCGGCGCCGCCGAGGCGGCTCGCTACACCGGCGTCCAGGATTACCAGGACTACATCGAGGGCCCCTTTCCGGAGTTCTACGACCCGAACATCCCCAAAGGGACGCACGCCGCCTGGCCCAAATACCCGGGCCTGATGGACAAGGCGCAGCAGGCGTTCACGGCGGACGGGCTCGACGTCCCCTCTTACGTCGCCTTCGGCAACCACGACGCGCTGGTGCAGGGGAATGCCGCCGCCAACGCCGCCTTCGAGCTGGTCGCCACCGGCTGCCTGAAGCCGATTGGCCCGGTCTCCAACCCCGAAAACGTCGCGGCGCTGCTCGCCTCGTTCCTCAACCCGGCGAACCTGCTGACCTCGCTGCTGACCAGCCCCCAGAACACGATCATCGTCCCCGGCGATCCGCAACGGCGATTCGTCTCCAAGAAGCAGTACAAGGACGTCTTCAAGGCGGGCTCCCAGGCTGACGGGCACGGCTTTGACTTCGTCGACGCCGCCCAGGAGACGGCCTCCAAAGGCGCCGCCGGCTACTACGCCTGGAGCCCCGCGCCGGGGATGCGCTTCATCGCCGTCGACACCGTCGCCGAGGCCGGCACGATCGTGACCCCGACCGGCAAATCGACCTCGGACGGGAACATCGACGATCCCCAGTTCAAATGGCTGCGGGGTCAGCTGCAGGCGGCGACCGCCGCCGATGAGCTGGTGGTCCTGTTCAGTCACCACGCCCCCGAGAGCCTCACCGCCGACGCCCCCGATGAGCTGGCCCCGCTCTGCCTGCTCCCCGACGCGCACGGGCACGACCTCAACCCTGGCTGCGACCTCGACCCGCGCAGCTCGCAGCCGATCCACCTCCAGGCCGACGCGGTCAACCTCCTGCATGAATTCCCCAACGCGATCGCCTGGGTGGCCGGCCACTCCCACGACAACGTCGTCAACGCCTTCCCGGCGCCGAGCGGGCCGGGCGGCTTCTGGAGCATCCGCGTAGCGGCCGAGGCCGACTGGCCCCAGCAGAGCCGCCTGCTCGAGGTCTTCGACAACCACGACGACACGCTCTCGATCTTCGGCACGATCCTCGACCACGTCGGCCAGGCCGCCGCCCCGGCACCCGGCACGCCGTCCGCGGCGATGGACTTCAACGACCTCGCCTCGGCGGCGCGGACGCTGTCCTTCAACGACCTCCAGTCCGGCGCCCCCCTGGGCGAAGGCCAGGCCGACGACCGCAACGTCGAGCTGCTGCTCCCCGACCCCCGCTAACTCAGGGGCCGATGGGCCGATAAGTCGTCCGTGAGGCGACATATCGGCCCATCGGCGGGCGGTTACTCGTGCGGGCGGGCCATGCGGCGGTGGTCCAGCGCCTGCTCGAGGATCGCCGGCTCGACGCCCTGCTCGAGCGCGACCTCGCGCAGCGAGCGGCCCGACTCGGCGGCGGCCTTGACGATGTCGGCGGCCCGGTCGTAGCCGATGTGAGGATTGAGCGCGGTCGCCGTCGCCAGGGTGGACTCGGCGTGGCGGGTGGTCATCTCCTCGTTGGCCTCGAGGCCGGCGACGCATTTCTCGTCGAGCAGGCGCGAGGCAGAGGCGAGCAGCTTGATCGAGTCGAGCAGGTTGCGGGCGATCAGCGGCACCCGCACGTTGAGCTCGAACTGACCCTGCATGCCGCCGATCGTGATCGCGGCGTCGTTGCCGACGACCTGGGCGGCGACCTGGATCACCACCTCGGGGATCACCGGGTTGACCTTGCCGGGCATGATCGAGGAGCCCTTCTGCAGCTCCGGCAGGCGCAGCTCGGCGAGGCCGGCGCGGGGGCCGGAGCCCATCAGCGCCAGGTCGTTGGCGATCTTGTTGAGCGAGACGGCGTAGACCTTGAGCGCGCCCGAGAGCTCGACCAGCGCGTCGCGGTTGCCCTGCGCCTCGAAGGGGTCGAGCGGCGGGGAGATCGCCAGGCCGGTGTCGGCGGCGAGCCGCTCGCGCACCTTGGCGGCGAACTCGGGATGGGTGTTGAGGCCGGTGCCGGTGGCGGTGCCGCCGAGCGGGATCTGGCCGACCCGGCGCAGCGTCGCCTCGACCCGCTGCACGCCGAGCCGGACCTGGGCCGCGTAGCCGCCGAACTCCTGGCCGAGGGTGACCGGAACCGCGTCCATCAGGTGGGTGCGGCCGGCCTTGACGACGTCGGCGAACTGGGTCGCCTTCTGCTCCAGGGCCGACTCCAGCGCGCCCATCGCCGGCAGCAGGTCGTGGCTGACCTCGTCCAGCGCCGCCAGGTGCACGGCGGAGGGGAAGACGTCGTTGGAGGACTGCCCCATGTTGACGTGGTCGTTGGGGTGGGCGCCGTCACCGGCGAGGTTGGCGAGCACCTCGTTGGCGTTCATGTTGGAGGAGGTGCCGGAGCCGGTCTGGAAGACGTCGACCGGGAACTGGTTGTCGTGCGCGCCCTCGCCGACCGCTTTGCCGGCAGTGGCGATGCGGTCCGCCAGGTCGCCGTCGAGCAGCCCGAGCTCTCCATTGACCTCGGCCGCGGCGGCCTTGACCCGGCCCAGCCAGCGAACCACGGGCACCGGCACGGGCGAGCCGGAGACGGGGAAGTTGTCGACGGCTTTGGTGGTCTCGCCACCCCAGAGCTGCTCAGTCAAGTCGGGCCTCCATCGAAGATCGTTGTCGGGGGAGGGTATTCACCGCTGGCGCCGCGCGCGCTTCCGGGGAGATGAATTAGGGTGCCCTAACGTGAAGCCGGACGACCCAGTCAGCCGCGGCGCCGCGCGCGCCATCGAGCACCTCAACGACGACCACGACGACGCCCTGCTGGAGATGGCGCAGGCGCTCGGCGGCTGTCGCGAGGCGACCGCCGCCCGCTGCCTCGACGCCGATCGCACCGGCCTCGACCTGCTGGCGACGACGCCCGCGGGCGACCGCGCCGTCCGCGTCGACTACGACGAGCCGATCGATACCTCGCAGAGCCTGCGCAAGGCGACCGTCAAGCTCGCCCAGAAGGCGCGGGCCGAACTGGGCGAGGACCCCCGGCCGGTCTCGGCCGAGTAAGCGCCGGCTCAGCCGTCGGCGTGGCCGGCGTCGTAGCCTTGGCGGTAGCTGCGGAGGAAGGCAGGGGAGAGCGGCTCGCGGCCGGGGGCGTAGCGGGCGGCGACGGCGAGGCGGCGCAGCAGATCGGTGTGGATGCCTTCGGTGCTGTCGGCACCGCGCTGGGCGGCGCCGATCAGGTAGCCGAGCTGGAGGTTGGCGTCGCCGCCGGGTTGTGCGCGCGCCTCGGCGTTCAGTTCCGTCGCCGCCTCGACCAGTGCCGTGCCGACGGTGGCCAAGTCGCCGCCCCGCTGGTTCTCGGCCAGGCAGTCGCTGATCGGCGTCTCGTCATCGAGTTTCACTTCGCCGGGCGCCGCGGCGAGCGCACCGACGTAAGCGTCAGCGCCTTCGAGGCAGGCGACCGGAGTCGAGTCATCCTGCTTGCCGCAGCCGGCGGCAAGGACGGCGAGGAGGCAGGCGCAGGCGATCGCGATCGAGGCACGCATCGCTCGCATCCTATGGAGCGAGCGAGCCCGGTCCGGGAAGCCGCCGCCCGCATCGCGTCTGGGCGCGCCATCTCCTCACGAACGCGATGCGTCAGTCGTGGAAGCGCGACCCGAGACCGCCGGTGCGGACCGTGGAGATGCCCCCGGAGGGTCCGGGCGGCGGCTTCGGGGCGGGGGAGCGCTTGCCGCGCGGCGTTTCGACGACGGGGTCGAGCGGTCCGACTGGGAAGACTTCGACCCACTCGGCGAGCTGGAACTGGGGAGCCGGGGCGTGGTTCCAGGAGAGGTGCAGATGGTGGCCGCAGCCGTGGCCGGCGTCGCCGTCATAGCCGATCCAGCGGAAGGGCAGGGCGGGCTCGTCCTGGACCGGCTCGGCCCAGAGGGCGAGCCGGGTGATTCCCGCCCAGGCGGCGTCGCATTTACTCCCCGCACCAAGCGGCACCAGGTCGACGGCGAGGCCGTTGTAGTGATCGGAGCCCCTGGTGTGACATCCGTCGCAGCCCGCGTGCTCGCCGTTGAGCAGCGGGCCGGAGTAGCCGTCGGTGACGAAGATCGGATAGCGCTTGGCGATCCAGCGCAGGTCCGGCAGGATCCGCTTGTCGACCATGTCGCCGACTTCGTGCGGGATCGAGGCCGGTATCGGCACGATCTGGCCGGGGGCGTGGACGAGTCGGGTCGCGGCGGGGCCGGCGGAGGCGGAGGTGGCGAGGCAGAGCAGCGCCGCGCCGGCGAGCGCGACGGCAAGGCCGATGCGCTCGACATGGAGCGGAAGCTTGAGAGAGCGGTTCCTCACCCCCGCGTTATCGACGCACCCCCATCGAGACCTTGAGCCGAACTCCTCCTACCCGCTCCTCCTGCACGGATCCTTGCGGCCGGGGGTCGGGCGGGGACGGGATAGGGTTCGCCGATGCCGACCGTCCGCGATGCCACGTTCGATCTCTTCCGCGCTCACGGGATGACGACGATGTTCGGCAACCCCGGCTCGACCGAGCTGCCGATGCTCGCCGACTACCCGGCGGACTTTCGCTACGTGCTCGGCCTGCAGGAGGCGGTCGTGGTCGGCATGGCCGACGGCTTCGCCCAGGCCTCGGGCAAGACCACCGTCGTCAACCTCCACACCGCGCCGGGCGTTGGCAACGCGATGGGGGCGATCTTCAACGCCCAGGCCAACCACTCGCCCCTGCTCGTCACCGCCGGCCAGCAGGCGCGGGCGCAGATCACCCTGCAGGCCAACCTGACCAACCGCGACGCGACGCGGATGCCGCACCCGCTGGTCAAGTGGTCCTATGAGCCGCCGCGGGCCGAGGACGTGCCGCTGGCCCTCGCCCACGGCGCCCACCTCGCCGGCCTGGCGCCGCGCGGCCCCGTCTTCGTCTCGCTGCCGATGGACGATTGGGGGGCGGAGGTCGACGCCGGCGACGCCCAGGCGGCGAT